>CAZLLI010000103.1:0-9640 GCA_964560355.1 uncultured bacterium | reverse complement strand
TCGGGGCCGGTCTCGCGATAGGGACCGCTCCACTCCTTGGCGACGTCGACCACGCGGCGGATGCAGCGCGTGCCGTCGTCCTCGAGCGCGGTGAGCCCGTCGACGATGCGGCGCTTGAGCACGTCGAGATCGGACGCCTCCACGATGCCGTGCGATTCGCGGCCCTTGCGATTGATGTAGATGCCGCCCAACCCCAGCGCGTACGCGCGCGTGCGCGACCAGTCGATCGCGCTCAGGTATTCGCCGGGCGCTTCGCCGTCCTTCGTCACCAGCAAACCTTCGCGCTCGAGCCACGCGTTCAAGTTCACGCCGCGCTGGAAGGTCTTGAAGCCGTGGTCGGAGATGACGAACAACGCGGTGCGCCCGTCGACGTGACGCATAGTTTCACCGACCAGTACGTCCATGCGACGGTACATCTCTTCGATGGCGCCCGCGTGACGCGTGAGGTCGCGCCCCGCGTTGGCCGGGTGCGCGGGGTCCAGATAGCGGAAGAACATGTGCTGCAGCCGGTCCGAAATGTCGAACACGCACACCGCGAGGCCGCTCCGCAGCCGCGCGAGCGAGTGCAGCCACATCGCGCGCCGCTCGTCGTGATAGAGGTAGGCTTGGTCGAGGAATCCCTGCTCGTCGATGGCGCCTTCGTTGAGTGCGCCGGTGTCTTCGAGCAGGCCCAGCGTCCCGAACGGCCCCAAGAGCTTCGCAAGGTGGATCGAGAACACCGACGGGTACGACACCGGCATGGCCGGTTTCTCGGGGTCGACCTGGATCGGCGTCATGTACACCGCGATGGAACCGTTCAGCGCGACCGGGAGGAAGCGCACGATGCCGTGCAGGGTGACGCCGCGCGCGGCGCGAAACGCGAGGCGCACCCACGGCGAGTAGCGCCCTTCGACCAGCGCGACGCGGTGCGCGCCCGCTTCGAGCTCGAAGTGCTCGCCGCCGCGACGCGCGCGACGGCGAATGCTGACGCGCGCGACGAGCGTCTCGTCGCGCAGCGGACTCGGCGGCCCCGGAATGTCGACGTCGCCGCCTTCGCGCGCGATCGCCACGGTGACGCCGCCGTGGGGCGCGCGCGCGGCGTCGCTCGTGATGAACGTGAACGAGCCCTGGCTCCCGCGCAGATCGGGCACGCACATGCCCGCTACCATCACCCCGTCGATCTTCTCGACCGGGAACGTGATCGGCACGCGCAACACCGAGCTGAACACTCCGTGCTCGGTGAGGACACTCCAGAAGGTGCGGCTCTTGCGCAGGCCGCGCACGCCGGCGCCCGCTCCCAGCGGGATCGCAATCGGCCCCACGCGCAGGATGCGCGAGCGCCCGTACACCTCGCTCGACGACAGCTTGGCGCCGTAGGTGCGCGGGTCGCGCGCGATGAAGTCGTAGATGCCGTGGCGCGAAGGATCGGTGCCGGTGGCGAAGGTCGACCACGCGACCGGCGAGAGCGCAGGCATCGACGTCTCCAGGCGGCGGTAGGTTCCGCTGTCGCGCAGGCGCGCGAGGTGGGGGAGTTCGCCGCGCGCCATCATCGCTTCGCAGATCTCGGGCTCGAGCCCGTCCAGGCCGAGCACGATCGCCTTCTGCACACGCGCGCGCTTGAGCGAACGGCGTCGACGGAGCGCGCGCACCGTCGCGCGCACGGGAAGCGCAAGGAACGCGAAGAACGCCGCCACGAAGGCGACCGCGATGGTGAGAAACGACGAGATGAGCGCGAAACCGGCGCCGGGGCCGACGTAGGCGAGCGCGGCCGCGGGCCACGCGACCAACACGAGCGCGAGCGCGGTATGGCTACGATGCCAGCGCATGGACGTCGAGGTCCTCGAGGATCATGCGGGGGACGTCGATCAGCGTGGTCGCGCGATCGCGAGGAACCGCTTGCGCGCGCGTGGTGACAAGAAACGCGTCCTCCCAGGTGTGCATCCCTTGCAGGCGCCGCGGTGCGACCACGTCGGCGGCCCCGACGCGCCCCTTCAAGTCGAACCCCGGCTCCGGCACCAAGAGGAGATCGGGGCCGTGAGGAGCCTCGGCGCCGGAGTAGACGTCGCGCCCGTAGAAGATGTGGCGAATCACGCGTTCGCCGTCGTGGGTGAGAGACGCAAACGCATCGGCGATCTCCTTGAGGATTGCGCCTTCGCGGTCGGGTGCGACACCGCCGCGCGGATACTTCCCGCGCTTATGCAGATAAATGCGCGCGGGGTCGAGCGCGAAAGCGGTCGCGCGCTCCGAGATTGCGTCGATCGACTTGGCGTCGGGGCTGGTGAAGGCGAGAAAGCCGTGTCTCGCGAGCACCGCGTTGACGTTGACCTCGAAGCGCGTGCGGCAAAAGCCGTGGTCGGAGAGGACGAAGAAGCCGCGCGCCTCTTCGTCGGCCGCGAAACGGTCGTAGACGCGCCCCACGAAGGCGTCGACCGCGCGATAGTAGTCGAGGAAGGCGCCGTGGTCGGGGTGCGATTCGTCCTCGTAGGCATCCATGCGCAAGTGGTGCAAACGGTCGGTGCCGGTCACCACGACTTGCATGAGGTTCCATTTCTCTTCTTCCCACAGCACGTCCATGAGCCGTTCGCGCACGCGCAGCAATTCGTGCAAACGCGGGAAGAGGAGGTCGGGCTGGTTGCGTACTTCCTCCAGATCCAAGTCGATCTGGTAGTCGAGGTCGCGCACCGTGCGCAGGTAGCGCGCCGGAAAGACCGACTTGTCGAGGTGGACGGCGACGAAGCCCGACACCAGCGCGCCGTGGATGGGCCGCGCGGGGTAGGTGGCGGGTTGGTTGATGACGACGCTGCGCATCTTGTGCTCGCCGAGGTGGTCCCAAATCGTCGGCGTCTTCACGTCGCGGAAGCTCGGGAAGCTCTGCGTATACGTCCCCGCGTGCAAGTCGGTGAACCCGAAGATCCCGTGCTCGCCGGGATTCTTCCCGGTCATGAAGGTCGACCAGCTCACCGACGAAATCTCCGGCAGCGACACCGTCATGTCGTGCAGCGACCCCGCGCGTGCGATCTCGCCCAGGCGCGGCATCACGCCCGCGTCGACGAAGCGACGAATCATCGAGCACGGCACGCCGTCGAGTCCGACGACGCACGCGCGCTGGGTCGGCTGCTGATGCCACTTGCGCGCCATGGAACGCCTAGATGTAGCCGAGGTCTTTCAGTCGAGTCTTGATGGTCTCTTCGTCGGCGGCCGAATAATCCCCGCCCACACCGCGCGGGATGAACTCCATCACTTCGAGTGTGCGCACGATCTTGGCCACGCTTTCGTCGACCGACTCGCGATCGCTGTCGATCACGATCTCCGCGCGCGTAGGCGCTTCGTAGGGGTCGTCGACCCCGGTGAAGTGCTTGATCTCGCCCGCGAGCGCTTTCTTGTAGAGGCCTTTCACGTCGCGCTCCTTCAAGACGTCGATGGGGCACTGCACGTACACTTCGACGAAGCGCCCGATCGCGCGGCGCATCTCGTCGCGGACGTCCTTGTAGGGAGAAATCGCCGCGGTGATCGCAACCACGCCGTTGCGCGAGAGCAGCTTGGCGACGAAGCCGATGCGCCGGATGTTGGTGTCGCGGTCCGCCTTCGAAAACCCGAGCCCCTTGCTCAAGTTCTCGCGCACCTCGTCGCCGTCGAGGACTTCGACGCTCATGCCGCGCTCGAGCAGAATTTCTTCGACGCGGCGCGCGAGCGTCGACTTGCCCGACGACGGGAGCCCCGTGAACCACAGTGTGAAGCCTTTCATGAATCCTCCGGTTGGGTTGGTCTAGAGCGGCCGCCCGACCATGTCGGGCGGGGTGGGAATCGAAAAGAAATCGAGAATCGACGGCGCCACGTCGTAGATCGACACGCGCTCGGTGGAACGCGCGGGCGCCTTGCCTCGATTGTGCCACACGAAGACGCCTTCGGGCGCGTGGTTGGCGTCGTCGGGTCCGGTGTCGTTGTCGAACAAGTGGACGTTCGCGTTGCCGACGGTGCCGGCGCTGCGCCAGTCGAGGTTGCCGAGGTACACGATCAAGTCGGGCGGGATGCCCTTGCACTCTTTGTAAACGTCTTCGGGGAAGAGCGCGCGGGTTCCGATGGGATTCCCGTCGGCGTCGCCGAGTGCTTCCAACTTTTGCCTGAGCTCGCCGCGCACGCGCGCGACGTCGGCGGGCGCGATCTGTCCGTTGGGTTCGCGCCCGCGCACGTTCAGGAACACGCGCGCGTAGTAGCCGCCGTCGCCCCACGCCAACGTACGATCCCAGTCGACCATGTCGGCCTTGAGACGGGTGGGGGACGTCGGCGTCGTCTTGAGGGTGAGGTACCCCTCGCGCACCAAGAAGTCGTTGATCGCGATCGCGCCGACCATGCGCTTGGCGCCGTGGTCCGACACCACGATCACCGAAGTATCTTTTGGGAGCGCGTCGACGGTGCGCCCGATTTCCTGGTCCATCTGGATGTAATACTCGCGCACGACGTCCTCGAACTCGTTGCCGCGCTGGTAGAGACGGTGGCCCGGGTCGATGAAGCGCCAAAAGGCGTGGTGGATGCGGTCGGGTCCCATCTCCACCATCATGGCGAAGTCCCAGTCGTTCTCGCGCAAGAGCGCGCGAAACGCGCGGAATCGTCGCTCCGTCATCACTTGGATTTGCGCGAGCGTCTCACGACGGCGCTCGTTGCGAAAATCTTTCACGTCGATCAAGTATTCGCCGCCGGCCAGCGTGTCCAAGCGCGACTGCAGCTCGGGAGGGTAGGTGAAGGTCGCGCTCTTGTCGGGCGTGAGAAAGCAACCCACCAGGGCGCCGTTGAGCGGCTTGGGCGGGTACGTCAGGGGAACGCCCATCACCAGCGAGCGCTTGCGATTCACGGAGAGAAGGTTCCACACCGTCTTCGACGACACGTGCGACGCGTTGACGGTGAAGT
Source organism: uncultured bacterium (assembly GCA_964560355.1). Classification (GTDB taxonomy): domain Bacteria; phylum Krumholzibacteriota; class Krumholzibacteriia; order WVZY01; family JAKEHA01; genus JAKEHA01. The sequence goes on along the minus strand of CAZLLI010000103.1, from coordinate 4,756 downwards.
TGTCGTCGTACTGGTACGACTTGCGATTGCGAAATCCGTACACGCCGAGCGTGCCGGGGTCGTGCGAGGTCATCATCGCCATCCACGCCGGCACCGTGATGGGCGGGATGGTCGACTGGAGACGGCCGTGGAGCCCGTCCGCCATCAAGCGGCGGACGTTGGGCAGGTCGGCGAGCCACGGACCGAACAAGAGTTCGGGCGTCACGCAGTCAAGGCCGATCACGACCAGGCGACGGCTCATGCGCTACGCGCCCCCGCATAGTGCCGCTCGAGGATGGTCGAGACTTCGCGGCGCGTGAATTCGTCGGGCAGCGGGGTACCCGCCACGAGCATCTCGCGCACTTTGGTGCCGGACAGCGCCACGCGCTCGGCGGCGCCGTGCGGGCACGTCTTCTCCGACGCCATGCCGCCGCAGCGCTTGCAATAGAATGAATGCTCGAAGAAGATCGGCGTGATGCCGAGCTCGCCGGCGTCGAACTGCGAGAAGATCCGCTGTGCGTCGTAGGTGCCATAGTAGTTACCGACGCCCGCGTGGTCGCGCCCCACGATGAAGTGGCTGCACCCGTAGTTCTTGCGCAGAAGCGCGTGCAAGATGGCTTCGCGCGGACCCGCGTAGCGCATCGCGTAGGGGAACACGGAGAGCGACACGTGGCTAGCGGGGAAGTAGTTCTGCGTGAGCGCGAGGTAGCACTCCATGCGCGCGGACGCGGGGACATCGTCGGACTTGGTCTCGCCCATGGCGGGGTGGATCAAGAATCCGTCGACGGTTTCGAGCGCGCACTTGATCAGATACTCGTGCGCACGATGGATGGGATTGCGGGTCTGGAACGCGCACACGCGCTCCCATTTCTTCTCGGCGAAGAGAGCGCGCGTTTCCTGCGGGTCGCGCTCGTGCGCCTCGAACGGGCCGGCCTTGGATCGCTCGATCATCCACACCTTGCCACCGAGGTAGGTGTCGCCGGTCGATTGCAGGTATTGCACGCCGGGGTGCTTGGCGTCATCGGTGCCGAGCGCCGCGCGCGCCTCGCGAGTCTTGTCGGGTGCGTAGACGTCTTCGACCATGATGACGCCGACGACGGCGCCGTCGGCGCGGAGCGCCGCCGCGAAGGGGGCGCGCAGTCCCTTGAGCGCCGACGCCGGCACTCCCAGGGTGACGGGGAGCGACCACGGCAATCCCGACGGCAGGCGCATGCGGTCGAGCACGGATTCGTACTCGTCGCGGCGCATGAAGCCCTCGAGAGGACTCATGGCGCCGATCGAAATCAGGAGCAGGTCGGAGGCTTCGCGCGCATTGAGGTCGAAAACCGGGAGCGAAGTCGCGTACGCTCGAAAGGCGGGGCGGTCGGCGACGGGCACGATGCGCGAGACGAGTGTCCCGCCGTGCGGCGTGATCATGGAACGGGTCCTCCTTCGGGGGACTGAGTTCAGTCGAGGTAACCGAGCCGGCGCAACTTCTGCTTGATCGCGGCCAGCTCGTCGGGTGTCAATCGGTCGTTCTCACCGACCCCGCGCTCGCTCAAGACGTCGCGCAGCACGTAGACGATGAAGTCCGTGGGGGAGTTGAACCCGGACTCGTCGATCAACTGCTGCACCTTGGTATAGAGCGGCCGCGGGATCTTGATGGTCACCTTGTCGTGCTTCACAAATAGGCTCCTTGAGCACTAAGATTGGAGTATTATAAGGGTGTCCAAGACGAGTTTCAAGCCCGTTGATCGGTGGTCGCAACCGTAAAGGTCGGTCGAGGATGAGACGAATCGTCCCGTGGCTCATGCCCCTGTTCGGGCTCGCCGTGTTCGTCGTGGTCGTCCAACGCGCGGGTGTCGCGCGCATCATCGACGCGCTATCGCAAGCCGACCTCGGCACCCTGGCGTGGACGCCGCTCCTCGTGGTCGCGATCGCACTCGCGCGCGGGCTGCGCTGGCGCTACGTCGCCAACTCGGTCGGAATCCCGTACGGACTCGGACGCGCCACCTTGGTGTGGACGATCGGCTTCTTCGCGTCCGCCATGACGCCCGCCAAGGCGGGCGACGCGTTGCGCGCGGTCTATCTGCGCAACGAATCCGGACACGCGCTCGGCGAGACGTTTCTCACCGTGTTCGTCGACCGCATGTGGGACCTCGGCTTCGTGCTGGTGTCGGGCATCGTGAGCGCGCTCGTGTTCTCGCGCCGCTACATCGCGATTCCGTCGGTGCCGCTGTTCGTCGCGGGCGTCATCGTCATCGCGGCGGCGGCGGCCCTCATGACGCACCGCGGCGCCATGCGCGCGCTCCTGCGGCCGGCCTTCGTGCTGCTCGCGCCGCCCCGCCACCGCGAGGCGATGAGCGCGAGCTTCCACACCTTCTACGACGCGCTGCGCCACTACGGCGCGAGCAGGCGACGCGCGCTCATCATGGCGGCGCTGACGCTGCTCGGGTGGGCCCTGATCTTTCTGCTCGCGATCTGCATCGCACGCGCGCTCGCGATTCCGGTCGGCGCGGGCTTCATCGTATTGATCATGCCCATCGTGACGTTGGTGGAATTGATCCCGTTCACGATCTCCGGCTTGGGAACGCGCGACGCCGCGGTCGTCTACTTCTTCTCCGTGGTCGGGGTGGGAAGCGCGCAGGCGGTCGGGTTCTCGATCGCCTACGTGTTGATCGGCACCTACCTCACCGCGCTCATCGGACTCGCGCTGTGGATTCGCTACCCGGTCCATCTGCGCGCGCTGCCGGAAGCGTCGTGACGATCCCGCGGTGGCAGCGGGCGATCCTCGACGCGGGCGAGTTGTACCGAGTCGGCGGCGCGGTGCGCGACCGGCTGCTCGGCGTACGCGACGTGGTCGACAGCGACTTTCTCGTGCGCGGAATCGCCCCGCCGGCCTTCGAGGAAATCCTGGCGAGCCACGGCACGTGGTCGCGGGTGGGGAAGGCGTTCGGCGTGTACAAATTCACGCCGAGCGACGGCGGTCCCACCGTCGACGTCGTGTTTCCGCGCGTGGAAGCCTCGACCGGCACCGGCCACCGCGACTTCGACGTTCGCTTCGACTGGACGCTGCCGGTCGAGGACGACCTCGGCCGCCGCGACTTCACCATCAACGCGATCGCGGAGCGCGTCCCCGACGAGCACGTCATCGACCCATTCGATGGACGGGGAGATCTCGAGCGCCGCGTTCTGCGCATGATCTTCCCGCGCGCGTTCATCGAAGACCCGCTGCGCATTCTGCGCGGCGCGCGCTTCGCCGCGCGCTTCGAGCTGCGTGTCGACGCACCCACGCACGCCGCGATGACGGCGGCGGGCGCCCTCGTGTCGACCGTGAGCGCCGAGCGCGTGCAGGACGAACTCACCAAGACGCTCACGCAGTGCGACCGCCCGAGCGTCGCGCTCGACCTCTTGCACCGCGTCGGCTCGCTGGTCGCGTGGCTCCCCGAGCTCGACCGCTGCGCCGGAATCACGCAGAACGAATACCACCCCGACGACGTCTACTGGCACTCGCTAAAGACGTGCGACGCGGCGCCGCGCTCGAGCTTGCTCGTGCGCTGGGCCGCGCTGCTCCACGACGTGGGGAAGGTCGATACGCGTCAAACCGTGGTCGACGACGGCGTCGCCCGCGTGGTGTTTTACGGCCACGAGGACGTGAGCGCGGAGATGACCGAACGCGTGCTCGGGCGCCTTCGCTACGCGAACGATTTCGTCGCGCGCTGCCGGCACCTGGTGCGCGAGCACATGTACCACTACGAGTCGTCGTGGAAACCCGCCACCGTGCGACGTTTCATGCGCCGCATCGGCGACGACGCCGTCGACGACCTGCTGCGCTTGCGCGAGGCCGACAGTCGTTCGCGCACCCTTGACGCCGAGCTGTCCGCGCTCGACGAGCTGCGCGCCCGCGTCGGCGAAGAGCGGCGTGCGCGCGCGACGCTGACCGTGCGCGACCTTGCGATCGACGGCAACGACGTGATGCGCGAGCTTGCGATGGAGCCGGGTCAGGCGGTGGGGAGAATTCTCGAGGAACTACTGGAGCGGGTCACGGACACGCCGAGCCTCAACACGCGCGAGCAGTTGATCGCGTGGTTGCACGCCGACAAATCCAAATTGCGGGGAGAATAGAAAAGCAGAAAGCCCGCGTAAGGGGTGTCAGGGGTTCCTTTTTGGCAGGTGCTGAGGACGAATCCTCTTACCAACAAAAAGGTCGAGTAGGTACTGGGGCAAGAACGTCCCTACGCTGGGCTTTCTGCGAGCATGAATGTAGCGAGCCCTCTCAATTCATGTCAACCGTTTTGTTTCGTTACGGTTAATCCGACACCGGCGCTCACTGACGACAAGCCGCGGCGGAAATCCCATGGGCGCGGCGTCAGCCCCAGAAATTCTGTCAGCGCGGCAGGATTATCCGTCAGCCTGGCGCGATGACACGCCCTGGCTTGGAAGACGATGGCGGGTGCATTACGGTAACGCATTGCAAATATGTTAGTTAATAATGCCACGCGCTGGCACATGACTTGTAATAGAGGAAGCGAGCCGTGTCGACATCGCGGCTCCCAAAGAAAGGATCCCGGTAACTCACATGGCTAAGACGATCGGTATCGACCTCGGCACCACGAACTCGTGCGTCGCCGTCATCGAGGGCGGCGAACCAAAGGTCATCCCCAACCCCGACGGCGCGCGAACCACACCCTCCGTCGTCGCGATCACGAAGGACGGCGAGCGGCTGGTCGGCCAGCTGGCCAAGCGCCAGGCCGTCACCAACCCGCAAAATACCGTGTTCTCGATCAAGCGCTTCATC
>CAZLLI010000102.1:0-9649 GCA_964560355.1 uncultured bacterium | reverse complement strand
GGTGCGCACGACCGCGCCGGTGTCGGGCTCGGAAGGACTCGCGATCCTGGAGCGCGTGCGCACGCTCACGACGAAGTAGCTTTCATGGCGGATCGTGCACTCAAAATCGTTTCGATGAAGGACCCCGCCGACTTCGGGTTGGCGCCGGGCATTCTCGCCGTCGGCGACGCCGTCGTCGAAGTGGCGGGGAAGCCCGCCGAGGACCAGCTCGACTTCCACTTCCACGCTTCGCGTGGGAAGTCGGTCACCATCATGGTCGAGCGCGCCAACGGCACCCGCGAGCGCATCGTGCTCCCGACCAGCGCGGTCGCGGGTCTCGAGATTTGGTTCGAGGCGATGGACTTCCGCCGCTGCCGCTGCAAGTGTCCGTTTTGCTTCGTCGACCAGATGCCCAAGGGTATGCGCGACACGCTCTACGTCAAGGACGAGGACTTCCGCCTCTCGTTCCTGTACGGCAACTTCACCACCATGAACGACGTGACGGACGAGGAAGTCGCGAAGATCATCGAGCAGCGCAACTCGCCGCAGTGGGTGTCGGTGCACGTGATCGACGACGCCATGCGACGCTTCATCTTCGGGCGCCCCATGAAGCGCGACATCGTGCAGACGTTGCGCACGCTCGCCGACGGGGGCATCAAGGTGCACACGCAAGCCGTCATCGTGCCGGGGCGCAACGACGGCGACTACTTGCGCGAAACCATCGAGACGCTGGAGTCGATCGGCCCCAACATCGCGACGCTGGCGGTGGTCCCGGTCGGGCTCACCAAGCACCGCGAGGGTTTGTCCACCATTCGATCGTACCGCGACGACGAGATGGCGCCGGTGATCGACCTGGTGGAGTCGTACCAGCGAACGTTCCTCGCAAAACGAACGTCTCGTTTCGTATTTGCGAGCGATGAGTGGTATGTCGGAGCCGCGCGCGAAGCCCCGGCGTACGATACCTACGAAGACTTCCCGCAGCTCGACAACGGGGTGGGATCGATTCGCAACTTCCTGGCCGAGATCGAAGCCGACCTCGACGCCTTCGAACTCCCCGCCGACGCGAGCGCGATTCGTATCGCGACTGGAAGCCTGGCCGCGCGCGTCTTCGAACGCTATGTCTTCCCACTTCTCGTCGCGCGCGGCATGACGACGCTGCCGGAGATTCTGGTGGTTCCAAACGACTACTTCGGCGCGGGCGTCACGTGCTCCGGTTTATTGGTCGGCAAGGACATCGCGACCGCCGTGACCAGGGCCGGCGCCCCCAAGACCACGTTCATCCCGCCCAATTGTCTCAACTACGACGGCGTCACCATCGACGAGATGTCGGTCGACGACCTCGCGCGCGCGATCGGCGCGCCCGTGGTGGCGCCGAGCGAGTCGTTCGTCGAGGCGCTGTGCGACCACGCCGCCTCCGGGAGCGCGACATGAAGCGCGTGCCCATCGTCGCCATCGTGGGGCGCCCCAACGTGGGGAAGTCGACGCTCTTCAACCGCATCACGTCGGGGCGGCGCGCGCTCGTGCACAAGACGCCGGGCGTCACGCGCGACGCCCAGCACAAGATTACCGATTGGAACGGCGCCGCGTTCGAGTTGGTCGACACGGGCGGGTTGTTCTCCGGCATCGACGACCCGCTGGTCGCGCAGGTCGAGGAGCGCGCGATGCGCGCGGCCAAGAGCGCCGACGTGCTCGTGTTGGTGGTCGACGGCGAGACGGGCTTGGTGCCGGCCGACTTCGACGTGGCGAAGCGCGCGCGCGACTTGAATCTCCCCACGCTCCTCGTGGTCAACAAGACCGAGCGCGAGACGCACCGCCTGGGCGCGGCCGAATTCTCGAAGCTCGGCTTCGACACGTTCTATCAGGTGAGCGCGCTCCACGGCGAAGGCGTGGGCGACGTGCTCGACGACGTGGTGAAGCTCCTGCCGCGCGCGTCGGCCGCGGACCTCCACACCGACCTGCGCCTCGCCATCGTGGGCGTGCCCAACGTCGGCAAGTCGAGCCTCGTGAACGCGATCCTGGGGCACGACGCCGCCATCGTCGACGACCGCCCCGGCACCACGCGCGACTCCATCGACGCGTCGGTGCAGTGGCAGAAGCGCACCGTGACGCTGATCGACACCGCCGGGATCAAGCGCAAGGCGCGCACCACCGAAGACCTGGACCTCTTGAGCACGATGAAGAGCCTCGAGGCGATCGAGCGCTGCGACGTCGCCGTGGTGATGCTCGACGCGACGCGCGAGATCAGCAACCAGGACGTCAAGGTGGCCAGCTACCCGCACCGCGCCGGCAAGGGCGTTGTCGTGTGCTTCAACAAGTGGGACGTGGTGCCGAAGAAAGGCGACAAGACGTACGTCGAGAAGGAAAAGGAATTCCGCAAGAAGTGCGGCTTCTTGAACTACGCACCGGTCATTTTCATTTCGGCCAAGACCCACCAGCGCGTCAACGTCGTGCTGGAGACCGCGTGGCGCGTGCGCGAGGAATGCCACCGCCGCGTGCCGACGTCCGACTTGAACAAGTTCCTCGCACGCTCGACCAGCCGCACGCCGCCGCCTTACCACGCGGGTGGCAACGGCAAGATCTTCTACGGCACCCAGGTCGACGTCGGACCGCCGACGTTCCATCTGTTCGTGAATCGCGTCGCGCACTTCGGGCGCTACTACTTGCGCCAGCTCAGCAACCAGCTGCGCACCGAATACGGCTTCGACGGCACCGACATCCGCATCGAGCTTGCGCAGCGCCGCGACGGAAAGGCCGCGATGCGCAAGGAAGACAAGCCGCGCGCCACGCGCCGCGCGCGCCTGAAGAAGAGCGGGCGCCGGAAGCGGGCGGCGTCGTGACGTCGGTGTTGCTGGCCGCGGTGGGCGCGTATGCGGTGGGCGGGATCCCGTTCAGCTACATCGCGGGCAAGCTCGCGAAGGGGATCGACCTGCGCGAGCACGGTAGCGGCAACCTGGGGGCGTCGAACACCTATCGGATTCTGGGTGGACGCATCGCGCTCGCGGTGCTGATACTCGACATCGCCAAGGGGCTCGTGCCGGTATTGGTGGCGTCGCGCTTCGACGCGGCGGGCGCGGAACCGTTCCACGCCCTCGCGGCGACCACGGGTGCGATCCTCGGTCACTTATTCTCGCCCTATTTGAAATTCTCGGGCGGAAAGGGGATCGCGACTTCGGCCGGCGCCTTCGCGGGGCTCGCGCCGTGGGCCTTCGCGGTCGCACTCGCCGTGTTCGCGGCGGTGTTCGCGGCGCGGCGCATCGTTTCGCTCGCGAGCCTCGCGGCGGCGGTGACGCTGCCCATCGCCGTGGTCGCCATGCCGGCCTTCGGACTAGGAGTGCGTCATGACTCGGTGTTGTGGGTTACGGTGATCGTCATGCTCGCGGTGATTTGGAAGCATCGCGGCAATATCCGGCGCTTGCGCGCCGGTACGGAGCCGGCGCTCGCGCGCCGGAAAGGATAGGATGCGCGTCGCGGTCCTGGGAGCGGGAAGCTGGGGGACGACGCTCGCCGTCGTGCTGGCCGAGAACGCCCACGACGTGGCGCTGTGGGAATATGACGCGAAACTCGCGACGACAGTCGCGCGCGAAAGGGAGAACCGAAAGTTCCTCCCGGGTGTGGCCATCCCCGCTTCCGTCGAGGTGACGAACGACCTCAGTGCCGCGCTTCGCGGCGCGCGCATGATCGTCTTCGTCGTCCCGTCGCACGCGGCGCGCGAGACCGCGCGCAACGCGCGTGCGTCAGGGGCCATCGGGAACGACGCGACCATCGTGTGCGCGACCAAAGGCCTCGAGGAAGGCACGCTTGCGCGCATGAGCGAAGTCCTGCGCGACGAGCTCGGCGTCGAGGCGGGCCGCATCGTGAGTTTGGTCGGCCCCAGCCACGCCGAGGAAGTGAGCCGCCGCGTGCCGACCTCGATCGTCGCCGCGGGCAAGGACGCCGGCGCGTGCGCCGAGGTGCAAGAGGCGTTCGTGCGGCCGTATTTTCGGGTTTACACCAACGACGACGTGGTCGGAGTCGAGATCGCGACGTCGCTCAAGAACTCGATCGCGATCGCGGCCGGGATTCTCGATGGGCTCGGCCTCGGTGACAACACCAAGGCCGCGCTGGTGACGAGGGGACTGGCCGAAATCTCGCGATTGGGTGTCGCCATGGGAGCGTCGCCCGAGACCTTTTCAGGTCTTGCCGGGGTGGGCGACCTCGTGGTTACCTGTTTGAGTCGCCACAGCCGCAACCGACACCTGGGGGAAGCGATCGGTCGCGGCGAGACGTTGGAGCAGGCGCTCGCGGGCATGGTCATGGTGGCGGAAGGCGTGCGCACGACGCGCGCCGCCGTCGAGCTGGGTCGACGCCACGGCGTCGAGCTCCCGATCATCGAGATGGTGCATCGGGTGCTCTTCGAAAGGCACGACCCGCGCGAAGCCGTGACCGCGCTCATGATGCGCCCGCCGCGCGCAGAGGCGCGCGGCGAGACCTCCGGACGCGCGAAAGGAGGACGCGGGTGAGGTACAAGACGACGACCGGGAAGATGTACTACACCATCGGTGAGGTGTCCGAGATCACCGCGGTGAAGCCCCACGTGCTGCGCTACTGGGAGACCGAGTTTCCGTCGCTGCGCCCCAAGAAGAACCGGGCCGGCAACCGGAGCTACCGTCCGCGCGACATCAAGGCGGTCCTCGCCATTCGGGATCTTCTGTACAAAGAGAAGTTCACCATCAACGGCGCGCGCAAAAAGCTGCAAGAGAACTTCGGCAACCCCGATCCCATCTTGAAGCAGATGCAGATTCCGTTCAGCGATCCCCAGGCGCGCCACGTGCTGATTTCGGTGAAGAAGGAGTTGGAGGAATTGCGCGGGCTGTTGGCCGACGACGTCGCCGACGAGCTCGCCAAGGTGTGAGGCGGCGGTTGCGCGCACGCCCGCGCGTCTGTTAGTCTTCCCGTCTGGTCGGGGCGTGGCGCAGTCCGGTAGCGCACTTGCATGGGGTGCAAGTGGTCGCTGGTTCGAATCCAGTCGCCCCGACCATTTTATTTGAGAACGGGGGCCGAGAACATCGGCCCCCGTTTTTCATTTCAGCGACACCGCGCTCCGCGGTAGTTGCCATTCGTCGAAGAGAATGTGCTCGATGGCCGGCTTGATCTCGCTCGGGTTGAAGTAGACGGGCGGGAATCCGAACACGGCGCTGCGCGCGGCCACCGCGCCGGGAATGTCCTCCGCTACCACGTTCGCGAAAGCACTCGTCCAAAACGCGATCGGCTGCTGATAGGTCGGCTCCGCCGTGTCGAGGCACACGAGCCCGTAGATGGGCTCGAAGCACGAGCGCGGCGGCGGCACGAACGCGCACGCGCCGCCTTGCCGGAAGTAGGCGGGGTTGTACACCTCCACTTTGTAACCGCGCGTCTCGGGGCTGTAAAACTTCCCGGGGCCGGCGGCTTCGGGGCGCAGCGCAATCGGTGAGAAACTCGGGTCGAGGGGGATGGCGGAGCGCAAGGCGTCGTCACGAACCGACGACCCGTTGATGGAGCGCCATTGGTTAATGGGGCAATATCGCTGGTTGGCACCGCTTCCAGACAAGCGCGCTTGAGTGATGGTGAGATCGGCGAAATCAATCGCGTCCAGGCACAGACTCTGCCAGGCGAATTCCACCTCGCCGGGTCGATTCGCGAGAGTGATAGGCTGGGTTCCCGTCTGGGTCGACCCGGGCTCCAGCTCGTATAGCGGGAGCATCGGCCAGCGAACCACCGGAGAGCGCGTGCGAGACCTCACGTTTTGCGTTGGGTGGTTGCCGGCGATCAGAAGGTGGACCCCTGCTTGCATCACCTGCGCCACAAAGTTGGTCTGAACCTCACCCACCACGCCCCCGGTGAAACCGCACAGCGGTGGTTCATGTGCCTTGGGAACACGGCTCCATCGATACTGGATGAATTGATACAGCAAAGGGAGAGAGGAAGGTTGTACGGCATCGACGTTGCTGTATGCGCTCCACACGATGCACTTGTAGGACGCGAGGGTCGCCACCGGGATCGATGGGTGCTCCGAGACATCGATCACGTCAATCGCGGGATCGAACTGATCGACGTTCGAGACCATGTCGAGCCAGAAGGCGTCGTGCTCGGCGTCGTCGGGCATGATCCCGTTGGTCAGTACCCAGCCCGCCTGGCCGGCGACACGATCGGGAGCGTAGTCGTCGATGACGAGGAGATTACGCTCGCCGGTGACCGGCACGATATTGATCCGAATCTCGATCCGCGAGCAGTAGCCGGAGTTGTCGATCGCTTCGGCGCTGAAGGTGTGCGTGCCGAAGCTGAATGCGCGCGGCGCTGTGACCGCCGCGGGCCCGTTGAAGGGCGTAAAGTCGATCTCCCATTGGCCCGGGTCGTCGTGATCGAGAATGTCCCAGCCGTAGCGGTATCCGGTGACCACTCCTCCATAAGCGTCGGCGCACGCCTGGAGTGTGAACGCCAGCGGAAGGTGGGCCGCGATGTCGACGATCGTGAGCGGGAAGTCGCAGCTGCCCGTCACGATCCGGCCCATGAGTGGGTGTTGGACGGCGAGGACGGGGCCACTCGTACGTAGTGCAATTCGAACCCGACGAACGTTGGTCGGCTCAACCAGAACCGGGTTCATGGCACCCGCCACGTTCTTCGCGCGGATGGCGAACACGTAGCTTCCCAATTCCATCGGGGGAGTGGTCCATCGCTTGCCCTTGCCGGCGGGCGCGTCGAACCAGACCCAGGGATACCAGTCGGGCGCCGAGGCTGGGTCGCGTAGGTAGTTGACGGTTAGGTTGAAGTTGTTGCCGTGCTCCCGGATGTTCACCATGGCCCACTGGACCGAATCCGGTGCCTGTTTTCCTGCATCTTCGGCCCACTCGAACGTGGAGATGGACGGCACGTCGGCCGGGTTGAGTGCGAACGAAGGGGGCACCGTAATGCGCACACCGGCGATCAGTTGCTTGGGTGTGAAGGAGATATAATCCGGCTCATCCGACGGTAGCATTTCGTCGTCGAGAGCGCGCACCACGAACGTGTGCGACGCGACGTCGTCGTTCGCAAACGCGAGCTCGGCGCCACTCGACGAGGTCGCGGTCCACTCGCCGGCGACGGTGTTGGGGTCGACCATGCGGTCGGTGTTGTTCGTGATCAAGTACTCGAAACCGGATATCCGACCGTCGGGATCCGCTCCACCCCAGTCGAAACGAACCGTGTAACCCGCATCTGTCGCTTGGGGCTCTTGCGCAGACACCCAGACTCGTGGAGCCTGGTTCAAGTTGGATTCGCTGGACGGGCTTTCGGGAGAACAGGCCGTGGCCAGGGCAAGGACGATACTCCATCGAGGATCGAAGACTCGCATATCGTGCCTCTTTTCGGCGGGGCTAGAGCGGCAGAGGAGTATAGCACTTCCGGCGCGGGGAGCCGGATGTAGGCGGGCCCTACTCCGGGGGCGGAGCCGGGGCTAGGCCCGGTATCCCAAGCTCGGGGCCAGCCAGCGTTCCGTTTCGGCGAGCGTCATGCCTTTGCGGCGCGCGTAGTCTTCGACTTGGTCGCGCGCAATGCGGCCCACGCCGAAGTAGTGCGACGCGGGGTGCGCGAAGTACCACCCGCTCACCGACGCGGCGGGCCACATCGCGAACGACTCGGTGAGTTGGACGCCGGTCGCGCGCGCGCCGTCGAGGAGGTCGAAGAGCGCGCGCTTCTCGGTGTGATCGGGGCACGCGGGGTAGCCGGGCGCGGGGCGAATGCCGCGGTACGATTCCCTGATGAGCTCGTCGTTCGAGAGCGACTCGTCCTTTGCGTAGCCCCAGAACTCGCGGCGCACGCGTTCGTGCAGGCGCTCCGCGAACGCTTCGGCGAGGCGGTCGGCGAGCGCCTTGGCGAGGATGGCGCGATAGTCGTCGTGGTCGCGCTCGAACTCGGCGACGATGGCGTCGAGCCCGACCCCCGCAGTCACGACGAACGCGCCGACGTGGTCCTGGACGCCGGAGTCCTTCGACGCGACGAAATCGGCCAGGCAGAAATTGGGGCGCGAGTCGGTCTTCGCAGCCTGTTGTCGAAGGAAATGTAACGTCGCACGTACATGCTCACGCGACCTGTCGGCATACAACTCGACGTCGTCACCTACCGCCGCGGCGGGGAAGAAGCCGATCACGCCGCGCGCCTTCAGGCGCTTCTCCCGCACGAACGCATCCAGCATGGTGCGGGCGTCCGCGTACAGCGATCGTGCCTGCTCGCCCACGGTCGCGTCCTCGAGTATGGCGGGGTAGCGCCCGCGTAGCTCCCAGGTCTGGAAGAACGGCGTCCAGTCGATGCGTTCGACCAGCTCGGCGAGCGGGTAGTCGTCGAATGTGCGCGTTCCGAGGAACGACGGCGACGGAGCCGCTTGGGTGAAGTCCAAGCGCTCGCGGCGCGAACGTGCATCCTCGATCGACAGCAGCTTTGCTTCCGTCTGTCCCGCCTCGCGGGCCTCACGAATGCGGCGGTACTCGTCCTTGGTCTTGGCGGCAAAGTGGGCGCGCGTCTCGGCACCCAAGAGCTGGCTCACCACTCCTACGGCGCGCGACGCGTCCACCACGTGGACGACTTCGTGGTCGTACGCGGGGTCGATCTTGACCGCGGTGTGCGCGACCGACGTGGTCGCCCCCCCGATCAGGAGCGGCACGTCGAAGCCCTGGCGCTTCATTTCATGCGCGACCGTCACCATTTCGTCGAGCGAAGGCGTGATCAATCCCGAGAGCCCGATGACGTGCGCCTTTTCGCGGCGCGCGGTGTCGAGGATGGTCTGGAATGGAACCATCACTCCGAGGTCGATGACCTCGTAGTTGTTGCAGCGCAGCACGACGCCGACGATGTTCTTGCCGATGTCGTGTACGTCGCCTTTGACGGTCGCCATCACGATGGTGCCGTTGTTTTGGATCGACCCGCCGCGCTCCGCCTCGATAAACGGAATCAGGTGCGCGACGGCTTTCTTCATGACGCGCGCGCTCTTCACGACCTGGGGGAGGAACATCTTGCCGCTCCCGAACAGATCGCCCACCACGTTCATGCCGTCCATGAGCGGGCCTTCGATGACGTGGATGGGACGCGCGGCGGCGCGACGCGCCTCCTCGACGTCCGCCACGATGTGGGCGTCGAGCCCGTGCACCAGCGCGTGCGTGAGGCGCTCGTTCACGGGGAGCGAACGCCACGCTTCGTCGTCTTTCTTCTTGGATTCGCCGCCGCGCTTCTGCGCCTCCGCCACTTCGAGCAGGCGTTCGGTGGCGTCCGGGCGCCGGTTCAGCACGACGTCCTCGACCCGTTCCAACAAGTCGCGCGGGATGTCTTGGTACACCATGAGCTGGCCCGCGTTGACGATGCCCATGTCCATGCCGGCACGAATGGCGTGGTAGAGGAACACGGCGTGGATGGCCTGGCGCACGGGCTCGTTGCCGCGGAACGAGAACGAGACGTTGCTCACGCCTCCGCTCACGTGCGAAAGGGGGAAGCGCTTCTTCAGCTCGCGGCACGCGTCGATGAAGTTGACCGCGTACGCGTTGTGCTCCTCGATCCCGGTCGCAATGGCGAAGATGTTGGGGTCGAAGATGATGTCCTCGGGCGGGAAGTCGAGCGTCTCGGTGAGAATGCGATACGAGCGCTCGCAGATCGCGACCTTGCGCTCGACGGAGCGATGGGGACGATGATC
>CAZLLI010000101.1:2050-9668 GCA_964560355.1 uncultured bacterium | reverse complement strand
GACGCCGGCGGCGATCGCAACTACGCGTACCTGATCGCCGACAAGAAGGGCGGGGTCGCGGCGCTGTTCGACCCGCCGCCCGATCCCGCGCGCTACCAGGACTACGTGACGCGCGACGACCTCACCGTGCAGTTCATCGTGGTGACGCACGGGCACAGCGACCATTCGTGGGGCTTGGCGCCGGCGAAGAAGCGTTTCGGCGGAAAGATCGTGGGGCACGTGTCGATCGTGTCGGGTGTCGACCTCAAGGTCGACGACGGCGACACGCTGAAGCTCGGCGCCCTCACGTTGCGCTTCATCTACACGCCCGGTCATTCCGACGACCACGTCTGCGTCGTGTGCGAGAACAAACTCATCTCCGGCGACACGCTCTTCGTCGGCAAAGTCGGCGGCACCGACCTCGGTCCCGGCGCGCGCCGCCAGTGGGACAGCCTGCAGAAACTGATGCAACTCCCCGACGACACCGAAGTATGGCCGGGCCACAACTACGGCGCGGAGCCGACGTCGACCATCGGCCGCGAGAAAGTTTCGAACCCCTTCCTGCTCCAACCCAACTTCCAAGCCTTCGTCGACCTCAAGGCGAACTGGCTCGAATACAAGCGCAAGCACGGCATCAAGTAGCTGCGCGCGGGTGGCGTCCAGCGGGCGCCTGCCAGCGAGGCACGTCGTTTGCGATATCCCATCTCGAAGCACCGTTACGAATCGCGTAACTCGCGCTCCGTCAACGGATTCCTGCTTCGGGAGGGGAATCGCGTATGGCCAGTTTCTTGCCGGGCGGCACGGCGACTACCGATCGAATCGACGACCTTGCAGCCGAGCTCGTGCTGTCGCTCGAACTCTCACGTGGTGAAGGTTGCGACCTCGCGGCGACCGAACGCGCCGCCGACCGACTAGCGGAAGCGTTCCACGCCGCCATCGTGGCGAGCGAGGATGTCGAACGCGACGCCAACGCCCCCATCGACGACGTCTATCGGCTCGTCGAGTCCGCGTATCGACAGTGGAAGAGCGTCGACGCCGCCTTCGCGCAGACCATCCGCCTCGCCTACGAGCACCAAGTTCCCCGCGCCAATCTCTTGATCGACGACATTCGCGCGACGCTGGAACGGCGCGTCGGCGAACCGATCGCGGAAGCGTACGCCGACCTGCGTCGTCGCTGGACCGCGCACGTCGACTCGCGCCCGTGGGATTCGTTCTTGAACCGGACGCCGCAACACGTCGACCGCGGCCCGCTGGAAGGCGCGCTCAACGCGCTCGCGCGCGGCGACGACCTCGACGTCGAGGACGCGATGACGTCGCTCGCCGACGGACTGCGCTTCGCGTTCATGGAACACGTGGAGACGCACCCGGACGAATTGGACGACCTGGAAGTGGGACTGTGGAAGCGCCCGGAGATCCTGGTGGCGTCGGACTTCTGGGGACACCCCAAGCGCACGCGCATGCTCGACCTCCTGGCGACGCACGGCTCCGACCGCTCGCGCGTGAGCGCGAAGACGCTCTCGGCGCTGTTCGCGCCCAACCCCAAAGGCGCCGCGGCGGTGGTGCACGCGCTCGACGGCGTCCACGAATCGCAGCGCGAGCGCTTTACGCGCTGCCTCATGCTGCACCCCGATTATGAGGTGCGCCGCTACGCCGCCAACAACACCGACATCAATTCGATTTGGAAGGTGGTGACGCCGGACTTGGTGCCGTGCGCCACCATCCTGACCCTGCTCGAGCGTCTCGTGGGCACCAGCCGCTATACGACCGCGCAGCGCAAGATCTTCTTCGACGCCGTGTATCGCCGGTTGCTCTCGCTCACCACGCGCTCCGACGTCCTCTACGCGCGCGGCATCGTTCGCATCTTCGTGAAGCTCAACTTCTTCTTGGAGGACGCGTACTTCTACAAGCTGGTGACGCTGCTCGACTATCTCTCGCACAAGGAGAAGATGCACGGCATCAACGACGGCCTCCTGTCCGACTACATCGCGCGCATGCGGGCCGAGAAGAGCAAGGCGGGGTCGGTGGCGGGCGAAGACCCCTCCTTCGACGGCATCCCGCTCGTGGTGCTGCGCAAGCTCGCTCGCGACGGGCACTTCTGGCACGTGCTCATCACCCACCCGATCGCGAAGATCGCGCGCGAAACCGTCCCCCACGTGTCGACCAAGGATCGTGCGCTGCAAATCGCGAACAACCACCGCGTGAACTCCGAAGTGCTGCGCGGGTTGGGCCGCAAGCGCGAGCTGTTCTCCGCGCTGCCGGCCAAGATCGCGCTGTTGTCGAATCCGCAGACGCCGATCGCGGTGTCGATGAACTACGTGTCCGATCTGACGCTGCAGGACGTCGAAGCGCTCCTGCGCCGTTCGACCGTCCACCCCGAGCTGCGCAACCAGCTGCGCGCGAAGTACGACGCGGCCAAGCGCTAGCGCGCGACCGTTTTCGCTTGCGCGCGCGGGCGACGATGCCGCACTCTGGGCGGCATTGTGGAAACGCACCTCGGTGAATCGCTGGCCGTGTGGTGGGTGCTGCCGTTCGTCGGCATCTTGCTGTCGATCGCGCTGTTCCCCCTCTTTGCGGGCCGTTTCTGGCACCACAACTTCCCACGCGTGTCTCTCTTTTGGGCGCTCGCGCTCGCGGTTCCGTTCGTTTGGTTCTATCGCGGTGCCGCGCTGCACGAGATCGCGCACATCTTCCTCGTCGACTACGTCCCGTTCATCATCTTGCTGTGGGCGCTGTACACGGTCTCGTCGGGCATCTTGCTTACGGGGACGCTGGACGGATCGCCGCGGCAGAACACCCTCATCATCGCGTCGGGCACACTGCTCGCGTCGTTCATCGGGACCACGGGGGCGTCGATGGTCCTGGTTCGACCGCTCTTGCGCGCGATCGCGTGGCGGCGTCACAAGGCGCACGTGGTGGTGTTCTTCATCTTTCTCGTGAGCAACATCGGCGGGTCGCTCACACCGCTCGGCGACCCGCCCTTGTTCCTCGGCTTCCTGCACCACGTGCCGTTCTTCTGGACGCTGAACCTCTTGCCCGCGATGTTGTTCGTGGCCGTACCGTTGTTGGCGGCGTTCTATTTCATCGACCGCCGCCACCATCGTCGCGAAGAAGGAGCGCCCGAACGCGCGTCGGCGGTGATGGGCGTGCGCGGCTGGCACAACTTCGTTTGTCTCGCCGGCATTGTGGGCGCCGTGCTGATGAGCGGGGTGCTCAAGCTGGGCGACGTGCACGTGCTCGGCGTCGACATGAAGGTGGAAGGACTCTTGCGCGACGGTCTCTTGATCGCGATCGGCCTCACCTCGCTCAAGACGACGTCGGCCGAGATTCACCGCGACAACCAATTCTCGTGGTTCCCCATCAAGGAAGTCGCGATTCTCTTTGCGGGCATCTTCATGACCATCATCCCCGCACTCGCGATCTTGAAGGCGGGCGAGCACGGCGCGCTCAAGCCGTTGATCGATCTCGCCGACCACCCGCGCAACTATTTCTGGCTCACGGGCGGACTATCGAGCTTCCTCGACAATGCGCCCACGTACCTCACATTCTTCAACACGGCGCTGGGCGCCTTGGTCCCCGGCCTGCCGGAAGCGGACGCGGTGCGGCAGTTGATCCATCTGCACGGGCACTACCTGCACGCCATCTCGTGCGGAGCGGTGTTCATGGGCGCCAACACCTATATCGGCAACGCGCCCAATTTCATGGTGAAGAGCATCGCCGAGGAGGCCGGCGTGCAGATGCCGAGCTTCTTCGGCTACATGCTCAAGTACTCGATACCGTTTCTGATTCCGATGTTCTTGCTCGCCACGCTCATCTTCTTCCGATGACGCGGCGACGGAGGTCGTCATGGCGACGTACTACGAATTGGTCATCAAGGGCGACGATCGCGACCTGATTCCGTACCTGGCGGGATACGCGGCCGCGGTTGGCGTCGAGGGCGTTTTCTTCGCGGAGGAGTCGGGGCTGCACGTGCAGGCGCTGCGCGAGCGCATCAAGCACCACGGCGAGGTGCAGCACGTGGTGTGCGCGGCCAGTGCGCGCGCCAAGCTCCTTGCCGGTCTGGAACGTGCCGCTCCGCGCTTCCACTTCGAGGTCAAGGACGAGCGCGTCATTACGAGCGCGTCGTTTGCAATGAAGGTGGAGACGCCGAGCCGCAAGGTGGCGGACCAGGTGACGGCCGCGTTGGTGAAGCCGCCGCGCGGCGTCCAGGTGAAGGGATTCGCGCCGCGCGTGGACGTCGACCCGTCGTCGAAGGGCGCGGAGATCTACGCCCCGGCCCACGACTACCGCTTCGACGCCGGCGCCGAGATCGACGGCGACGTGGCCGGAGTGATCGCGCTACGGCGCGCGCTCTCCGCGATCGACTTCGTCAAGTGCGACGAGATCGCGCTGCACGGGTAGCGCGCGTCAGCGCTTGCGCATGGGCGCGGCGCCCAGGATCTTCTCGATCAACCCCGGGTCGTCGGGGAGCAGCCCCGCGTTGGGGAGGCGCCGCGTCACTTCGAGCCAATTGCGATCCTTCGAAAACACTTCCTTGAAATAGGGCATCGCTTCCTTTTCGTGGCCCGACGTGATCATCGTGATCGCGGCCCAGTACTTCACCTCGACGTTGTTGGGCAGCATCTCGGCCGCGGCGGCATACTCCGCCATGGCGCCGTCGACGTCCTTCTCGGCCAGCAATTCGTCGCCGTGGTTCATGTGGTCGTACGCGCGGTGCACGTCCACCAAACGTCGGATCTCCTTCACCGGGTCGGCGCTGTCGTCGACGCGCAGGTCCACGACGCGGTCGGCCCACGGACGCCCCGTCGACTTCCCCTTCACGATCAAGATCGCGGCCGACTGCTTGCCGCGGATGTCGCCGCCTTCGGCCTGCGCGGCGTCGAGCGCGGCCAAAAGGCGCTGCGGGAGGTCGCCCTGCGTGCGCTCGTACGCGCGCGCCATCGCGTTCCACACCGTGTTCTTCTCCATCAGGTTGGCTTGCGCGGAAAACTGCGCGCCCTTGCGGTGGCCCGCCTCGGCGATGCAGCGCGACCCCGTGTGCACGGCGACGTTGCCCATCGCGTCCACCATCGCGACCTGGCGCACCTCGCGCTGCGGGTCGCTCGCGAGCAACGACGCCAGCGCTTGCGGCGCCGTCTTGCCCGCGCGCATGAGGTCGAGCCCCAGCGGTCCGTACGAAATCTCCGCGAGCGACTGGGTCGCGACCGCTCCCACGCCCGCTTCCGCCCACGACACCACCGTGCCGACCGAGAACCAGTGCGACTGCACGGCGACGCCGAGGTCGCCGGTGACCGAGTCGCGCGCAACGATGGAGTAGGTGTGGACCGGGCGCGGGACGCGCACCACGGTATCGTCGGCGCGCGCCGCCGAAGCGACGCACAGCGCGCACGCAAGCACTGCCAGGGTTCGTTTCATCATAGCTCCTTGTCGGAGGCGGGTGGGTTGACGTCGGGCGTGGAAACGCCTATTCTCGACCTCCGATTTCACGCTACCACGACCCGGCGGGCTCTTGAAAGTCCGCACATTCATCCGAACCCCCAACCACGGACGATGCCGACATGAGGCCACCGAAAGAACCGCTGCTCGATCGCTTCCTTCGCTACGTCAAGATCGACACCCGCTCCGACGAAAACTCCAACTCGTGCCCCAGCACGGCCAAGCAGTGGGACCTCCTGCGTCTCCTGCACGAAGAGCTGCTCGCGCTCGGGCTCAAGGACGCGACCATCGACGAGAACGGATATGTGTTCGCGACCGTGCCGTCGAACCTGCCCCCCGAGCACGCGATCCAGGTGCCCATCGTCGGGTTCATCGCCCACGTCGACACCGCGCCGTCGATCACCGGCACCAACGTCAAGCCGATCGTGCACAAGAACTATCGCGGCGGCGACATCAAGCTCCCCGGCGACGCGACCCAGATCATTCGCACCGCCGAGTATCCGAACCTCGAGAAGATGTATCTGGGCATGGACATCGTGACGACCGACGGCACCACGCTCCTCGGCGCGGACGACAAGGCCGGCGTCGCCGAGATCATGACCGCGGTCGATCTTTTCCTGCAGAACCCCGAGATCCCGCGCGGCATGGTGAAGGTCGGCTTCACCCCCGACGAGGAAATCGGGCGCGGCGCGGATCGCTTCGACGTGAAGCGCTTCGAGGCGAGCGTCGCGTACACCATGGACGGCGGTCCTTTGGGCGAGATCGAGTACGAGACCTTCAACGCTTTCAGCGCGACCGTCACGCTCGACGGCTTCGGCGTCCACCCCGGCTACGCGAAGGACAAGCTCGTCAACGCGATCCGCATGCTGGGCGACTTCGTCACACGGCTCCCGCGCGAGATGAGCCCCGAGATGACCGAGAGCCGCGAAGGCTATCTCCACCCGTACGTCATCAACGGCCAGAGCGAAACCGTGACGCTGCGCATGCTGCTGCGCGACTTCGAGATGGCCGGCATCGAGAAGCAGAAAGCGATCGTGAAGGCGGTCGCGGAGGAAATCCAGCGCATGTACCCCAAGGGCAAGGTGACCGTCGACATCAAGGAGTCGTACCGCAACATGCGCTACCAAGTGGAGAAGGAGCCGCGCCTGGTTGCGTACGCGGAAGAAGCCATCAAGCGCATCGGCGTCGCGCCCAAGCACACCATCATTCGCGGCGGCACCGACGGCGCGCGCCTGTCGTACATGGGGCTCCCTTGCCCGAATTTGTTCGCGGGCGGCGAAGCCATCCACTCCACCCTCGAATGGGTTCCCGTGCAAGTGATGGAGAAGGCCGCCGAAGCCATCGTCCGCCTCTCCGAAATCTGGGCGGAACGCTCGGCGACGAAGCAGTAAGCCTCGCCATGTGCCGCAACATCAAGACGCTGTTCAATTTCGAACCGCCCGCAACCGACGACGAAATCCACGCGTCGTCGCTGCAGTTCGTGCGCAAGCTCTCGGGGACGACGAAGCCGTCGCGCGCCAACGAGGCCGCGTTCAATCGTGCGGTCGACGAAGTGGCGGCGGCGGCGCGAAAGCTGATCGATTCGTTGGTGACGAGCGCGGAGCCGCGCAACCGCGAAGAAGAGCAGGCGAAGCACAACGCGCGCGTCGCGAAGCGATTCGGAATCGGGAGCTAGCTACCTGAGCAGCACGACCAGCACGACGATCGCGAGCGCGATGCGGTAGTACGCGAATACGTCGAGCCCGCGCCGGCGCAGGAAGTCGAGCAGGAAGCGGATCACGAGCCAGCCCGCGATGGCGGAGGTGGCGACGCCGGCCGCGAGCACGACGATCTGCGAGGTCGTAAGCGGCTGGCCGACGAGGTCGAGGGTTTTCTTGGCGCCGGCCGCGAGCATAAGCGGCGACGCCATCAGGAACGAGAAGCGCGCCGCTTGGTCGCGGCGCAGCCCGCACATCATCCCCACCACGATGGTGATGCCCGAGCGCGACACGCCGGGAATGAGCGCGAACGCCTGCGCGACCCCGACCGCCATGGCTTGCGCGAACGTGATCGACTGCATCTCGCCGTCGCGGCGGAATCGTCGCTCCACCCACAGAAACAGAAACGCGCCCGCGAGCAGCGTCACCACGATCACCGCGGGGTGGCGGAAATACTCCTCGATGTCCGCCTCGAAGAACGCGCCCACCAGCCCCGCCGGCACGCACGC
>CAZLLI010000101.1:0-1950 GCA_964560355.1 uncultured bacterium | reverse complement strand
AACTCGGTGATCGCTTGCACGAGTCCGAGAATGATGGCGACGACGATGTCGGGCATACGAAATCCGTTCTAGCGGCCGGGTGTCACGTCGCGCACGAACGCGGCGGGGTCCGACGGGGATATCACGACCACGCGGTCTGCGAAACGCAGGACGACCGCGCGCGACGGGTCGGTGACGTAGGCACGATAACGCCCCAACTTGGGGCTTCCGAACACGCCGGAAAACGAGAAGAAGCCGCCGTTACCGAACAGGCGAATGCTGCGGTGTAGCGCGGCCGGGTCGACGGCGGCGGATTGCAGGCGCGCGCGTTCGAAGTGGCGGCTCCCAAGCGGGCGCTGGACGATGATCTCGTCGCCGGTGATCGCGTAACCGCGCACGCGCGTGAGCGCGGCGAACGCGATGATCGCGACCGGCAAGAGCGCGGCGAGCCGCATGGTGGTGGCCGACTCGGGCTCGCTGAGCGACCCGATCATGACCGCCACCGCGACGCCGACGCACACGACGGTGGCGAAGATCGACATCACGGTCAGCAATTTTCCCCACGGCGCGGCGTATTCTTTCATGCGTCACCCGCTCCCATCTCCACCAGCACTTGTCCGAAGCCGACGCGATCGCCGACGCGGCAGTTGATCTTGCGCACGACACCGTCCATGGGCGACACGATTTCGTTGTGCATCTTCATCGACTCGAGCACGACGAGCGGCTGCCCGGAGCGCACGCGGTCGCCGGTCGCGACGTGCACCGCGATGATAGAGCCGGGCATGGGCGCTTCCAGGCGGCCGTCGCCGCCGTGCGCGCTGGCGGGGCGGTCGGCGTCGACGGCGTCGCGGCTCTGCGTGTACGTGCGACCGTCGAGCGACAACTCCAAGCCGCCGCGCGCCGCGACGACGCGCGCGACGTGCGACTCGTGGCCGATCAGGAACGCGACGCCGCCGTCGACGCGCGCCACCTCGCGCACGTCGTGGCGCCGCCCGTCGACCGTGACCACGTAGCCGTCCGCGCTCCGCGTCACGACCACGTCGCGGCGCACGCCGTCGATGGTGATGGCGGCCATGCTAGCGCGACCGTCCGATCTCCCACGCGCCCGTGGTTTGCCACGGAGTGGGGACGTCTTCGCCGTCTTCGGCGGTGGATGCCGCGCGCGCGCTGCCGCGACCCGCGCCCACTTCCGCTGCCAGCGCGGCGGCGACGAAGGCGGCGTCGGGGACGTTGCGCGCGGCCGGCTCGAGCAAGTCGCCCGCGTGCTCGTCCAAGAACGCGGTGTCGACGCGCCCCGCGGCGAATGCGGGGTGGCGCAGGATGCGCCGGTGCAGCGCGATGCTGGTCGCGACCCCGTGCACGACGTACTCGTCGAGCGCGCGCAGCATGCGGTGCCGCGCCTGCTCGCGGTCCTCGCCGTACGCGACCAGCTTGGCGAGAATGGGGTCGTAGTGCGGCGTCACTTCCCAGCCCTCGTACACGCCGCTGTCGACGCGCACGCCGGGACCCGACGGTTCGCGCAGGACCGAGATCACACCGCACGACGGGATGAAGTGCTGGGTCTCGTCTTCGGCGTAGATGCGGCACTCCATCGCGTGCCCGCGCTGGATGAGGTCTTTCTGCGCGAACGCGAGCGCTTCGCCTCGCGCGACGCGCAGCTGCCACTGCACCAGGTCGACGCCGGTCGTGCACTCGGTGATGGGATGCTCGACTTGGATGCGCGTGTTCATCTCGAGAAAGTAGAACGCGCCGCGCTCGTCGAGGATGAACTCGACGGTGCCGGCGTTGACGTAGCCCGTCGCGCGCGCGGCGGCGACGGCGGCGTCGCCCATGCGCTTGCGCAGCGCGGGCGTGAGCGCGCTGGACGGCGTTTCCTCCAGGACCTTCTGGTGGCGACGTTGGATCGAGCACTCGCGCTCGAACAAGTGCACGACGTTCCCGTGCGCGTCGGCCAGCACCTGGAACTCGACG
>CAZLLI010000100.1:0-9721 GCA_964560355.1 uncultured bacterium | reverse complement strand
CAGCATGCCGGTCAACACCACCGCGACCGCGACATAGATGATGGTGCAAATCACAAGGCTCGCGATGATCGCGATCGGCATGTCGCGTTTGGGATTCTTCGCCTCTTCCGACGCGGTCGAGACGGCGTCGAAGCCGATATACGCGAAGAATATGATCGCCGCGGCGGAGAAAATGCCGAGGGTGCCGTGGGGCGCGAACGGCTTCCAGTTTTCCGGCTCGACATAGAACGTGCCGAAGATGATGAAGAACGCGATGATGACGAGCTTCAAGAGCACCATCGACGTGTTGAACCACGCGCTCTCGCGAATGCCGAGCACGAGGATGGTCGTGATGACGCCGACGATCGCGAAGGCGGGCAGGTTGAACACGAGCGGTACGCCCAGGATGTGCGGCGCGTGCCCGAAGGCCTGCCCCGCGCGAATGGTGGCGTCGCCGAGGGCCGCCAGCGCGTCGGGTCCCCGCGCCATCGCGGCGGTCACCTGGGCCGCGGCTTGCGACGCGCTTCGATAGTCGATGCCGAGCCAGTCGGGCATCCCGAGGCCGACTTGGCGCAGCAATTCCTGGAAGTACCCCGACCACGAGATGGCGACCGCGACGTTGCCCACCGCGTACTCGATGATCAAGTCCCAACCGATGATCCACGCGATGATCTCGCCCAGGGTGGCGTACGCGTATGTGTACGCCGAGCCGGAGATGGGCACCATCGACGCGAATTCCGCGTAGCACAGGGCCGCAAACCCGCACGTGATGGCGGTGAGCACGAACGAGATGACGAGCGCGGGGCCCGCTCCGGGGTGCGACGCGCCGCCGGCGGCGGCGGTGCCGACAGTCGAGAAAATGCCGGCGCCGATGATGGCGCCGATGCCGAGCATGGTGAGCTGGACCGGCCCCAGGTGACGCTTGAGGGCGTCGTGGCCGTTGGCGGTCTCGATGATGCGGGAGATGTTCTTGGTCCGAAGAACGTCTTTGAGCACCGAAAGCCTCCCGATTCGGGAAAAACTCGCGTGCGACGAACGTTGCCGGGCAGTCTACGCGCGATGGGTTCGTCGACGCAAGCCCGCAAGTTGTCCCAAGATTCACGAACTTTGTGCGTTTCCGGGGTCTTCGGATGTTGTCTAATAGAAAGCGGCGTGTCGACGCGCCGTTCCCCACTCCCTGATCCGTCCCTGCGGAGGCCTGCTATGCGCGCCCGTCTGTCGGTCCTGTCTGTGTTCCTCTCGCTCTCGCTCGCCACCGGCCTCGCCCAGGCGCAGACCATCTCGATGCCGGCCCTTTCGCAGGTCGGCTCCGGCCTGGAGGTCGGTGCGTACAACGTGACCTTGAGTACCGGCCAGCACGGCGGCGTCACCGTCCACATCGAGAGCAACGACCCGTCGATCGCGAGGGTTTCGAACGCGCTCGCCACCGTGGGTACGGCTTCCTACGACGTGTTTCTCCCGAACGGGAGCACCTCGGTGTTGATGTACGTGCACGGGATGGAGGGCGTAACCGGTACGGCGACCATCACCGCTTCGGCACCGGGGTTTACCGCCGCGAACCGCCCCGCCGTCGTCGTGACGCCAGCGTGCGACATTAGTGCGCTCCTGCCTACGATCGACACGCTCGATCCAGCCGACCCCTTCTCGGTCCGAGTCGGCCTTCCCAACGCCGGCAACACTGCGGTCGGGACACCGCAAGTCGTGCGCGCGGGCGGCGGACTGACCGCCACGGTCACGAACTCCAACGCTACGGCCGGCCAGCTGATCACGACCCTTGTTACTGGTCAGAGCGTCACGGTTCCGATCAACGCCGGACAGTCGGTTTCACCGGCGTCGGTGGCGAGCGGCGGCGTCGCCCTCGACGGACTCGCGGTGGGGTCGACGGTGGTGGCGGCGACCATACCGGGCTTCACTCCCACGACCAGCGCCTCGCAGACGGTCGACGTCACCACGCCGACGATCAGTGTGAACGCGTTCGGCAACGTCGGCGCGGGCCTCATGACATCGGCAAACGCCTCCTTGAGCGCGTCCGAGCACGGCGGCGTCTTGGTTCACGTCGAGAGTTCGAACCCATCCGCCATTCTAGTTTCTCCGAACAGCACCACGGCCGGAACAACGTCGTTCGACGTCATGCTGGCCAACGGAGTGACGGGGGTTCCGTTCTACGTGCACGGCGTCGAGAACGTGGTCTCGGCGGCGGACGTCACCGTGTCCGCGCCCAACTTCACGAATGGGACGCGGGTCGCGAACGTCGTCAAGCCGGCCGTCGACATGGTCGGCCTCCTCCCCACCATCGACACCCTCGACCCCGCCGATCCGTTCCAGCTTCGCGTGGGACTTCCGAACGGGACCAACTCCGGGGTGGGCGCTCCGCAAGCGGTGCGGGCGGGAAGCCCCGGCGTCGTCGCGACCGTGATGAGCGTCACCGGCAGCGTGGGAACGCTCGTCACCACCGCGGCCACCGACGACACCGTCCTGGTTACGATCGCGCCCGGCAACTCGACGTCGCCGGCGACGGTCGCGACGGGCGGCGTCGCCTTCGACGGGCTCGCGCTCGGCTCGACCATCGTCTTCGCGCAGATTCCCAACTTCACCTCGACCACCGCTGCCGCGCAAACGGTGACGGTGACGGCGCCGACCATCGCGATTGCCGTGATCAGCAACGTGGGCTCGGGCCTGATGGGAGGCCAGACCACCGCGACCTTGAGCGCGTCGCAGCACGGTGGGGTCACCATGCGCATTTCGAGCATGGACACCACGCGCGCGCTGGTGTCACCCAACTCGTCGACGCCGGGCACGCGCTTCTTCGACACCTTTGTCGCCAACGGCAGCACGTCGGTGCTCCTGGTCGTGCACGGGTTGGAGGGAGCAGTGGGAACTGCGGACATCGTCGCGCACGTGAACGGCTTCGTCGACGGGACCCGGCCGGTGACGATCCAGCAGCCGTCGCTCGACATCCTGGGCTTGGTGACATCGATCGATACGCTCGACCCTAACGACGTCTTTCAAATCCGCGTGGGCTTGTCCTCCGGCACAACCGTCGGCACCCCCCAGAGCGTGCGCGCCGGAAGTCCCGGTGCCACCGCCACCATCGTGAGCTCGAACGCCGCCTTCGGGACGCTCGTCACCACGCCGCGCACCGACGACACCGTGACGGTGCACATCAACGCGGGCAGTTCGACGTCGCCCGCCAACGTCGCGAGCGGGGGCGTCGCGTTCCACCCCGTCGCCGCGGGCTCCGCCACCGTGAGCGCGAGCATTCCCGGATTTCTGCCCACCACCAACGCGTCGATCGCGGTCGCGGTGACGTCGCCCACCATCTCGATGAGCACGATCGGCGACGTCGGCGCGGGGCTGCAGGGCGGGATTTCGTCCGCGAGCTTGAGCGCGTCGCAGCACGGCGGCGTCACCGTTCGCATCGAGAGCGCCGACACCACCGTCGCGCTCGTTTCTCCCAACAGTTCGACGCCCGGCAAGCGCTTCTTCACCACTTTCCTCGCCAACGGGCTTTCCGTCGTGCAGTTCATCGTGCACGGACTCGAGAACGTGGTGGGCACGGCGAGCATCGTCGCGACTGCGCCCGGTTTTGCGGCCGGAAACGCGCTCGCGCACATCGTCCAGCCCGCCGTCGACACGGCCGGCCTCGCGGCTTCGATGGACGTCGACGACCCGGACGATCCCTTCACGGTGCGCGTGGGACTCCCGAATGCGCAGCTCTCGCAGGTATCCACCCCGCAGCCGGTGCGCGTGGGGAGCCCGGGCATGGTCGCGACCCTGGTCAGCGCGACGCCGGCCGTCGGGTTGTTGGTGACGACTCCCGCCACCGACGACACCGTCCTCGTGACCATCCCGGCCGGCTCGTCGATCTCGCCCGCGTCGGTCGCCGCCGGCGGCGTCGCCTTCACCCCGGTCGGCGTCGGCAACACACTGGTGTCCGCGCGCATCCCCGGCTTCACTCCCACCGGCAGCGCGACGGTATCCGTCTCCGTGACGGACCTCTCCATCGCGATGACGCCGATCGGGAAGGTCGGCGCGGGCTTGCAGAGCGCGTCGCTCACCGCGACCATCGGCGTCATCAACCACGGCGGAATCACCGTGCGCGTCGAGAGCAGCAACCCCGCGGTCGCGCTGGTGTCGCCCGCCTTCGCGACGGCGGGCGCGGCGTTCTTCGACGTGTTCGTCGCCAACGGGGTCAACACGGTTCCGTTCTTCGTGCACGGAGTGTCGGTCGCGAGCGCGACCATCACCGCGTCGACGCCGGGCTACGCGAGCGGTGTGCGCACCGCCGACGTCGTCGCGCCCGGCGTGCAAGTCGAGCAGCTCGCCGACACGCTCATCGTCGACGACCCCAACGATCCCTTCCTCGTGCGCGTCGGCGTCCCGAAGAGCGACCTCTCGTCGATCGAAACCTCGCAGGTGGTTCGTGCGGGCGGCGCGCCCATGGTGGCGACGGTGACGAGCGCGAGCGCGGGTGTGGGCGCGCTGCACACGAGCAGCGAAGACGGCGCGTCGGTGTCGGTGACGATTCCGGCGGGCGCGTCGCAGTGCGGCGCCGACGCGGCGTCGGGCGGCGTCGAGTTCGATCCCCTGTCGCCCGGGACGAGCACGGTGTCGGCGGCCGCCGCGGGCGCGGTGACACTCGCGTCGAGCAGCACCAACTGCGTCGTGGTCGGCACGACCACACCGGTGGGCGCCACACCGCGCGAGTTCGCGCTCGCGCAGAACATCCCGAACCCGTTCAACCCGACCACGCGCATCCGCTTCACGCTGGCGGAGGCGGCGCACGTGAACGTGAGCGTCTTCGACGTCCACGGCCGCTTGGTGACGACGCTGGTCGACCGCGCGATGCCGCGCGGCGACTCCGAAGTGATATGGAACGGCCGCGACGCGCGCGGCCAGAGCGCCAGTTCCGGCGTGTACTTCTACCGGCTGACGGCGGGGAGCCGAAATCTCACCAAGAAGATGGTGATGCTCAAGTAGCGCTCGTGCTACCCTGGCCGAAAGACTGCACCCTTTCACCACTATTGGGAGGAGCCATGAAACGATACCTGTCGTGCCTGTTCGTCGTGCTCGTTCTAACGTCCGCGCTCGGATGCTCCAGCACCGGCGGCCAGAGTAACATCGTGTCTTCTCTCGCCAATGAGCCGATCGTCACGTCGCTCATGAGCAAGGTCGGCGTTTCGTCGACCCAAGCCGTCGGCGGACTCGGCTCAATGTTGGCCATGGCCAAGGGAAAGGTGTCGGCCGACCAGTTCAGCCAGCTCACCTCCGGGATTCCGTCCGCGGACAAGTATATCGGCGCGCTGGGCGGCCTCGGTATCGACGGCGGCAGCATCAAGGACGCCATCAGCCTGAAGGAAGCGTTTCGAAAACTCGGTATGAATGATGCCGCGGTGGAAGCGTTCGGTCCGGCCGCGATCAACGCGGTCCGTGCGTCGGGCGGCGAGGCGGCGGCCGGCGTCTTGTCGGGACTCGGGTTCTAGACACAGCGTTTCGTTCTCGAACGTCGAAAGAGAGAGGCCGTCCCCAATGGGACGGCCTCTTTTGTTTTGTTTCGCGGCGCGACTCGCTACGGCGACGCGCGCATGTGGTCGCGCAGCGCCTTGAACTCGCTCGTCGCGTACCAATTCGGCACGCGCGCGTCGTTGGCGATCGCGTAGCCGGTGAGGAAGTAGATCTTCACGTCGCCGACGATGCCGCGCAGATCCCAATCGTCGCGGTACTCGTCGCTGGGGTGGTGGTAGCCGGCCTTCATGTAGGCGTCGAAGCGCGCCGACATTTCCGGCGGCGGCGGCGGGTCGTCGAGCGGGCCGCCCACCGCGAAGATTGCGGGCACACCCTTCTTTGCGAACGGATAGTGGTCGGAACGGAAGAACGCGCCGTATTCCGGCGTCGGGTCGGGCAGCAGCTTGCGTCCCATTTGCGTCGCCGCCGCCTCCAAATAGGTCTCGAGTTCCGAGCTTCCCAGTCCCACCACCGTCATGCCGTTGAAGTCGCCGAAGGGAAACAGCGCGTCCATGTTGATCACGGCCATGGTGTTCGCGAGCGGAAACACCGGATGATCCGCGTAGTGGTACGCCCCCAGGAGTCCCTGCTCCTCCGCGGCGGTGGCGAAGAACACGATCGAGCGCGCGGGCGCCGCCGACAGCGCTCGATAGGCCTTCGCAAGCGCGAGCAGCGACGCGGTGCCGGTGGCGTTGTCGATGGCACCGTTGTAGATGGAGTCACCGTCGACCGGCTTGCCGATGCCGACGTGGTCCCAGTGCGCCGTGTACACGACGTACTCGTCGGGGCGCGTGCTCCCCTTCAGGTAGCCGATCACGTTGTGCGACGTCGAGTATTCGAGCTTGGTCGTGATTTCTCCCGACAACGTGGCGCCGAGCGGAATCGCGCGAAAATCTCTCTGCGACGCCGCGGCGACCAACGACGCGTAGTCGCGGCCGAGTCCGGACAAGATGGTCGACGCAACGTCCTTCGATATGGAGACCGAGAATTCCGGGATGGGCGCGCTCTCGGGCCCGCGCACGCGCTCGAACGACGGGCGCTTCGCTCCTGCGGCGGCGGCGGTGAACGGATATCCGATCGCGTCTTGGTCGTGGATGAACACGATGCCGCGCGCGCCGTGGCGCGCCGCCGTCTCGCTCTTTTGCAGTCCGGTGCCGTAGTGCGACAGCGCGCGCCCCTTGAAGTACAAACTATCCGCGACGCCGCGCGGGTCCTGAATCAGCACCACCACTGTCTTGCCCTTCACGTCGACGTGCTTGTAGTCGTCCCACCCTTGGGACTCGGCCACGATGCCGAAGCCGACGAACACCAGCTCGCTGCGCTCGATCCTCACGTGCTCGACCGCACCGCCCGTCTTGGTCGTCATCGATTCGCCCAACACCAGCGGCGTGACGGTTCCCTTGGCGTCGACCACGAGTGTGGTGCCGTCGGGTCGAACGGTCTTCTTGACCAAGGGAACGTCCTGCAGGTAGCCGCCGTTGACCGCGGGTGCGATGCCGAGCGCGCGAAATTGCCCGGTGATGTAGGCGAGCGTCTTTTCTTCGCCGCGCGTCGCCGGCATGCGTCCTTCGTATTCGTCAGACGCGAGCACCTTGACGTGGGCGGCGATTTCGTCGGCGGTGACGGTGTCGAGCGCGGGGCGCGCGGTGTCGGGCGGCGGGGGCGTCGATGCGCACAGGGCCAAACAAATGACGGTGAAAAAGGAAACGCGGAGCGGTGTGTGTGTGTGCATGGAGCGACTACGCGCGCCGGAGCGCGGGGGTTGCAGCTACTTCGAACCGATGCGCACGCCGTGCCCCGTCGCCGAGCCGCCGCCCGGCGCGGGCGCGCCGGCTTCGTCGAAGGCCTGGTAGCGAATCGTGGAGTCGAAGGAGTTGCCGTCGGCGGAAAGCGTGATGACTTCGGTCAACACGCCGCGTCCGGCGGGAAGCCACACCGTCCCCGCCGTCGCCGCTTCCTCCGGCGTCGTGGGGCGCGTGACGTAGAACTCGTAGGTCGCTTCGAATTGATGCGCGCCGGTCGCCTTCCACACCCCGTACGCCGGCGGGACCGGCGGTGCCGCGTCGTAGTTCGACGATTCCGTCATGGTGCCGCCCGCGTTGAACACGTACATGAAGCGCAGGTTCTCGATGGGCGCGAACGAACCGTCCTGAAAGCGCACGTCCGACTTCCACGCGCCGACGAGGCGACTGTCGGCGGAATCGCGCGCCGCGCACGCGCCGATCAGCAGCACGGCTGCGCACGCCGCCAGCGCGAGGCGCTTCGCGTCACTCATCGTATTCGCTCATCGCGGGTGCGGGTGGCACGTCGCGCTCGCGCGCGCGCTGAACCTTGACGTCGCGAGCCTTCGACCCGTCGGGCAGTACCACGAGCGTTCCCGTCATGGTGTCGCCCGCGAGCGTGAAGGTCCACACGCCGTGCGTCCGGCCGATTTGAAACTCGTTGCGGAGCTTCCCCGCCTCTTCGTCGACGTCGAACACGAGCGCGCCCATGGGGACGCGCTTGCCTTCGAGGATCTTGTCGGCGAGCAGTCGGACTTGATGCGGGTGATCCGCGATGGTCACGATTCGATAGACGACGATTTCGTTCTTGCACGCGGGGCGATCCCCGACGCACGTCGACGTTCCCGTCCACGTCCCCACCAGCGCGTCGGGCGACGTGCGCCGGCCGGGCGTGTCGGTCGCAGCCGACGCGGCGCTGCCGACGAACGCGAGGACGATCGCAATTCTGCAGATGCGAGTGCGCACGCGGAAAGCGTATTCCAAGGAGCGAACGCGGTCAATGGCGCCGATGGCCTACGCGCCGCGCAGCACGCCTCCGGGATCGTCAGCACGACCAGGAACATCGCGACCATCGCGACCAGCATCCCGATGCGCTGGACGCCTTCGTCGGCGCGCGCCTGATTGCCGAGCCAGCTGTATGCGCCCCACGTCCACCACAATAGCCCGAGGATCAACGGGCCCTGCAGCACGCCCTGACCGCTGTGCACGGTCGCCATGAATTGACTGACCTGCGTCACCGCGAACACGTACACCAAATCGAAAAACAGCTCGAAGGTGGTGCCGCGGTGGCCGTCCGCAGTGGGACGAGTCGCGTGTCGTGAGATGGGTCGCTGGTCAACCATGGCGAGAGTGTCGAGGCTATGTCGCGGAAAGGCCGGCGTCAACTGATGCGTTATCATTTCGGCTGGACCTACCCGCGTCCGCGACGGTATACTCGCGAAGCGTTTTCTCCTTCACCCGAACCGACTCTCGAGGGCCCATGGAGTACGTCGATCGCTCGCATCTCAGTTTCCGCGCGTCTCTGAGAACCACCTTTCTGACGCTCTTCATTTTTCTCACCCTCGTTTCGTGCAGCGACGATCCTTCTGCCCCCGAAGCGATCGTCGCATCCATCACGCTCGACGCACCGGCGACGTTCCTCGCCGTCGGCGAGACGTTGCAGCTCACGGCGACTCCGCGCGATGAAAACGGCGACCCGGTCTCCGCCGACGTTTTGTGGTCGTCGAGTGACGCGAGTGTCGCCACCATCGACGCCGGCGGCACCGCGCACGGCGTCGCGCTCGGGGGTTTCCGCGCCATCGCGACGACCGGCGACCGCACCGCGAGCATGGACATGACGGTGCGCGAGTTGGGGTCGCTCTTGAGTGGAAGGATCGCGCGTCCTGTCATTACGCTCGAGCCGGGACTCGAGTACCACGCGGTCGGCGACCTCGAGCTCGTCGCCGACAGCGTGCTTTCCATCGCGGGAACTCTCGTCGTCGGAGACGGCATCTCGGTAAATGCAGGGTCGCTCGACAGCATGTTCGTCACGGGCAGCATCGTGCCGGCGGACGCGGGCACGTCGTCCGCGCGCCACACGCGCTCAGTGCGCGCCGCCGCGGCTCCCACTCCCGATCTCACCCTGTGGGGCTCGAATCTGAACATCGGCCGCGCTTCGGGACAGTCGGAGATTACGTCGAAAGGCGGCGTCAACATCGGCGGCATCAATGGTCCGCGCGGCACCGGCGAATTGATCATTGAAGGCGCGACGATTCAGGCCGGACTCGGTGCGCCGGGAACCAAACAGAATCCCAACGGCGGACCCGGCGGCAACGTAGAGATTGGCACCGAGACGGCGCGCAACGCGGCCGCCGCGGCGTCGGGACGCCCGAGCGCGCTGTTCCCCTACATCGGTTTCCAGGGCTCGGTGATCGCGCGCGCGGGCGGCGGCGGTGGTGGATTCATGATCGGGTTCC
>CAZLLI010000099.1:0-9734 GCA_964560355.1 uncultured bacterium | reverse complement strand
TTGAAGCGCCACACGTCGTGGAAGCGACCCAGATTCGTGAAGCCCGCGAAGGTGACGAGGTCGCGCGCGACGGGGTCGAAGCAGTAACCGACGCCGTAGCGAATGTTGGGTGGACCGCCCGCCGGCATGAATTGCGACCACGCGTTGGTGGCGAGGTCGAACGACCACACATCATTGAAAAACACGCCCGACGCCTGCCCCGACCAGGTGATCATGCGGCGGCCGAAGGGATCGTAGACGCTGGCGGGAAAGAGTCGCGGCGCGGGCGCCGAACCGCTCGGGGGCGTGAGGTTGGTCCACGTATTGGTGTCGAGGTCGAAGCCCCACACGTCGTTCACGAAGTTCGTCGTGAAGCCGCCGAAGATCACCACGCGGTTCTCGACCGGGTCGAAGACCGCCGACGCGTTGCGGCGCGCGGCCGGTGCGGGCCCCGACGCCGGCGTCAGGTTCACCCAGGTTTGCGCGAGCGACGGGACGGCGAAGGCGAACACGGCGACGAACATCGGCCCAGCGATTCGGCGAGACATGCGGCCCTCCGGCGGTTGAGTCGTGACGAGTGGGTTCGAAGGATCCTACGGACCGGGCAGGTCGGTTGGATCGCGTGGTTCGACGAACCGTGGGGTGGCTGCCTTACGGCGAGAGACGAAATCGAAGGGGTCGGCGCGAAAAAATCTACATGCGCCGCAGGCGGACCGGCTCGCTGAAGGCGTCCGCGCTCTTGGCGTACTTCTTTACCAGCGCCTGCAGGTCCTTGGTCGGCGCGGTGAGGAGCACGGCGCCGTCGAGGGGGACGTGGTCGATCGCGACCTTCTTCTGGTCGATCATCGTCGCCAGCCATTCGGCGTCGAAGTCGGCCACGAGCAGCGTGTCGACGTTGCGCTCGATGCGCAGGATGTTGTGCACGCGCATCAGGTGGTCCTTGTAGAAGCCGTTCTCGCTCTGCGGCTCTTCGGGATAGATGTCGAGAAAGTGCTCGCCGCCGAGTTCGACCATGACGGCTTGGAAGCGGCCCTGCGCGCCGCTCTCGTCGCACAGGAGCACGTACGTTCCTTGCGTCGTGTCGACCAGGGTGAACACGAACTCTTCGTCGTCTTCGGCCACCCAGGTGCCGACCAGCTCGGCGTCGTAGGTGACGATGTCGTCGGTCGCGAGCGCGTTGAGCGATTGCACGTAGCAGCCGGCCAGCGCGAGGCCCACCGTGGCGGCGGCGAGAGCGAGTCGAGATTGGGAAGACGCGGGCATGGCGGAAACTTCGCCACTATCGTAGCGCGTTCCGCCGCGCGCGCGCAAGGGGGCTAGTGGTGCTGCTCGCCCCACATCTTTTCGCCCGCTTCGACGCGCATCGGCAGCACGTTGGCGCGAATCGGGAGCGGGCACGTCGCGTAGGGCGTGAACACGCACGGGGGGTTGTACGACTTGTTGAAGTCGATGTAGGTGTTGCCGGAGGCGTCGGCGTCGGGAATGTAGACGAAGCGCCCGCCGCCGTAAGTATCGTCGCCGTTGGTGGCGTCGCCGAACACGATCCACAATTCGTCGCCTTCGCGCGACATCGGCTCGAGCTTGTACTCCTTGCCGCCGATCGCGAACGTCAGCACGCCCGGGCACTCGACGGTTTCGTCGAAGCCGATCACGTTGGGAACCACGAGCTTCTTGGGCGGGTCGTAGGGATCGAGGTGCGCGGCGACGCGCCACTTGCTCGAGACCGGGAAGCGTTTCGTCCCCGTGAACTCCTTGCGCACGGGGTTGTCGGAATCCTTCACGCGCAGATACATGCTGCCGGGACGATCGATGGCGTAGAACTTGATCGTGCCGACCGTGATCACGGTGGGATCGGCGCCGTCCTTGTCGGTCGCGAGGGCGACCTTGTCGACGGGCGCGCCGTCGGACATCAAGCCCGCGCCGGGCGCGGCTTCGAGGCGTACGGCGCCGTTCTCGACCACGATGGCGCCCGCGTGCGCGGGAGCACTCTTCGGAAATTCGAATTCGTTGTCGCTCGCCGAGCCGAAGGTGTGCACGCCTTCCGGGAGCGGGAACAACCCGACCAGCGTGAGCCAGCCGTCCTCCTTGGTGAGACGCTGGATGCGACCGCGGTACCACTCTTCGACGTCGCGGCGCTGCTCGTCCGCGCTCATCGCCATGCCGACACCTCCGGTTCCCACGCCGACCGCGCCGCCTCCCATGCTCGCGCCGCCGCCCGCTCCGCCGACGCTCCAGGCGCCGCCGCACGACGTCACGGCCAGGGCGGAGGCGAGTCCGATCAATGCCATCCAGTTTCGATGATGCACGGTGTTCCTCCAGCGCGCGCGCGACGACGATCGATGATGCGGACCCCACGCAGCGAAGTCAAGGGGGCGCTAGAAGCGGAACGACACCGAGACGGTGGGTGCGGCAGCACCGCTGTCGCCATCGTCGGGGCATTGGTGGCGGTCGACCAGGAGTTCCGAGATCGCATACCCGAAGAATGCGCCCGAGACCACGTCGGAGAGCCAGTGCTGGCGCGTGTCGATGCGCTGCAGACCCGCCGCGACGGCGAACGTGTAGGCGGGAATCTCGACGTACCAGTGCGGGTGGCGTCCAGCCGCCGCCCCCGCGCCCGCGAACGCGACCGCGGTGTGTCCGGAGAGGAACGACTGCGTGTCGGAGTCGCGCGGCGACACCAAGAAGTCGAACGCGTGCGGACCCGCGCCCGTGTAAGGGCGCTTGCGCCCGACCACGAGCTTGACCGCGGCGTCGAGCACGAAGGTGAACGCGCCCGACTCCGCCATGATGGCGGCGGTGTCGACCACGTAGTCGTCGTCGGCGATCCAGCCGCCGAGCGCCACCGCGCCCGTTATCGCGGCGTAGCCGATGAACGCGTTCTTGCTGCTCTCGCCGTACCACGACGCCAGCCGCGAGATCTGGTGCAGCGCCTGATACGGAAACGAATCGGGGCGCCGCTCGACCATCGCGTCGACGTCGTCGTCCCACCAAATGATCGACGCGCCCGTGAACGCGGCGACGCCGAGCGTCAGGTACGCGGACTCTTCGCTCATGTCGAACGGGGCTTCGAACAGCGCCTCGAAATCGTCGCCCACCGACGACCAGTCGACGTCGCAGGCGTCGTCGGCGCGCGCGGGCGCGGCCAGCGCGAGCAGCGCCACGATTGTGCACGCGACGCACCGCGTCAATCGCTCCATCGCAACCTCGCTTGCACGAGCAGCGTCAAGTCGAACGACGCCCCCGCGGGGTGGTAGCGCACGTCGGCGTCGAACACGTTGCGCGCGATCACGTCGACCCACAAACGCCGGCTCCACATCCCGTGTTGCACCATCGCGTCGACGAAGGTCGCGGCCGGTACGCGCTCGTGATACGTGACCGCGATGCCGTCGGCGTCGCACACAGCGCCGTCGACGCCGGCGTAGTCGGTCCACAAGGTCGCGGAATAATGACACAGGCGCGCCCAAAACGCCCACGTCGGACGCGGCCGCGCCCACACCGTGTAGCGCAGGCGGTGGCGCGGGACGGTTTGCCACGTGGTGCCGAAGGCGGGGTCGGAGTCGAACTCCTCGACGTAGGTCCACGAAAAATCGCCGCCCGAATGGTCGCCGAGCGCGTGGTAGAGACGCGCCGCGACCACGCCCACGTGGCCGGTTTGCCCGGTGACGACGCTCGTCGGCGACGAAAAGTCGCACGTCGCGGGGTCGAAGGTGAACGCGCGCGACTCGACGTAGGCGTCGTCGAAGCGGCGCACACCGACGTCGAGCGACGCGCCACCCAAGACACCGCTCGACGACCACGCGGCGTCGACGGACGCGACGCGCGTGCGCGTGATCGGTCCGTCGATGGAGTACGACACGCCCTGGCGCGCGAGGAGGTCGTAGCCGCGCTCGGACCACAGCCACAAGTCGTCGTTCTCGGTGAACAAGCGCTCCTGCAGCGCGACGCGCACCCACACGGTGTCGGCGGGGCGCACCGTCCAGCGCAGGCGCGCGGCGGCCGACGTCGCGTGGTCGTCGCCGTCGGAGGTGGTGGCGAGCTCGAGGTCGGCGTCGCTCGCGCGGCCCAGCCGGCGCGCGACGCGCACTCCCGCGCGCACGAAGGTGTCCTCGTCGACGGAAAGGGTGTCGATGGTTTCGACGCTGCGCTGCTCCACGCTCGCGAACGCGGTCGCGGTCGTGCGCCCGAAGTCATGGGTGGCGTCGAGCCCACCCGCGAGCCGCTTCGACGTCCATTCGTAGTCGAAGGCGAGCGCGTCGTATTGGTCGGTCAATTCCTTGCTCGCCGCGAGCGCGCGATAGTCGACGCGCGTGCGTGCGCCGGCGGCGAACGAACCCGCGACGCCGCCCGTGAGCGCGCGCTGGTCGGTGGGGACTTCGCTGCCGAAGGGCTCCGAATAGTGGAAATAGCGCCGCGCGTCGGCGACCGCCGCGACGGCTTCGTGCCAGCCGCCGCCCGCGCGAAGTCCCACGCGCGCGCTCGCCGACGTGCGCAGCACCGCGGGCCAGGTCGGGTCCCAGAACCACGACGCGGGCGGCGACGCCGTGGGGGTTCTCGCGCCGGGCCGCAGCGTCGTGAGCGCGTCCGACGTGCGCTCGCGCATCGCGGGGTCGGTGTACGGGTGCTGCATCATGGCGCCGGAGAGTGACGCGTACCAGTCGCGCGCGCCGCGCGCGATCCACAGCGACGCGTCGGCGCCGATCGCGTCGACGTTGGGAGTCGAGAGCGCGGTGTAGCGATACGGCCCCGCGTCGCCGACCTCGTTGCCGCCGCTCGCGGTGGCGGCGACCGTCCAGCCGTGCGGAGCACGCGCGGCGTGGATCTCGATGCGCGCGTTGGACGACTCCCACGACGCGCCCGCACTCGACGCGTCGACGTCGTCGACAAGGACGATGGAGTCGACTTCGGCGATCGCGACCGGGACCAGCTCGAGGTGCACGGCGTCGAACACGGTGACGTCGAGCGGCTGGCCGTTCAATATCACCGACCAGGTCGTCGCGCGCGGCTGCGCGAGCGCGCGTGGGGTCGGCATCCACGTGTAGCCGTCGTTCGACACAGGCGACCACGCGTCGACCAGCTGGAGCGCGTCCGAAAGCCGCGTGACCGCGGCGGCTTCGAGCTCGGCGCGCGTGAGCACGACGCGGCGCGCGTGCGCGGCGTGTGCGACCGCGACCAGCGCGAGCGCGGCGACGGCGACGCGCCTCATTGCAGCACGCCCCGAATCCACCCCGGCGCCGTGAACGTGCGCGCGAACCCGAGCGACACGTACGCGATCTCGATGCGCTCGTGGGTGAAGGTGTACTGGTAGGACGCTTCGGCGATCGCGTGCCAGCGCGTCGCGAATTCGAAGTCGGCGCGAACGCTGCCTTCGACGCCGAGCTCCATTTCGTTGCGCACCGCCGACTCGTCCTCGGAGTCGAAGAACCACTCCGTCACGCCGACGTGGAAGCCGAGGTCGCCGCGCAGCGCGTCGGCGAACAGCGGGCGTCCCACGCGCCAGCCCAGCGCCGCGAAGAGCGACGTGAAGTCGGAGGTCGCGCGCCCGTCGATGGCGTCGTCGACGCCGACGCGCAGCAAGAGCGACGCCCGCCCGGCGTAGAACGGCGTCACCGCGTCGATCGCGCCCGCGGGGCCCGCGTCCCAATAGTCGTCGAGTTGATCGTGGCCGACGGTGGTGGCGCCGAAGACGCCGACCTCGACGCGGTCGAACGGACGCACCGGCGTTTGCGCGCGCGCGCACGCGGCGCCGGCCATCACGATGAAGAGGAGAAGTCCCGCGCGCATGGGAGAGGAGAGTACGCGACGCGGGGGAATCGGCAAAGCGTCTATGCGGACCCCGTCGCGTCGCGGTACGCGACGAACGCGCGCACGCGGTTCTTTTCGCCCGCGCGCACGTACTCGAGGTCGCGCGCCATCTTCTTGACGATGGCGACGCCAAGCCCGCCGCTGCGACCCGCTTCGAGCAACTTTCCCACGTCGATGGGCGGGACGGCGCGCGGGTCGAACGGTGCGCCGTCGTCTTCCACCACGACCGCGATGCCGCCCGCTTCGGTGCGGACGTCGAGCAGGATGGCGTGCCTGGCTTGGTCGGCGAAGGCGTGCTGGATCACGTTGACCACCAACTCCTCGACCACCAGCTTGACGCGGTGCGCCATCGACGGTGGAACGCCTTCTTCGTCCATGAACTCCGCGAGCAGCGCCCCCAATCGGCGAACCTCCGCGATCTGGTTCGACAGTGTGACGCGGAGGATTGCCATCGCTATGTTCGCGGCACCACGGCGAGGTCGATGCTCATCGTGATCCCTCGTCGCGATAAAGGAACGTGTGCGGCTGGCCGTCCGACGTGATGTAGCCGCGATACATGCCCGGCGTGTTGCACTCCATCGCGAAGCGGCCCTTGCGATCGAGCGCGATCAGACCGCCGGTCGCTTCTCCGCCGAGTGCGACGATCTCGTCCTGCACGACGCGTTTCGCGGCTTTGTCGACCGAAAGCTTCTGGTAGCGCATGAGCGCCGACACCTCGTAGGCGGCGACGTCGCGGATGAAGATCTCGCCGCGCCCGGTGCACGAAACCGCGCACGTCTCGTTGTCGGCGAATGTGCCCGCGCCGATGATGGGCGAGTCGCCGACGCGGCCCCAGCGCTTGTTGGTCAGCCCGCCCGTCGACGTGGCCGCCGCCAAGTTGCCGCTCTTGTCGAGCGCCACCGCGCCGACGGTCCCGAAGTGGGTGTGCGGAAACTCGAGCGAGCCGTATTCCTTCTTCTTCGCCTTTTCTTCTTCCTGCACGCGCTTGAGTTCGTCCCAGCGTTCTTGCACGAAGAAGTACGCGCTGTCTTCGAATTGCAGTCCCTGCTCGCGCGCGAACGTCTCCGCGCCGACGCCGACCAGCATCACGTGGCTGGTTTGCTCCATCACCTTGCGCGCCGCTTTGACGGGATTCTTGATGCCGGTCACCGACGCGACCGCGCCCGCCTTGCGAGTCGAGCCGTCCATGATGGCGGCGTCCATCTCGTTCTTGCCCGCGCTCGTGAAGACCGAGCCGCGGCCGGCGTTGAAATAAGGGGAATCTTCCAGGACGACGATGGCGGCTTCGATGGCGTCCAAGCTCGAGCCGCCGCTTTCGAGGACGCGATAGCCGGCGGTGAGGGCTTCGCTCAGCGCGCCGCGGATCGCTGCTTCGCGCTCGGGGGTCATGTTTTCGCGGAGAATCGTGCCGGCGCCGCCGTGGATGACGAGTGTCACCTTGGCGGAGTCCGACCCGTGCGCCGTTCCCGCTGGGAACACGAGCGAGAGCAACGTCAATGTCAGGGGGATCAGATACGCGTGCGTGCCGGTGTTCATCCCGATCCGACGGTCTCACCCGGTCGGAGCGCGGATTATACACGAAGAACTCGCAGCCTGGTTAGCCGCGAGTTCGAGGGTGGGTGGGGTCTCGATTTCGCGTCCGCCCGACGGCCAAAGCCAGCAAAGCGTCGGGAGGTCAGTGTGAGTTGGACCGGGCGGCGGGCTCGTTACGTCTCGCCCCTTTAGACGGCTTCGAATCCGCTTCTCACCCGATCCTGGCAGAAAGGGTCGGACGCCCCCGCGAGAATTCCCGAAGAGAATTCCGTCGCGGCGAAAGGAAGCCGAAGAAAGTGATTAACCGTTGAGGAGGTCGGAGATTAGCGTCTCGGCGCGCGCCTCCAGGGGCGACCCGGGGAACTGCGACCGCACCAGCTCGAGGGTGCGACGGGCCGATTCGACCTGGCCCGATTCGTACTGCACGAGAGCGAGGTTGAGGAGCGCGGCGCCGTTTTGCGGGTCGGCCTCGATGGCCGCCTGCAACAGGCGTTCCGCGCGGTCGAACTCTTCGGATCGATAGGCGACGATGGCGTCGAGCACGAGGAAGCGGGCGTCGTCGGAGAAGCGAAGCCGGGCGTCCTCGGCGAACAGGCGCGCCTGCTCGAGGTCGCCGGTCGCGAGGTAGCCGCTGATCAGCCAGTGCGCGACTTCCGGGTTGGCGTCGTCTTTGTAGGCCTTCTTGAGCTGGGCCAGTGCGGCGGCGATGGTCTCGTCGGGGGCGACGAAGCCGCTCCGGTACGCGGACGACGTCGTCGCGGCCGCGTCTTCGGTGCCCGGAATGACGATGGAGCCTTCGACCGACGCGCTCACCGCGGCCTGCTGGAGCGGCGAGAAATAGGGTTCGTAGCGGTTGCCGCCCAAGCGACCCGACTGCCACAGCACCACCGCGGCGATGGCGATGACCGCGACCGCGGCGCCCGCCAGGGCCGGCGTCGCGAACCAACGGCGCGACCTCGCGCGCGGGTGGCGCTCGACGGCGTCGTAGCCCACATTCCCCGACTTCGCGATCGACCGCGCGAGCCGCATCATCGGATCCGGCGCGCGGAACACGGAGGCGTCGGCGAGCAGGATGGCGCGGTAGCGAACCGCGTCCAAGTAGCTCTCGTGGCAGGAGGTGCACGAGCGGACGTGCTCGATCAAGAGGGCCCGGTCGGCCGCCGGCATGGAAGCGTCGGCGAGGGCCGCGAGCTGTTCGTCGGTGAGGTGTAGCTCAGTCATGGCTGCTGGTTTGGGTCCCTTCGGACCCCGGTTCGTCTCTAAGAGACGGACCCCGCTTCCCGATTCCAAGGCCGTCTTCGGCCTCTCGCGGGTCTACCCGCCCTTCTCGCGCTCCATCCAGCGCCGGAGCTTGCGGAGGGCGCCGTCCAGGATGGTGTAAACCTTCCGCTGTCCCGAAAGCCCCCGCTCGTCGGCGATCCGCTGCGCCGTCCAGCCCTCTTCGAAGCGCAGGCGCACCACCTCGCGTTCGTCGTCGGAGAGGTCGGCGAGGAGTTCGCGCACCCGCGCGGCCATTTGCTCGACGCCCTCGCGCTCGAAGCCCTCGTCGGGATCTTCACCGGAGCGCTCGCGATCGAACTCCATATGCTTCATGTAGTCGAGCAAGCGCCCCGACACCACGCCCAGCGCGGGCGCCTTCGCGTCCGATTCCAGCCGGCGCAGGTAGTGCTTGTCGACCGAGGCTTCGATCTTCAAGACCGCGTGCGCGACCGCTTCCGCGTTCGCGCGCACGCCCGCCGAGTGCAGCGACTGAATCACCGCGTCGAAACCCAGGCCTTCGACGAAGTGGAACTTGAACACGAGCTTCTCGAGCGATGTGAGCTCGTCCCAGCCTTGCGGGTGCTTGCGGCGTCCTTGCAGGTGGCGAAGGTGGTCGAGCGCCTTGCCGCGCGACACGACGATGAGCCACGTCGACAATTCGGAGCTGCCGCGAAATTCGG
This sequence comes from uncultured bacterium, assembly GCA_964560355.1. Taxonomy (GTDB): domain Bacteria; phylum Krumholzibacteriota; class Krumholzibacteriia; order WVZY01; family JAKEHA01; genus JAKEHA01. Next base: position 480 of record CAZLLI010000099.1, on the reverse strand, counting down.
AAAGCTTGCCGCGATAGAGCGACTCCAGCACGTCGGCGAAGACGGTGCGAATGTCGTCCTCGTCTTCCGCGAACAACTGCCGCCGAATGACGCTGTAAATCAATCCCGCGTAGCGGTCGACGAAGGCGTGCCAATGCGCGGTCGACCCACCGAGGACCATCTCGATGAGTGCCAGGTCCTCGTGGACGCGGGTCTCTCGCTGCGGTGAATTCGCGGGAGACTTGGACGATCCAGGCTTGCTGGGTTTCATGCGTTCCCGCGCTGGAGGTGGGGGCCAGCGGATGCCCCTATTGTATGGGGCCGGGCCGACGGAGGGCAAGCCTCGACGTCGGCCCGAAGAGGATTATCGGGGGCGCTTCGCGCTTTCGACCTCGGACTCGAGGGCGCGGCGCAGTCGCACCAGGCGCAACCAATAGAAGCCCACCGCCAGTATCACCGAGCCGTACGCAGCCGCCAACCAGCTCATGACTTTGCTCCTTC
>CAZLLI010000098.1:0-9827 GCA_964560355.1 uncultured bacterium | reverse complement strand
TCCGCCGCGCGCGATTTCCAGACCGAAGACCACGCGGCCGGCGAGGAGCCGCGCCCCGTGGAGCGCAGGAGCGCACCCGCGCGCAATACCGGACTGTTCGAAGCCCCGGGGGCGAACCCGGACACGTTGCCGCAGCGCACGTCGAGCATCTTCGAAGAGAAGACGTCCGACGCCACGCCGACCGAATCGCTCCCCGGTTTCGGCGAGATCCTCGACCGCCTCTCGCAGAGCCAGCGCGACGTGCTGCAGTCGGGGGCCGGTGTTCCCGGCGAATCCGACGCCGCGACGCCGTCGCCGGAGAATCCGCTCGCGGGCACCGGCGAGTCGGAGTGGAACATGGATCAGTTCCGCCGCGACCTGCAGAACATCGCGTCGACGCTCCGCCAGAACGACGACCGCAACCGCTAGTCACGAAGCGCCCGCCTTCGCCGCGTCCCTCGCCCCGAGGCCGTTTTGCGGTTTCTGGGCCCCTTCGCTTTTGCTATCATGCTGCCCCTCTATGCACGGCCTTTACGACCGCATCCAAGAAGCCGCCGCGTTCGTGCGCGCGCGCGCGAAGACGAAGCCGCGCTTCGGGCTCGTGCTCGGCACCGGGTTGGGTGACCTCGCCGACGCGATGCAGGTCGACGCCGTGGTGCCGTACGCCGAGATTCCGCACTTCGTGCGCTCGACCACCGAAGGGCACAAGGGCAACCTCGTGCTGGGGACCCTCGGCGGGAAGCCGGTCGTGTCGATGCAGGGGCGCCTCCATTATTACGAGGGCTACTCGATGCAGGACGTCACCTTCCCGATTCGCGTGCTGCGCGCGCTCGGCGCGGACGAGTTGCTCATCTTCAACGCGGTGGGCGGAATGGGCCCGCACCTCGACTTGGGCGACATCGTCGTCGTCACCGACCACATCAATCTAATGGGCGACAACCCGCTCATCGGGTGGAACGACGACCGCTTGGGCGATCGCTTCCCGGATATGTCGGAGCCGTACAGCCGCGCGCGCCGCGAGCTCGCCGAGCGCGTCGCGCTGGACATGGGGACGCCGCTGCGCCGCGCGGTGCTGGTCGCGGTGGCGGGACCGAACCTCGAGACGGCCGCCGAGTACCGCTTCCTCGCGCGCATCGGCGCCGACGTGGTCGGCATGTCGATGGTGCCCGAAAACCTGGTGGGTGTGCACGCGGGCATGAAGGTGCTGGGCCTGTGCGTCGTCACCGACCTGTGCAAGCCCGACGCGCTCGAGAAGGCCGACATCGCGAAGATCATCGCCACCGCCAACGCGGCCGAGCCCAAGTTGCGCAAGTTCGTGGTCGAGTACTTGAAGCGCGCGTGATGGGCGCGACGCGCGCGTCGACCGTAGCCATGAAACCGACTTCGTTCCCCAAACTCGCATCCAGCCAGAACGTGCGCGCGGCCGAAGAAGCCGTCGCGGATTTCTGGGAACGCGCGCGTGTGTTCGAGCGCAGCGTCGACGCGCGCCCGGCGAGCAACCCCTTCGTATTCTACGAAGGACCGCCCACCGCGAACGGTCGCCCCGGCGTTCACCACGTCATCGCCCGCTTGTGCAAGGACCTCGTGTGCCGCTACCAGACCATGCGCGGGCACCGCGTCGTGCGCAAGGCGGGGTGGGACACGCACGGACTCCCGGTCGAGATCGAAGTCGAGCGCGAGCTCGGCATCACGCAGAAAGAGCAGATCGAGGAGTACGGGATCGCGGAGTTCAACAAGAAGTGCCGCGAGAGCGTGTTCAAGTACGAGAAAGACTGGGTCGCGTTCACCAAGCGCATCGGTTTTTGGCTCGACCTCGACCACCCGTACGTCACCTACCACAACGCGTACATCGAGTCGGTGTGGTGGATCCTGAAGGAGTTTTGGAAGGCGGGGCTCGTCTACCAGGGGCACAAGATCGTCCCGTTCTGCCCGCGCTGCGAGACGTCGCTCTCCAGCCACGAGGTCAGCCAGGGATACAAGGACGCATCCGACCCGTCGGTGTTCGTGATGTTCAAACGCGCGGACGCCGACGAAGACTTCCTGGTGTGGACCACGACGCCGTGGACGCTCATCTCCAACGCGGCGCTCGCGGTTGGACCCGACCACACCTACGTGCGCGTATCGCACAGCGGACGCACACTGATCCTCGCGGAAGCGCGCCTGTCCGTGCTCGACGGCGAACACCAGGTGCTCGGTTCGATGAAGGGGAGCGAGCTCGTCGGGAAGCGCTACCAGCCGCTGTTCCCGTACTACGCCGACACCCCCGACGCCTTCCGCGTCGTCGCGGGCGACTTCGTGAGCCTCGAGGACGGCACCGGCATCGTGCACATCGCGCCTGCGTTCGGCGAGGACGACTACGCGTTGCACCGCGAGCACGGCGTGCCGCTCATCCAGGCGGTGGCACCCAACGGACGCTTCGTCGATCGCGTGACGGAGTGGAAGGGTCAGTTCATCAAAGACGCGGACCCGTCCATCACCAAGGCGCTCAAGGCGAACGGACGCCTCTACAAGAGCGGCAAGATCACGCACTCGTATCCGTTTTGCTGGCGCTGCTCGACGCCGCTCATGTACTACGCGCGTCCCGCGTGGTACATCCGCACGACGTCGTACAAGGATCGCATGATCGAAGCCAATCGCGGCATCAACTGGGTCCCGCCCGAAGTCGGCGAGCACCGCTTCGGCAACTGGCTCGAGAACAACGTCGACTGGTCGCTGTCGCGCGAGCGCTACTGGGGCACGCCCCTCAACGTGTGGACGTGCGCGGCGTGCGGCAAGCAGGACGCGGTGGGGAGCATCGCCGAGCTGCGCGAGCGCGCGCCCGCGATGCCGGCGGGGGAGCTCGACCTCCACCGCCCCTACGTCGACGCCATCGAATTGAAATGCGCGTGCGGCGGCGCCATGAAGCGCGTCAAGGAAGTGATCGACGTGTGGTTCGACTCGGGCGCGATGCCGTTCGCGCAGTACCACCACCCGTGGGACGAGTCGAAGATGTTCGCGGCGCAATTCCCGGCCGACTATATCTGCGAAGGCATCGACCAGTCGCGCGGGTGGTTCTACTCGCTGCTCGCGATCTCGGTGTTCCTGACCGGCAAGAGCCCGTATCGCAACTGTCTCACCACCGAGCTCATCCTCGACAAGCACGGGCAGAAGATGTCGAAGAGCAAGGGCAACACGGTGGAGCCGTGGGACATCTTGAACGACGAAGGCGCCGACGCGCTGCGCTGGTACTTGGTGACGACGAGCCCGCCCTGGAGCCCGACCCGCTTCGACCGCGACGGTGTGAAAGACACCGCGCGCAAGATGCTCGAGAACCTGCGCAACGTGTACGCGTTCTTCGCCATGTACGCCGCGATCGACGGCTACGCGCACGGCAAGGACGCGGGGGCGCCCACGCGCCTCGACCGCTGGGTGCTGTCGCGCTACCACACGACGGTGGCGCGCGTCACCGAGTGCCTGGACGTGTACGACTTGACGCGCGCCGCGCGCGCGCTCGAGCGCTTCGTCCTCGACGAAGTCTCCAACTGGTACGTGCGCCGCTCGCGGCGCCGCTTCTGGAAGGGGAGTGCGGGGCCCGACAAGACGGCCGCGTACCACACGCTCTACACCGTGCTCGACGGCGTCGCGCACTTGCTGGCGCCGTTCGTGCCGTACCTCTCCGACGAGGTGTACCGCGGGCTGCGGGGTGCCACCGCCGCGGACCAAGACGGCGGCAGCGTGCACCTCGCGGACTTCCCGGTCGCCGACGCGTCCGTGATCGACGCCGCGCTGGAGGCGAGCATGGAGACCGCGCTCGACGTCGCTTCGCTCGGGCGCACGGTGCGCAACGACGCCGGCGTGCGCGTGCGCCAACCGCTCGCACGCGTTCTCGTGCACGCCACCGACGCGCGCCGCCTCGACAGCTTCTTCCCCCACGACGACGTGGTGGCACTGGTGAAGGACGAACTGAACGTGCGCGCGATCGAGCGCGTCGACGATTTGCGCCGCTACGTGACGCTCGCGGCGATTCCCAACTTCCCGGTGCTGGGGAGGAAGTACGCCAAGCGCGTGCCCGCCATCGCGGAGGCGATCAAGAAGCTCGACACCGACGCGCTGTTGCGCTTCGGACAGAGCGGGAGCGCGACGCTCGCGCCCGCCGACGGCGGCGACGCGGTGACGCTCGTGCGCGAGGATGCCGCCGTCGCGGTGACGCCGGTGGACGGTTTCGGCGCGCGCGAGGAGCGTGGCCTCACCGTGATCGTCGACCTCGCCATCGACGACGACCTGAAGCTCGAAGGTGCCGCGCGCGAAGTGATCAATCGCCTGCAGAACATGCGCAAGCAGTCGGGGCTCGACGTCACCGACCGCATTCGCCTGCGCTACGACGGCGGTGCGCACGTGCAGCGCGTGTTCGAGACGCAGGGGGTTTTGATCGCGGGTGAGACGCTGGCGCGCGACGTCGCGCGCGGACCGGTGGATTGGAAAGACGGAGCCGAGTTCGAATTGGACGGCGAGCGCGTCGCGCTGTGGCTCCAGAAATCGGATTGACACTCGTGGGAGTCGATACTATCTTACGTTCGCTTCAGCGCCGGTGTAATCAGGCGTAACTATTTATCCCAGAAAGGTTTGCGAGCATGAACAAGAAGGATCTGCAGCGCTTCAAGAAGCTCATCGAAGACGAACGCCGGCGTGTCATGGAGCGTATCGGGATGATCGAGGAAGAGATTCAGGGCATGTCCGCGAACCAATCCGGCAACCAGAGCTATTCGAACCACATGGCCGACATCGGCAGCGACGCCATGGAGCAAGAGCAGGCCTTCTTGCACGCGAGCCAGGGCACCGACTATCTGATGGCGCTCGACGACGCGCTGCGCCGCATCGAGAAGGGCACCTACGGCGTGTGCGAAGAGTGCGGCGAGAAGATACCGCCGCGCCGGCTGGAGGCGTTCCTGGCCGCGCGCCTGTGCATCAAGTGCCAGTCCAAGGCCGAGCGTCTGCAAAGGAGCTAGCGTGGCGCTGTTCTTGCCCGCCGCCCTGATCGTTCTCGTCGACCAGATCACGAAGTTCTGGTTCTGGAACAACGGCCGTAACTACGAAATCATCGACGGCTTTTTCAACGTTACGCTGGTCAGGAACGCGGGGGCCGCGTTCGGCGTGCTGCAGGGCGGCCGCGTCTTCTTCATCGCGGCTAGCGTGCTGGCGGCGATTCTCATCACGTACTTGGGAGTGAAGCTCTCACCCGAGGAGCGGGCGCGGCGCGTGTGGCTCGGGCTCATCCTGGGCGGGGCCGTAGGCAACCTCATCGACCGCGTGCGCTTTGGCGAAGTGGTCGACTTCCTGCAAATTGGATTTCGCGGGCACTACTGGCCGGTGTTCAACGTCGCCGACATGGGTGTCACCATCGGCGCGTCGATGCTCATTCTATATGCGCTCCTCCCCAAGCGCGCGGGGCGCTCCCTGGTGGTCGACGCGACCCGCACCGCCGCGAGCGACGACGCCGCGCCCCACGTCTAGCCCGCGCCGGCGCGGCCGGCCCTTCGTCATCGTGACTTCCCCCTCGCAGATTTCCTTCGTCGTCGACGCCGACGCCGCGGGCGAACGCCTCGACCGCTTCTGCACCGCGCGTCTGCCCGACCTCTCGCGCACGCAGGCGCAGAACCTGAACGCGGCCGGCGGCATCTCGGTCGACGGACGCGCGCGCGCCGACAGCTATGCGTTGTCGGCGGGCGAAACGGTGCTCATCGACCCCGCGCTTCTGCCGCGCCGCGGACTCGACGCCGCGCCGGCGCCGCAATCGCTTCCCGTCACGGTCGTGTTCGAAGACGACGCCATCGTGGTGGTGAACAAGGCGCCCAACGTGGTGGTGCACCCCGCGCACGGCAACTGGGACGGCACCCTCGTCAACGCGCTGTTGGGACGCGGGACCGCGCTCTCGTCGATCGGGGGCGACCGCCCCGGCGTCGTCCACCGCCTCGACAAGGACACCTCGGGGCTCATCGTGCTGGCCAAGACCGACGCGGCGCACCGCGCGCTGTCGGCCGCCATCAAGGCGCACGAATTCGAGAAGACCTACCACGCCATCGTGATCGGGAACGTGCGCGCGCGCCGCGTTGCGGTCGACGCTCCTATCGCGCGCCACCCCGTGCACCGTCAACGGATGGCGGTGGTGAAGAGCGGCGGGCGCCCCGCGCGTACCGAGGTCTTCGTGGTAGACACCTACCAGCATTTCGACTATATTCGCGTGACCACTAAAACCGGGCGCACGCACCAGATACGCGTGCACATGGCGCACGAAGGAGCCCCCGTGCTGGGGGACGCGGTGTACGGCGGACGCAAACAGCGCGCGCGCGCAGGCGCGAGCGGGACGACCTTCGAACGCATCGCGCGACAGATGACGCGACACGCGCTGCACGCATCGCGGCTCTCGTTCGCGCACCCCGTGTCGGGGAGTCGCGTGACGTTCACGACCGCGCTTCCGCCGGACATGCGCTTCGTGCTCGAAGCCATCTATCGGGAAGACCGCGCCAAGGAGGTGTGGGTTTGAAGATCACGCAGAGAGAAGTCGGTTCGGCCGCCATCCTCGACTTGAACGGCAAGCTCACCGGCGGCCCCGACGCGGACGCCTTCCGCGACGTTTTCAAGTCACTCCTCGAACAAGACAAGAAAAACATCATCGTCAATCTCGAGAAAGTGTCGTGGATCAACTCGACCGGGCTCGGGATCCTGATCAACAACTACAACGCGGTGCGCAAGTCGGGCGGCGACATGGTGGTCATGCACGCCTCCGAGCGCATCGAAAGCATCCTCTACGTGACCAAGCTGAACCTCTTGTTCAAGTCGTTCAACTCGGAAGAAGAAGCGGTCAAGAGCTTCACCCAGGCGACGCGCTAGCGTCGTCGTAACGTCCTCCACGGCGCATGGGAAAGCACAACAACGTCGAGCACATGATCCTGAACATACCGAGCGACCTCAAGTACCTGGGGGCGGTCGACGCCGCCATCCAGGACCTCGCGCGCGAGTTCTCGTTTTCGCCCGACGCCATCAACGACGTCAGCACGGCGCTGGTGGAGGCGTGTAGCAACGCCATCGAGCACGGCAACCATTTCTCGAAAGACAAGCGCGTGGTGGTGACGCTGCGCTTCAACGGCGGCAACTTCGTCGCCACCGTGAAGGACGAGGGCACCGGCTTCGACTACACCAAGGCGCTCAAGGACGAATCGGGCCCCGACCCCATGAGCGAACGCGGCCGCGGCATCCTGATCATGCGCGCCTTCACCGACGACCTCCAGTTCGTGGTCGACAACAGCGGATTGACGGTCGAATTGACCAAGCTGCGCGGCGGCGGGGGCGACGCCGAAGAGTGACCTTCCGGCACGCGCCCGCCGGGGAACCGCTCCCCAACCGCGTGCGTAGAAGGGGAGTTCGCGACCCGCGTCCTAGCCACTATCGCCGGAGCGGCTCGAGATGACCGGCCCCATCCTTCCCGTTTTTTACCTCGTCTGCGGCGTCGTCATTTTCTTGCTCGGCTTGACGCTGCTGCGCGTCGGTCGCTCCAGCGCTCCCACGCGCGCGGCAGCGCTGATGCTGTTCTTCGCGGGCCTGGGCCCGCTGCTCTCCGGCTCCGGCCTCGTCCTCGAGCGATCGCTCCGCGAAGGCGCCGTGCTCTACACGAGCATGGTGCAGAACTTCGAGTACCTGTGGGAGTTTTACTTCCCGTCGCTGCTCTTGTTCGCGCTCTCGTTCCCGCGCGAGAACCGCGCCCTCAATCGCTACCCCGTGCTCGGCGTGGTCGTGTTCCTCCCGTACGTGTTCCACCTCGCGGCGATGGTGTTCGGCGACCGCATGCTGGAGCAATTGGGTCGCTTGCCCACCGTGCTCTCGAACGAGCGCGACTTGCGCGACGCCGTGCGCGGCATCGAGCTCACGCGCTTCGACGCCGTCGCGGGCGTGCTCGTGCGCATCCTCATGCGCGTCCACCGCAACCTGTTCGCGCTCGTGAACATCGTGTACGCGGTGGTCGCGATCGCGCTGTTGTGGCGCAGCCAGCGTGGCCTCAAGAACCCGCGCCTGTCGCGCCAGCTGCGCACGGTCGGGCTCGGCGTCGTGGTCAGCGTCGCGTGCTACGCCTTCGCGAAGGTGTCGATCCTGACCAACTCCAAGGCGGTGCCGGCGTCGCTCAGCATCGCGCTGCTCAACCTCTCGCTGTGCGCGAGCGGCGGCGCCATCGCGTACGCGGTGACGCGCCAGCAATTCCTGGGCGTGCGCCACATCGCCGAGCGCGCGCTCTTGTACGGCGTGGTGGGCGCGCTGTTCGCGCTCATCTACATGGTGCTGGTGCGGCCGGTGACGCTGTTCTTCGGCCAGTACTCGGCCAGCAGCCAGGAGATCTTCGAGACCGGCTTCATCGTACTGGTGGTGCTCGCGTTCCAGCCCTCGCTCGAACGCGCGGAGACGCTGCTCGAAAACGTGCTGCGGCGCGGGCGCGGCGACGTCGGGCGCCGCTTCAAGCTCTTGGGAGACGCCGTCGCGGCCGCGACCACCTTCGAGGGCCTCGAGGACGTGGTCGGCAAGGGCCTCAAGGACGCGCTCGACGCGTCCGACGCGCGCCTCGCGTACGTGTACGCGTTCGAAGACCCGCTGCCGCTCGCGCTGGCGGAGATCGGCGAGCCGGTGCGCCGCCGCGACCTCTTGCGCAGCGCGGAGCCGCGCCGGCGCCGCTTCCGCAAGAAGAGCGCGCGCGCCGCGCTGGCCGCGCTGGAAGCGGCGCGGCCCACCGTCGACCCCGAGCACGTCCCGCCGCGCATCGACGTGTTCGTGCCGGTGGTGCAAGAGCGGCGCTGCGTCGCCTACCTCGCACTCGGTGAGAAGACCTACGGGCTCGCGTACGGCGTCCAGGAGCTGGGACACCTCGCACTCCTGTCGACCCAGATCGGCGCCGCCATGCAGAACATCCGGCTCCTCGCGGAAAGCGTCGAGCGCAAGGTGTTCGAGGAAGAGCTCAGGATCGCGCGCAAAATCCAAATGCAGATGCTGCCGGGCGAACCGCCCGCGCTCGAGGGCTTCGAGCTGTTCGGCGTCACCGTGCCCAGCCGCCAGGTGGGCGGCGACTACTACGACTTCGTGGTGGTGGACGGGCGCTGGCTCGTCGTCGTCGTCGCCGACGTGTCGGGCAAGGGCATCCCGGCGTCGATCCTGACCGCGACGCTGCAAGCCACCGTGCGCTCGAACGCGGACGCGCAGACCAACCCGGTCGGCATGATGGGGCGCCTGAACCGGCTCTTGTATCGCAACACCACCGCGTCCGAATTCGCGACTTTGTTCTACGCGGTGGTAGACCTCGAGACCGGGCGCGCGCGCTACGCCAACGCGGGCCACGATTTCCCCTTCGTGCTCGGCGACGGCTCGGCCCGCCCGCTCATGGAGAGCGGGCTCGTGCTGGGCTGCATCGACGAGTTCGAGTACCACGAGAATCACTTCGACATTCCCGACGACGGCGCGCTGGTGGTGTTCACCGACGGCGTCACCGACTCCGAGTCGCGCGCGGGCGAATCGTACGGCACCGAACGCCTGCGCGCGGTGCTCGAGCGCAACGCGGGCGCGTCGGCGCGCGACTTGTGCCGGCGCGTGATCGAAGACGTGCGTACCTTCGGCGACGGCGAGAACCAAGACGACTTGACGCTGGTGGTGCTCAAGCGGCGCGCGGGGGCGCGCGTGTCGTGAGCGACGAAAGCGGGCGCATCCTCGCCGTCGACCCGGGCGAGCGCCGCGTCGGCTTGGCGGTGAGCGATCCGCTCGGCATCACGGCGCAGGGGCTTCCCACCTTCGACCGCAAGCAGGGCGACGTGTTCGCCCACTTGCGCGAGCTCGCGTCG
>CAZLLI010000097.1:0-10069 GCA_964560355.1 uncultured bacterium | reverse complement strand
GCGCACGGGCTCGTTGTGGTCGACCGAGTTCCCATCGTGATTCCCGCCAACGAGGTCAATCGTCGCTACCTCACCGCCAAGCGCGACAAGCTCGGCCACCTCTTGAGCCAGACCTTGGCGTCCACCCCGCGCGGACGGGGGCACCATGCCCAATGAGGTGCGCGGGCGCTTCGACGCCACCGGCCGCCGCGTGGCGGTGGTGGCGAGCCGCTTCAACGACGTGGTGACCAAGCGCCTGGTCGAGGGGGCCGCCGCGGCGCTTTCGCAACATGGTGTCGCGCCGGACGATATCGTAATATACTGGGTCGCCGGTGCCTTCGAGGTCCCGCAGCTCGCCGCGAAGGTCGCGCGCGACGGGCGGGTCGACGGCGTCGTGTGGGCCGGTGCCATCATCAAGGGCGAAACCGAACACCACGACGTGTTGTCGAAGACCGTGACGCAAGCCATCGAGTCGACGGCATTGTCGACCGGAGTTCCGATGACGCTGGCCGTGCTCACCACCGACACGCTCGAGCAGGCCGTCGACCGCGCGGGCGGCAAGCACGGCAACGCGGGTTGGAACGCGGCGGTGGCGCTGGTCGAGCTGATGAGCCAGTTCCGGAACTGACCACATGGGGAAGCGACGGAGGGCGAGGGAGATCGTGCTGCAGGCGTTGTACGAGTCGGAGTTCTCGGATCGCACGCCGCAGGACATCATCGACGAACAGATCGGGCGCCGCGCGCCGTCGGACGAGACCGCGGACTACGCGCGCGCACTGTTCTTCAAGACGGTGGAGAAGAAGGACGACCTCGACCGCGTGATCCAGTCGCTGCTCGAGAATTGGGACCCGGGGCGCGTGTCGCTCGTCGACCGTAATATTCTGCGCTTCGCGCTCGCCGAGGTGCTCTACTTTCCCGACGTGCCCGCGCGCGTGATCATCGACGAAGCCATCGAGGTGGCGCACCGCTTCAGCTCCGACGAGGCCGGGCGCTTCGTCAACGGGCTGGTCGACACCTTCGTCAAAGAGTTTCGAAAGGACGGCGCGTGAAGTACGCCATCTTCTCCGACGTGCACGGCAATCTGGAGTCGCTGGAAGCGGTGCTCGCGCACGCGTCCGAGCAGGGTGTCGGATTCCATTTGTGCCTGGGCGACGTCATCGGCTACGGCGCCAACCCCAACGAGTGCGTCGACCGCGTGCGCGGACTGCCGCGCGTGGTCGTGCTCAAGGGCAACCACGACGCCGCGGTGGTCGACGCGCGCGAACGCGCCTACTTCCACGAGGTCGCGCTCGAGGGCATCCATTACAGCGCGCTGCGGCTCACGCCCGAGAACGCCGAGTTTCTGCGCACGCTCCCGTACGTGTACCGCGACCACGCGAGCATCATGGCCGTGCACGCGTCGCCGTACCGGCCCGAAGAGTGGGAGTACGTGCTCGACCAAGTCGGCGCCGAGCGCGCGTTCGACGCCATGCAGCCGCAGCGCGCGGCCTTCATCGGCCACTCGCACTCGCCGGTGGTGTTCGTCGACGACGGCACCGCCCAGCGCTTTCCTTCCGACGGGCCGCTGATGCTCGACTTGTCGACGCGGCGCTACGTGATCAACGTCGGCAGCGTGGGGCAGCCGCGCGACGGCAACCCCGACGCGTCCTACGTCGTGTTCGACGACGAGACCGACTCGGCGCGCCTCTTTCGAGTGCGCTACGACCGTGAGAAGGCGGCCGAGAAGATTCTCAAGGCGGGACTCCCGCCCGTTCTCGCCGAGCGCCTCTTGATCGGTTTCTAGCCGCGCCCTTCGGTTCTCCATGCCGCGTTCCTCGGAAAAGAAGCATTGGGAAGAGTTCTGGTCGTCGTCGCCCGGGTTGGACGACGTGTACGCGAACGACGGCCGCGTGGTCGCGTATCTGTGCGAGCGACTGGACGTGCGCGGGCTGCGCGTCTTGGAAGTGGGGGCGGGCACCGGTCGCGACAGCGTCGCGCTGGCGGCGCGCGGCGCCGAGGTGTGGACGCTCGATTATAGCGAAGAGTCGCTGCGCATCATGCGCGAAGCCGCCGCCGCGCAGGGCCACGACATCCGCATCGTCTCCGGTGATGCGCTCGCGCTCCCGTTTCGCGACGCTTCCTTCGACGTCGTCTTCCACCAGGGACTGCTCGAGCACTTCCGCGACCCGCTCGCGCTCCTTCGCGAGAATGCGCGCGTGCTGCGCGCGGGCGGCCACCTCTTGGTCGACGTGCCGCAGCGCTTCCATTACTACACGCTCATGAAGCACGCGCTGATGGCGGTCGACAAGTGGTTCGCGGGCTGGGAGACCGAATTCAGCGCGGGCGAGCTTTCCGGCTTGATGCGCGACGCCGGCTTCGACGTGGTGGGGAGCTACGGCGCGAACCTGTTTCCGCCCGTGTGGTATCGCGGCGTGCGCCGCGTGCTCTTGAAGGCGGGTCTGCGCCTGCCCATGCACCCCTCGCCGGGGCTCACGCGCGCGCGCGAGAACGCGCGCAAGGCGGTGCCGCACGAGGTGCGCATGGCGACGTCGATGGTGATCGGCGTGCTGGGACGGAAGCGCCCGTGACGCAACGCGCGCTCAATATCCTCGCGGTCAACTGGCGCGACATCAAGAACCCCGACGCCGGCGGCGCCGAGGTTCATCTGCACGAGATCCTGCGCCGTTTGGTCGCGGGCGGTCACACCGCTACCTTGGTCGCGACCGGATTTTCGGGTGCGAAGAAGGAAGAAGTCGTCGACGGCGTGCACGTGTTGCGCGGTGGTTCGTGGTGGAATGCGAATTTCGTGCTGCCGCGAATCGCCAAGCGCACCCTGCGGGCGCGTGACTTCGACCTCGTGGTCGAAGACATCAACAAGATTCCCTTCTTCATGCCGCTCCATACGCGGGTGCCGGTGGTCGCGGTGGTCCCGCACCTGTTCGGGTCCACCGTGTTTCGCGAGACCAATCCGGTGTTCGCGAGCTACGTGTGGGTGTGGGAGGCGTTCATCCCCAGCGTGTTCCGGCGCGCGCGCTTCGTCGCCATCAGCCCCAGCACGCGCGACGACCTGGTGCGCCGCGGCGTCGATGCGAGCCGCATCGACATCGTGCTGTGCGGGCTCGACCACCGACTCTACCGCGTGGTCGACGTACCGCGCGTGCCGCTGCGCGTCATCCACCTGGGACGTTTGCGCAAGTACAAGGGCGTCGACATCGTCCTCAAGGCGTTCGCGCGCGTGCGGCGCGAGGTGGCGAACGCCGAGCTGCTCGTGATCGGCGACGGCCCCGATCTTCTGCGACTCAAACAGGCGGCGCACCACCTGCACCTCACCGGCTCGGTCACGTTCGCGGGGCGCCTGCGCGGAGAGGACGTCGTCGCGCGCCTGAACGCGTCCACGGTATGCGTCAACGCGAGCCCCAAGGAAGGGTGGGGGCTGACCGTGGTCGAAGCCAACGCGTGCGGCGTACCCGTCGTCGGCAGCGACCGCCCGGGCCTGCGCGATTCGATCAAGGACGGCGAAACCGGCTTTTTGGTTCCGTACGGCGACGCCGACGCGATGGCGGAGAAGATGATTCGACTCCTGACCGACGCGTCTCTGCGCCGGCGCATGAGCGACGCCGCGCTCGCGTGGGCGGGGTCGCTGACGTGGGAGCGGTGCGCGAGCGAGATGGAAGCCGTCTTCGAGAAGGCGGCGCAGCCGTGAGCGCGCCCGACGTCGTGCGCGAAAGCGCGCGCCGTGCGCCCGCGGCGCTGCGCTGGGGCTTGAAGATCGGCGTCAGCGCGGCGCTGATGGCGCTCCTCATGCGCAAGATCTCCTTCGCGGAGCTGGAGGCGCTGGTGCGCGGGATGGACCGCGTCCTGCTCGCTTCCGCGGTGCTGGTGTTCTTCGTGAGCAACGTCGCCGGGTGGCTGCAGTGGCACGTGCTCTTGCGCGCGAGCGGCGTCGCGCTGCCGCGGCGCGCGACCTTTCGCTTCTACTTCGTCGGGTTGTTCTTCAACAATTTCCTCCCCGCCAACATCGGCGGCGACGTCGTCAAGGTGTACGACGTCACCAAGATGGGGACTGATCCGTATCAAGTGATCGCGGTCACGCTGCTCGATCGCCTGTTGGGCGTGTTCAGCCTGTGTCTCCTGGCCGCGGTCGCGGTGCTGTTCCTGATTCCGGAAGCGCCTGCGCACTATCTTCTCTACCTCGGAATCTTCGTCGCGTGCATGGTGCCCGCGCTCGGGTTCTACTTCCACCGCCCACTCGGCAACGCGTTGCGCCGCGGCGTGGTGAAGCTGCGCCCGTTCGCGCTCGATCGGCGCGCGTCGTCGATCCTGGATCACCTGTCGCCGTTCAAGGGGCGCAAACCGCTGGTCGCGCAGCTGGTGTTGTTCTCGGTGCTGATCCAGGCGCTGCGCGTCGTCACCCACGTGTTGGTGGGGATGGCGCTCGGCATCTCCGTCGACGCGGTGGTGCTGTGCCAGTTCTTCGTGTTCATCCCGCTCCTAAGCCTGGCCATGATTCCGCCCATCACCATCAACGGGCTCGGCATTCGCGAAGGGCTCGGCATCGTGCTGTTCGCCACCGCGGGGGTGGGTCGCACCGACGCCTTCGCGATGGAATTCCTGACCTTCATCGTGTCGGTGGTGGTGAGCCTGGTGGGGCTCGTGTTCTTCATGGGAAGGCGCGCCGGCGCGGGCGCTTTTCGCGCTTGATCGACCCGCGCGGGTTCGGGTAGGGTCTTCGGGTCGCGCCACTTACGCGCCGGGAACCGCCCGGGTGCGATGACGTACAACCCGAAGACTCGCGACTACTTCCAGGCGCGAGTGCGACCCGGCGGCCGGCGAGTCCGCCTCACCGACACCATCCGAACGACATGATCCGACCGAATTCCAAAGAGCCGGCGGCGGTCGAGCCTGCCAACGGCTCGCTGCGCAAGTTGTTCTGGGCCGGCGCGGCGTTCGTTTTCATCGCCAGCTTCTATTTGTACGCGCGCACCATGGAGGCGAGCGCGAGCTTCTGGGATTCGGGCGAATTCATCGCCTCCGCCTACACGCTCGGCATCCCGCACTCGCCCGGCACACCCTTGTACGTGCTCGTGGCCAAGGTCGCGAGCCTGCTCCCGATTCCGTTCCTCTCCATCGCGCAGCGCGTGAACCTGCTCTCCGCCTTCTGCGGGGCGGCCGGCGTGCTGTTCGTGTTCGCGCTGTGCGTGCGTTTCTTCGACGATATGGCGGGGCAGAGCAAGTCGACTGCGGACGGGCTGGTGCGCATCGGCGGCGCGCTGGTGGGGACGATGTTCCTCGCCTTCAGCGACACCTACTGGACCAACTCGATCGAAGCCGAAGTTTACGGCATGAGCACCGCGTTCATGGGCTTCATGACGTGGCTCGTGATCAAGTGGGGCGACCTGCCCAAGACGCCGCGCTCGACCTCGCTCATTTACTTGGTGTTCTACCTGCTCGCCTTGAGCGTGGGCTTCCACTTGGGCACCGTGCTGGTGTTCTCGGGCATCTTCTTCTTCGTGCTGATGTCGAAGGACCGCCCGTTTTCGACCATGGAATGGATCGTGGCCTCGTGCGTGCTGGGGCTGTTCATCGCCGACGCCACCATCTATCGCAACGGCGGGCTCACCGTTTTCTTTCTGGTCGTCATGGTGGCGATCCTGATTTGGTACTACTCGCGCGGGCGTTCGTTCGCCGCGGTGTGCGCGGGGCTGTTCGTGCTCGGGCTCTCGGTCCACCTGATGCTGTACCTGCGCTCGCTGCACAACCCCAACATCGACGAAGGCGACCCCGAGACGTGGCGCAACCTGTACGCGGTGCTGCGCCGCGAGCAGTACCCGCCCACCAGCGTCACCGCGCGCAAGGCGCCGTTCCTGTGGCAGCTGCAGCACTTCAACGGCTACTTCCAGGCCCAATTCCAGATGTTCGCGGAGTACGTGGGGCGCTTGAACCTGGGCTCGCTCATCCCGGTGGCGCTCGGCATCTGGGGCATGGTCGACCAATTCGCGAAGCACCGGAAAACCTTCGTCATGCTGTTCGTGACGCTGGTCGTGATGAGCCTGGGGCTGATCGTGTTTCTCAATTTCTCCGACAGCGAAGTGCGCGAGCGCGACTACTTCTATTCGCCCGCGTTCTACTACTTTGCGATCTACATCGGCATCGGCACCGCGAGCGTGCTCAGCGAGATCAAGAACGCGTTCGCGCGCAGCGGCAAGCGCGCGCTGCCCGTCACCGCCGCGGCCGTGGCCGCCTTCGCGGTGCTGCCGCTGTTCACGCTCAAGCAGCACTACTTCAGCCACGACCGCTCGCACAACCGCATCTGCCAGGAATACGCGCGCAACATGCTGGTGTGCCTGGAGCCCAACGCGATCCTGTTCACCAACGGCGACAACGACACCTTCCCGCTGTGGTACGTCCAGGAGGTGGAGGGCTTCCGCCGCGACGTCAAGGTCGTGAACTTGAGCCTGCTCAACACGCCCTGGTACATCAAGCAGTGCCGCGACAACATTCCCACCGAGACGCGCATGACCGAGGGAGGCAAGTTCCCGATCACGTGGCGCGACGACCAGATCGACGCGCTGACGCCGATCCCGTCGGAGAACGGGTGGCTCTTGGTGCGCGACCTCGCCGTCGACCACATCATTCGCACCAACCGCTTCCAGCGCCCGATCTACTTCGCGGTGACGATTCCGTCGTCGACCTTCGCGCCCTACCGCGAGATCCTGGAGATGGAGGGGCTCGCGTACAAGGTGGTGCCGCGCAAGGGCGAGCGCATGGTCAACGTGCCCAAGCTCGAGGACTGCATCGTCAACCAGTACCAATACGACGGCATCCTGACCAAGGACTGGACGCGCGACGGCAGCGTGTACCTGCAGGACTATGTCGTGCACTTGATCCAGAATTATAGCGTCGCGTTCATGGAGCTCTCGTTCGCGAAGCACGAGGCGGGCGACGGCCAAGCCGCCATCAAGTACATGCTGATCGCGCAGGAGATTTCGCCCCAGCTCGACCCGCCGCGGCAGCTGTTGGGTCTCTATTATATGGACGCGGGCGACACCGCGAAGGCCGAGCAGCATTACCTCGACGTGCTGAAGGAACGCCCCAACGACTTCCAGGCCATGTACCGGCTCGCCAACGTGTACGAGCGCCAGGGCAAGTACGCGCAGGCGCTCGAAATGATCCAGCCCATCCTGGCCGACGACCCCGAGGCGCGCGACTTGGTGGTCACCGCCTACACGCTAGCCGCGCGCGCCGGGATGTACGAGCGCGCGCGCGAATACCTCACCGACTACCTCGCCCGCCATCCGCAGGACGCGGACACGCGCAAGATGCTCGACGACTTCGACGCCAAGCTGCGCGCGTCCAGCCAACCCAAGAAGCCGTAGCATGTCCACGCGCGCGGTGGTGACGGGGGCGGCGGGATTCATCGGGTCCCACCTGTGCGAAGCCTTGGTCGCGCGCGATCACGACGTGGTCGGCATCGACTGTTTCACCGATTACTACGACGCGCGCATCAAGCGCGACAACCTCGCGGCGCTCTCGTCGTCGCCGCGCTTTCGCTTGATCGAAGCGCCGCTCGCCACCGCCGACCTCGCGGGCGCGCTCGCGGGGGCGTCGGTCGTGTTTCACCTGGCGGCACAGCCGGGTGTGCGCGCGAGCTGGGGCCGTACCTTCGAGCCCTACCTCGAGCACAACGTGGCCGCGACGCAGCGCCTGTGCGAAGCGATGCGCGCCGTGGGCGGCGCGCGCTTGGTGTACGCGAGCTCGAGCTCGGTGTACGGCACCACCACCGAGCTTCCCACCCGCGAGGACACGCGCACGCGTCCGCTCTCGCCCTACGGAGTGACCAAGCTCGCGGGCGAAGGACTCGTGCTCCTGTACGGCGCCAACTACGGGCTGCCGGTGGTGAGCCTGCGCTACTTCACGGTGTACGGTCCGCGCCAGCGCCCCGACATGGCCTTCCATCGGTTCATCAAGGCCGGACTCGCGGGCGAGCCCATCGACGTGTACGGCAACGGGACGCAGACGCGCGACTTCACCTACGTCGGCGACGCGGTGGCCGCCAACCTGGCGGCGATGGAGTATTCCGGCGACGCCACCGTGTTCAACATCGGCGGCGGGAGCCGCGTGTCGCTCAACCACGTGCTCGACGTGCTCGGGCGCGTGATGAATCGACGCCTCGACGTGCGCTACCGCGACTCGCAGAAGGGCGACGTCATGCACACCTACGCCGACGTCTCGCTGGCCGCGCGCGAGCTTGCGTACGCCCCGCGCACCGCGCTCGAGGACGGGCTCGCGCGCGAGGCCGAGCACGTGGAATCGCTTTACCGCCGGCTGGGGAAGGGGGTAGGCTAGTCCGCCGTGAAGGTTTCCGTCGTCATCCCGTGCTACAACGAGCAGGACGCGCTGCCCGAGTTGTTCGAGCGCCTCGACGCCGTCTTGACCGAGATGAAGGTCGAACACGAGTACATCTTCGTCGACGACGGCAGCACCGACCGCACCATCGCGGTGCTGCGCGCGCTGCGCGAGAAGTCGGCGCGCGTCGGTGTCATTAGCTTCCGGCGCAACTACGGCAAGTCGGCGGCGCTGAACGAGGGCTTTCGCGCCGCTTCCGGCGACCTCGTCGTCACCATCGACGCCGACCTGCAGGACGACCCCGCCGAGATCCCCAATCTCTTGAAGCGCATCGAGGCGGGAGCCGACTTGGTGTCGGGGTGGAAGACCAACCGCCAGGACCCGCCGTCGAAGACGCTCCCGTCGCGCGTGTTCAACCGCGTCACCTCGATGGTGACGGGCGTCAAGCTCCACGACTTCAACTGCGGTTTCAAGATGTACCGGCGCGAGGTGTGCGACGCCATCACGGTGTACGGCGAATTACACCGTTTCATCCCCGCGCTGGCGGCGTGGGAAGGGTTCCGCGTGGACGAAGTCGCGGTGCGCCACTACAAGCGCAAGTACGGCAAGAGCAAGTACGGCGCACGCCGCTTCCTGAACGGCTTCTTCGACTTGATCACCACCATGTTCGTGACGCGCCGCGCGCTCAACCCGCTCCACTTCTTCGGGCGCGTGTCGCTGGTGTTGTTCGTCCTCGGGCTCGCGCCCAACCTCTACTTTCTGGTCCACTGGCTGGCGGGCAACGGCTTGCGCGTGCGCCCCATCATGCTCCTGGGCTTCGTGCTCATCATCGTCTCCATCCAGGTGGCGTCGATCGGGCTCTTGGCCGAGCTGATCTCGGCGCGGGCCGCGCGCGAGGCGGTGTACGCGTTCAAGGAATACGACGTGCGCGGCGAGCGCGCGTCGCGCCCGCGTTCGCGCGCATGAACGTCTGCCTGGTCGGCCCCGCGTACCCGTATCGCGGCGGCATCAGCCACTTCACGCAGATGCTCGCGCGCGAGTTTCAGACCGCGCACGAGGTCCGTATCGTCGGGTTCTCGCGCTTGTATCCCTCCTTGTTGTTTCCGGGGCGCACCCAGTACGACGAAGGCGGCGCGCTGGTGCGCGTCGAGTCGCTGCGCCTGATCGACTCCATCAATCCGCTGTCGTACGCGCGCGCCGCGCGCGCCGTGATCGAGTTCGACCCCGGCCTGGTGGTGGTGCAGTGGTGGCACCCGTTCTTCGCGCCCGCGTATCGCGCCATCGCGCGCGCGGTGCGCCGGCAATCGCGCGCCCCGGTGGTGTACCTCTGTCACAACGTGCTGCCGCACGAGGCGTCGTTCGCCGCGCGCGCGCTCGCGCGCTACGGACTCGCCGGCGCCGACGCGTTCCTGGTGCAGTCGCGCGAGGACGAGGGGCGCCTCGCCGAGCTGGTGCCGGGCGCGACCACGGCGGTGCACCCGCACCCGACCTACACCCAGTTCGCCGCGGGCGCGGTTTCCAAGGACGAAGCGCGCGCGCGCCTCGGGGTGGACGGGCGCGTGGTGCTGTTCTTCGGGCTGGTGCGCGCGTACAAGGGCGTCGACGTGTTGCTGCGCGCGTTCGCGCGCGTGAGCGAACGCGTGCCGGCGACGCTGCTGGTGGTGGGCGAGTTCTACGAGGAGCGCGCGAAGTACGACGCGCTGATCGCGTCGCTCGGGATCGGCGCGCGCGTGCGCGTGGTCGACCGCTACGTCCCCGACGACGA
>CAZLLI010000096.1:0-10155 GCA_964560355.1 uncultured bacterium | reverse complement strand
TCGTGCTTGATCCGCGACGTGCCCGCCGGCATCTACCACGCCACCAACGCGGGCGCGTTCTCGTGGTTCGAATTCGCGGGCGAAGTCTTGCGGCTGGCGGGCGTGCACGCGTCGATCCAGCCCATCGCGGCCAAGGAATGGAAATCGCCGACCAAGCGCCCCGCCAACTCGGTGCTGGAGAATCGCGCCCTCGCGGCGTTGGGCCTCGACGTGATGCCGGATTGGCGCGACGCACTCGCGCGCTACGTGGCGGCGCGCGACGACAAGGCGGGGGCGGCGAGCTAGCCCTAGAAGATCGCGGCGACGAGGAGCGCGGCCCCGCCGAGCGCGAGGACCACGGAGACGAACGCGACGACGAGCGCCGCGCCGACGGCGAGAACCGGGAGCGCGAGGATCGCGAGCCAGAAGCCTTTGAACAGCGCGAACGCCAATTTGATTGGCAAGAGAACCAACCCAACCAGGATGTGGAGCATGACCGCACCCACCACGAAGAATCCCAGGAACGCGAGTCCGACTATTATGAGCAGTTCGACCACGGGGCACCTCCCGACGCCCGCGCGAGGCAGCGGCGTCGCACCCAGGTACCCGCGGCGCGCGGCGGCATTCGAAAAACGCCCGACGCTGGTCGCGCTCGTCTTCGCGCTGGTCACCGCCGGCGCCGCCCACGCCGGCGACCCGCCGCGCACCATCACGCCCGATCCCCTTCGCTACGTGTCGCCGAGTCGTACCTACGACACCGAGCACACCGCGCTCGACCTCGATGTCGACTTGCAGGCGCGCCGCATCGCGGGCCACGTGACCCACACCGTGCGCGCGCTGCGCGACGGCCTGGCGGAGGTGCGCATGAACTGCGTCGGCCTCAGCATCGATTCGGTGACGGTCGACGGCAAGCGCGCGCGCTTCGACTATCCCGTCGCGGCCGACCAAAGCACGTCGTGGCTCGCGGGCGCGTCGGCGGGAACCGCCGACGACCAGCTGGTGGTGTCGTGCAATCCCCCGCTCGCGCGCGGCGCCAAAGCCGCGGTGCGCGTCTACTATTCCGGGAACCCCGAGATCGGGCTGTACTGGATTCGCCCCGAGAAGGGCATCCCCGACAAGCGCTACGAGGTGTGGTCGCAGGGTGAAGGCGAAGACAACCGCTACTGGATCCCGTGCAACGACTACCCCAACGACAAGGCGACCTTCGAGGGGCGCTTCCGCGTGCCCAAGGGGTACACCGCCATTTCCAACGGCGCGCTGGTAGACAAGCACGACGTCGGCAATAAGACCGAGTTCTATTGGAAGCTCGACCAGCCGCAGGTGAGCTACCTCATCGTGCTCACGGTGGCCGAGTACAAGATTCTCGAGCAGAAGTCCGGCAACGTCCCGCTCCAGTACGTGGTCCCGCCCGGTACGGACGACGCCACCATCCTGCGCGGCTACGGCCTCACGCCCGACATGGTGGCGTATTTCGAGAAGGAGATCGGCATCCCGTACCCATACGCGAAGTACGCGCAGATCTCGGTGCAGGACTACATCTACGGCGGCATGGAGAACACCAGCGCCACCGTGATGAACATCCGCACGCTGTACGACGAGCGCGCCGAGCTCACGCGCACCGAGCAGAACCTGGTCGCGCACGAGCTCGCGCACCAATGGTGGGGCGACATGCTCACCTGCCGCGAGTGGAGCCACATGTGGCTCAACGAAGGCTTCGCGACCTACTACGCCTACCTCTATAAGGAGTACCACGACGGCGACGACGCCTTCCGCTACCAGATGATGGGCGCGCACGACGACGTCACCAAGGCCGACGACACCGATCCGCGCCCGATGGTGGTCGACTTCTTCAACCGCACCGACGCGCGCAACAACGCGCTGGTCTACGTCAAGGGCGCCAGCGTCCTCCACATGCTGCGCGCCATCCTCGGCGACGACCTGTACCGCGAGACCATCCGTCGCTACGGCGAGGAGAACAAGTTCGACGTGGTCGACACGCAGGACTTGATGCGCGCGGTGCGCGAGGTGACGGGCGAAAACCTGGACTGGTTCTTCGAGCAGTGGGTCTTCCTCGCCGGCCACCCCAAGTTCAAGGTCTCGAAGAGCTGGGACGACAAGTCGAGCGTGCTCACGCTCAAGGTCGAGCAAACCCAGAAGACGGGCGGGCTGGTGCCGGTGTTCCGCGTGCCGGTCGACGTCGAGATCACGTGGGACGGCGGCAGCCAAACCCACCGCATCCAGGTCGAGGACGCGTCGGCGAGCTACTACTTCTCCGTCCCCGCCGAACCCAGGATGGTGGTGTTCGACAAGGGCGACTGGATCTTGAAGACGCTCGACTTCGGCAAGCTCACCCACGAATCGATCTACGAGCTCGAGCACGGCGACTTCATGACGCGCGTGCGCGCCGCGCAGGCGCTGGCGGCGAAGGGTACCGACGCGCGCGCGGTTTCGGCGCTGCGCGCGGTGGTGATGGGCGACGCGTTCTGGGGGCTGCGTCGCGAAGCCGCGCTCTCGCTCGGCAAGATCGACAACGACGCCGCGCTCTCGGCCCTGGTCGAAGGCACCGCGGCGAACGACGCGCGCGTGCGACTGGCGTGCACGGAAGCACTCGGCGGCTACTATCGCAACGAGACGGCGGCGTCGACCCTGGAGAAACTGGTCGGCAACGATCGCGCGTACGGCGTGCGCGCGGCCGCCGTCACCAGCCTGGTGAAGGCGCGCGGGACGCGCGCGTCGAAGGTGTGCACCGACGCGCTCAAGCAGGAATCCGACCAAGGCGTCGTGCGCAACGCGGCGCTCAACGGGCTCGCCGACTTGAACGACCCCGCGGCACTCGACCGCTTGAAGCCCTATTGCACGCCGGGCAATCCGCGCGTGTATCGCAACACCGCCATCGGTGCGTACGGGCGCCTCGCGAAGCAGCTCGACAAGGACTCCGACCGCCGTCGCGCGGCCGAGTTCCTGTACCCGTCGCTCGACGACTGGCACCTGCGCACGCGCGAAGCCACCATCGAAGCGCTCGCGAACATCGCGGAGCCGACGTCGGTCGACGCGTTGCGTCGCGTCGCCGCCAACGACGGCGTGGCGGAAGTGCGAGAGCGCGCCCGCACGGCCGCCGATAAGGTGACGGTGGCGTCGGCGAAGACGACGGCGGGGATGAACGCGGCGGACGTCGAAGACTTGAAGCGCCGCGTCGAGTCTCTGGAGCACGAACTGGAAGCGGCTAAGAAGAAGCTGGCGGCGGAGCCGGCGCATACCTCCGGGAGCGACTAAGGCTTTGTCATCATTTGGGTTGTACTATTGCCGGGGAGTCGGACCGGTTTTCCAGTTGATTTTGATAAACGTTTCACATAGTCTCTTGGCGGTTGCTCGAGGAAACGTCGCGCGGTACAGTCGAGCGTCTTTGAGGGAAGGGCCCATCGACCCCGCCGTCGTGACGAACCCACTCGAGTACGGGCCGTGAAATCGGATAAGGACCGGTACGCGTGGGCCCGCCAGGCGGGGATGTTGAGTACGATCCCCTTCCTGATGGTCGTGCCCCCGATCGCCGGTCTTCTGATCGGCCGGTTCATCGACCGAAAACTCGACACTCAACCCGCATTCACCATCGTTTTTCTGATCTTGGGTTTTGCCGCGGGAGTTCGCGAGGTCGCGATCGTCCTCAAGAGGGCGAACGAACGCGCGGACGACGGAGACAAGCGTGATCGAACTACGCCCTAGCGGAGCTCCGACCATGTGGTCCGCCTTCGACGGCGACTTCCTGCGCCGCGTGCGCAAGTCGTCGATCGTGTTCGGGCTGGTGCTCGCGATTCCGTTGGCGACCAAGTTCGGGTGGAGCGCGGGGCTGGCGTGGATCGTGGGCGGTGCGTGGTCGCTCGTCAACCTCGCCGCGACCGCGTCCGTGATCCGCAAGGTGGTGACACTCGAGCCGCGCGACAAAGCGTCGATCGCGAAAGCGCTCGCGATCAAGTTCCCGCTCTTGTACGCGGTCGGCTTTGGAATCCTGGCCTCCGGGCTGCCGGCCGCGTGGACGCTGGCCGGGTTCGCGTGGCCGCTGTTCACCGCGGTGCTGAAGGCCGCCGGCCGCAGCTACCTGCGCATGGACGAGACGACGAATTCAGCGACTCAAGGGAGCACCCGTGTTCTCTCCTAGTATGCATCGCTTGTTCGACGGATTGGGCGCGATGGCGTTCGCGCAGCACGGCCACGAAGCGGCGGACACGCTGTCGAGTGCAGCCACGCACGCCGAAGCCGGTGCCCACGCCGCCGAGCACGAAGTCCACGAGCTCCCCAACCTCATCACGCTGATCGAGAAGTTCATCCACAACGAGCGCGTGCTCGGCTTCCTGCACATGTGGGAAGGGATGATCTGGGCGCTCGGCATCGCGACGCTCATCATCGTGATCGCGCGCCTGGCTGCGCGCAACCCACAGATGGTGCCGGGGCGCCTGCAGAACGTGGTCGAGATGGTGGTCGAAGGACTGTCGAATTTCATCATCGGCGTACTCGGCCCCGACGGCCGCCGCTACGTGCCGTTCCTGGGCTCCCTGTTCATTTACATCTTGGCGATGAATCTGGCCGGCGCCTTCCCGCTCGGTCACTCGCCGACCTCGAGCCCCAACACCACGGTCGCGCTCGCGCTGTGCGTGTTCGTGTACGTCCACTACATCGGCCTCACGCGCAACGGCCCCGTCGGTTACTTGAAGCACCTCGCGGGCAACCCGCGCTCGGCGGTCGAGTGGGCCTTCGTGCCCCTCATGCTCCCGATCCACGTGATCGGCGAGATCGCGCGCCCGGTGAGCTTGTCGCTGCGACTTTTCGGCAACGTGACCGGCGAGGACGTGCTCCTGTTCGCGTTCTGCAGCCTCGGCGTGACCACGCTCTCGTTCGTGGGCTCGCCGGTCGGCATTCCGTTCCAGGTGCCGTTCATCTTGCTCGCGTTCATGACCAGTTTCATCCAGGCGCTCGTGTTCACGCTGCTGAGCACGATCTACATCTTGCTGTGGCTGCCGCACGAGGAGCACGGCGAGGCGCATCATTAGTTCGTAGTCAGTCGTTCGAAACCTTCTGAGGAGGAAAGAAGAATGGATACTTCATCGGCCCTTAGTTTGGCGCTCCCCATCGGTCTTGGCCTCGCGGCCATCGGCTCCGGCATCGGCTTCCAGGGTGCCATCGGCAAGGCGATGGAAGCCATCGGCCGCCAGCCGGAAGCGTCGGGCAAGATTCAGACGGCGATGATCATCGGCGCCGGCCTGATCGAAGCGTTGACGATCTACGCGTTCGTGACCGTGTTCTTGTTGATGGGCAAGATCCAGTAGCCGTTTCGAGGAGTGTGAGATGGAACTCCAGTGGAAAGCATTACTCACCCAGGTGGTGGGCTTTCTCATCGTCTTGTGGCTCCTGCGCAAGTATGCGTGGGGGAAGCTGCTCGCGTTCACGGAGAAGCGCCGCGAGACGATCGCGAACGAGTTCGCCAACATCGAGAAGTCCAAGCTCGACGCCGACGCGCTGCGCAAGCGCTACGAGGACGAGCTGGCCGGTATCGAGAGCACGCGCCGCGCGCGCATTCAGGACGCCGCGCACGAGGCTAGCGAGATCGCGTCGCAAATCCGCGAGGAAGCGCGCCGCGAGTCCGTCGACCTGCGCGTGAAGGCGAACCAGGACATCTCGATGGAGATGACGAAGGCCAACGCCGCGTTTCGCGACCAGATGGTCAACTCGGTCATCGCGGCCACCGACAAGCTCATTCGCCTGCGCCTGGACGACGCCCAGCACCGCCGTCTGATCAACGAGTTCCTGGACGAGGTCGCCGCGCGACCGGCGGGACGGTAGGCATGGCCGCGACCGGCGTCGGCAAGCGTTACGCGATCGCGTTGTTCAACGCGGCCCTGGCCGAGGACGTCCTCGATCAGGTCCACGGCGACGTGGTCAGCTTCGGAAGACTGCTCGCGGGCGAGCCCGCGCTGCGCCGCTTCCTCTTGTCGCTGCGCGTGACCGCCGACGAGAAGCGCGATCTCATCGCCAAGGCCATCGGCGACCGCGCCTCGGGGCTGTTCGTCAAGTTCGTGGTGCTCTTGATCGACAAGAAGCGCACCGCGGATTACGACGACATCGCGCGCGCGTTCGTCGCGTTGTACGAGGACCACAAGGGTGTGGTGGAAGTGCGCGTGGTGACGGCGGTGGAACTCGACGCGGAGCTGGAGCGCAAGGCCAAGCAAGTCGTCGAGCGGCGCACGGGCAAGCAGGTCAAGCTCGAGAAGCGCATCGACCCGCGCATCATCGGCGGCATGATCATGTTCATCGAGAATCAGGTGTTCGACGGCAGCATCCAAAACCGTCTCGGCGACTTGGGGACGGCGCTGCACGCGACCCGAGTCCATTTGGCAGACCAATCTTAGGAGAACGACATGGCGTTTCGACCCGAAGAAGTCAGTTCCATCATTCAGGCGCAATTGCAGAAGACGAATCTCGAGCTCGAGATGGAGTCGGTCGGCACGATTCTGCAAGTCGGCGACGGCATCGCGCGCATCTGGGGCCTGGAAGACGCCATGGCGGGCGAGCTGCTCGAGTTCCCCAACGGCGCCGTCGGCATGGTCATGAACCTCGAAGCCGACAACGTGGGCGCGGTGCTGTTCGGCGCCGACACCGGCATCAAGGAAGGCGACGCCGTCAAGCGCACGGGTCGCGTCGCGCAGGTGCCCGTGGGCGAAGCGCTCCTCGGCCGCGTCGTGAACTCGCTGGGCCAGCCCATCGACGGCAAGGGCCCCATCGTCACCGACACCTACAACCCGATGGAGCCGCTGGTCCCGAACGTCGTGCAGCGCCAGCCGGTGAAAGAGCCGCTGCAAACCGGCCTCAAGGCCATCGACTCGATGATTCCCATCGGTCGCGGCCAGCGCGAGCTCATCATCGGCGATCGTCAGACCGGCAAGACCGCGATCTGCATCGACACCATCATCAATCAGAAGGGCACCGGCGTTAAGTGCATCTACGTCGCCGTCGGACAGAAAGAGTCGACGGTGGCGCAGATCGTCTCCAAGCTGGAGCAGCACGGCGCCATGGAATACACCACCATCGTGAGCGCCACGGCGAGCGAATCGGCGGCCCTGCAGATGCTGGCGCCGTACGCCGGCTGCGCCATGGGCGAATTCTTCCGCGATCGCGGCGGCCACGCGGTGTGCTTCTACGACGATCTTTCGAAGCACGCGCAGGCGTACCGTCAGATGTCGCTGTTGCTCCGTCGTCCCCCGGGCCGCGAGGCGTACCCGGGCGACGTGTTCTACCTGCACTCGCGTTTGCTCGAGCGCGCAGCCAAGCTCAACGACAAGCTGGGCGGCGGCTCGTTGACAGCGCTGCCCATCATCGAGACCCAGCTCGGCGACGTCACCGCGTACATTCCGACCAACGTGATCTCGATCACCGACGGGCAGATCTTCCTGGAGGGCGACCTGTTCTACTCCGGTGTGCGCCCGGCTATTAACGTGGGCATTTCGGTGTCGCGCGTGGGATCGAACGCGCAGACCAAGATGATGAAGCAGGTCGCCGGCACCTTGCGCCTGGCACTCGCGCAGTACCGCGAGCTGGCCGCGTTCGCGCGCTTCGGCTCCGACCTCGACAAGGCGACGCTGGCCCAGCTGACGCGCGGCGAGAAGATGGTCGAAATTTTGAAGCAGGACGAAAACGTCCCCCTCGCCACCGAGAAGCAAGTGTTGTTGATCTTCGTGGCCAACCAGGGGCTGCTCGACGACCTGCCGACCGCAAGCTTGAGGCGCTTCGAGCCCGAGTTCTTCGCCTTCATGGACAACAAGTACCCGGACGTCGTGCGCCAGCTCCGCGAGAAGAAGGCGTTCGACAAGACCATCGAGGACGAAGCGCGCAAGGCGGCCGGCGAGTTCAAGGCCACCTTCGTGAAGTCGATCAAGAACTAAGCGAGACCCATGGCGACTATTCGCGACCTCAAGAATCGTATCCGCGCGGTCGAGAACATCCGCAAGATCACGCGCGCGATGCAGCTCGTGGCGGCGGCCAAGCTCAACCGCGCGCAGCAGCGCGCGCACGCGGTGCGTCCGTTCGCCGACGAGCTCGACCGCGTGCTGGGCGGGTTGGCGGGCGGCGGCATCGAGGAATCGGCCGACGTCGCCATCGAGTTCGTTCCGGGCGAAGGCGTGGCGCCGGTCAAGACCACGCTCGGCCGCATCTTCTCCGCGCACGAAGTCAAGAAACCGGGCTTGGTGCTCTTCACCGCGGACCGCGGCTTGAGCGGCGCCTTCAACTCCAACTTGATTCGCGCGGCGCAGAATTTCATCCGCGAGCATTCGCACCAAGAGGTCAAGCTGATCACCATCGGCCGCAAGGGGCACGGGTTCTTCCGTCGCCGCGCGACCCCGCTGGTGTATTTCAAGACCGGCTTGAGCGACCGCTTGCAGCTGGACGAGATCAAGGAAGTAACCGGCAAGCTCTTCGAGCTGTACGCCAACGGCGACGTCGACGCGCTCTACTTCATCTATGCCAAGTCGCTGCGCGCGTCGCAGTACCGCGTCACCACCCAGCAGTTCCTGCCCATCCCGCCGGTCGCGGGTGCGCAGAGCGACGACAACTACATCATCGAGCCCGGTCGCGACGAGTTGTTCGCCGACCTGATTCCGCTGTACGCGACCTCGCGCGTGTTTTCCGTGCTGGCCGACTCGTTCGCGTCGGAGTACGGCGCGCGCATGGCGGCCATGCAGCAAGCGACCAAGAATGCCGACGAAAAACTGGACGACCTGGTGCTGGAGCGAAACCGCCTGCGCCAGGCCATCATTACCAAGGAGCTCGCCGAGATCGTCGGTGGAGCCGAGGCTCTGAAGTAGCCACCCGAACGGGAGAGGAAACGAGATGGAAGCCCATATGAAGTCCGCGCCCACGAAAGATTCCAAAGGCACGCGCAACGTCGGCAAGGTGACACAGGTGATCGGACCGACGCTCGACGTGGAATTCCCGTCCGGCAAGCTCCCGGCCATCTACAACGCGTTGAAGATCGAAGACGCGAAGGCCGGCATCGATCTCACGTGCGAGGTGTCGCTCCACGTGGGCGACAACGTCGTGCGCGCGATCGCGATGAAGTCCACCGACGGACTGACGCGCGGCATGGAGGTCGTCGACATGGGCGCGCCGATCAGCGTGCCGGTCGGCAACCAGTCGCTGGGCCGCATCTTCAACCTCTTGGGCGAGCCCATCGACGGCAAGGGTCCGCTCGCGGAGCCCGACAAGCGCCTCCCGATTCATCGCGCCGCTCCCAAGCTCGAAGACCAAGCCACCGGCATCGAGCAGCTCGAAACCGGCATCAAGGTCGTCGATCTTCTCGCGCCGTACGCGAAGGGCGGAAAAATCGGGTTGTTCGGCGGCGCCGGCGTGGGCAAGACGGTATTGATTCAAGAGCTCATTCGCAACATCGCCACCGAGCACGGCGGCTACTCCGTGTTCGCCGGTGTCGGCGAGCGCACGCGCGAGGGCAACGACCTCTACCTCGAAATGAGCGAGTCGGGCGTTATCGCGAAGACGTGCTTGGTATTCGGACAGATGAACGAGCCGCCCGGTGCGCGTCTGCGCGTCGCGTTGACCGGAGTCGCGGTCGCGGAGTACTTCCGCGACGAAGAGAACCAGGACGTGCTCCTGTTCGTCGACAACATCTTCCGCTTCGTGCAGGCGGGCTCGGAGGTGTCGGCGCTGTTGGGCCGCATGCCGAGTGCGGTGGGTTACCAGCCCACGCTCGGAACCGAAATGGGCGGTCTGCAGGAACGTATTTGCTCCACCAAGAAGGGATCGATCACGTCGGTGCAGGCCATTTACGTCCCTGCCGACGACATCACCGATCCGGCGCCGGCCACCACCTTCTCGCACTTGGACGCGACCACGGTGTTGTCGCGGCAAATTGCGGAGCTCGGCATCTACCCCGCGGTGGATCCGCTCGCGTCGACCTCTCGCATCTTGAGCGCCGCGGTCGTGGGCGAAGAGCACTTCGACGTGGCGCGTCGCGTGCAGGAGATTTTGCAGCGCAACAAGGAGCTGCAGGACATCATCGCGATTCTCGGTATGGACGAGCTCTCGGAAGAGGATCGCTTGACCGTCAATCGCGCGCGCAAGATCCAGCGCTTCCTGTCGCAGCCGTTCTTCGTCGCAGAGGTGTTCACCGGTACC
>CAZLLI010000095.1:0-10378 GCA_964560355.1 uncultured bacterium | reverse complement strand
CGGGATTGGCGGTGATGCGCACGACGAGCCAATCCGACAACACGCGCGTGCCGCCGGTGACCGCGCTGCGGTCGCCGCCCGACTCGCGGATGACGGGAGCGCTCTCCCCGGTGATGGCGCTCTCGTCGACCGACGCAACGCCTTCGACCACTTCGCCGTCGCTGGGAACGAGGTCGTTGGGTTCGAGCAGCACGTAGTCGCCCTTGACCAACTTTGACGAGGCGACTTCTTCGCGCGCGGCGTTGCGTCGCGGCGCGCTCAAGCGCTTGGCGAGCACCGTGCGGCGCGCCTTGCGCAGCGCGTCGGCTTGCGCCTTGCCGCGGCCCTCCGCCATCGCCTCCGCGAAGTTGGCGAACACCACCGTGAACCACAGCCACAGCGACACCGCCAGGATGAATCCGGGTGCCGCTTCGCCGTGGCCGGTCGCCACGGCGTGGAAGAAGAGCACGGTCGTGAACGCGGCGCCGACCATCACGACGAACATGACCGGGTTCTTGATCATGCGCGCCGGGCTGAGCTTGGCGAACGCGTCGACGATGGCGCGCGTCACGATCGCGCGCTCGAACAAGGGTCTGGGTTGCGAATGCGTGGACATGGATATTCCTACCGTGTGAAGAGCTGCAAGTGTTCGACGATCGGCCCCAGCGCGAGCGCGGGAACAAACGTCAACGCGCCGACCAGGACGACGGTCGCGGCCAAGAGGATCACGAACAACGTGGTGTGCGTCGGGAGCGTGCCGGCGCTCGCGGGCACGTACTTCTTGGCGGCCAGCGAGCCCGCAATGGCGAGCATCGGCACCATCACCCAATAACGCGCGATCAGCATGGTGATGCCCTGCGCGGTGGCGTAGAACATCCCGTTGGCGGTCAAGCCCGCGAACGCGGAGCCGTTGTTGTTGGCCGACGACGAGAACGCATAGAGAATTTCGCTGAAGCCGTGCGTGCCCGGATTGGCGATGGCGCGGCTGGTCTCGGGCACCAGGCACGCGATCGCGGTGCCGACCAGCACCGTCGCGCACGGAATCAGGATGGCGAGCGACGCCATCTTCATCTCGTAGGCTTCGATCTTCTTGCCCAGGTACTCCGGCGTGCGACCCACCATCAGGCCGGCGATGAACACCGCGACGATCGCGAACGCGAGCATGCCGTACAACCCCGACCCCACGCCGCCGAATACGACTTCACCGAGCTGCATCATCACCATCGGCACCAATCCGCCGAGCGGTGTGAAGCTGTCGTGCATGGCATTGACCGAACCGTTCGACGCCGACGTGGTCGCGGTCGCCCACAGCGCGCTGTTCACGATACCGAAGCGAACTTCCTTGCCTTCCATGTTGCCACCCGCTTGCAGCGCGCTCGCGGCGTCGTTGAGTCCTTGCGCCTTCAGAAGCGGATTGCCGCCCTGCTCGGACGTCACCGCCACCAGCAGGAAGGGGATGAAGATCACGAACATGGCGGCGATCAGCGCCCACCCTTGGCGGCGATCCTTGACCATCGCGCCGAAGGTGAAGCACAGACCGGCGGGCACGAGCAGAATCGCCAGCACTTCGACCAGATTCGACAGCGGGGTCGGATTCTCGAGCGGGTGCGCCGAGTTGACGTTGTAGAAACCGCCACCGTTGGTGCCGAGCTGTTTGATGGCGACTTGGGACGCCACGGGTCCCACGGCGATGGACTGTTCCGTCACCGTCGTCGAGTCGCCCGCGGTAAAGGGGTCCACGAGACGCGCTTGCGCGCGTCCATCGAATGTCTGCACGACGCCCTGCGACACCAACGCCAGTGCGAGCACGACCGCAAGCGGCGTCATGATGTGGAGCGTGCTGCGCGTGAGGTCGACCCAGAAGCAGCCCACGCCGTGCGCGCTGCGGCGTACGAATCCGCGGATGAGAGCCACCAGCACCGCCATCCCGCTCGCGGCCGACACGAAATTTTGTACGGTGAGCGCCGCCATTTGCGTGAGGTAGCTCATGGTGGTTTCGCCGCCGTAGCACTGCCAGTTGGTATTGGTGGCGAAGCTCGTTGCGGTGTTGAACGCGACCGCCGGCGACACCGGCCCCATGCCGTCGGGATTGAGCGGGAGCGACGCCTGGAAGCGCTGCAGCACGTACGCCACGAGCGCACCCAGCAGATTGAAGACCATGACCGCGGCCGCGTAGCGACGCCAGCTCATGTCCTCGTCGGGACGGACGCCGGCGACACGATAGATCAATCGCTCGAGCGGGCCGAAGACGCGATTCGCAATCTTCGAATCGCCTTGGTAAACGCGCGCCATGTACGCGCCCAAGGGCAGCCCCAGGCCGACCAGCAAGACCACGTACAGCGCCAATTGCAGCGTGCCGTTCGATGTCATGACAGCTTCTCCGGAAACAGGAGCGCGAAGAACAAGTAGACGAGCAGAATGAGCGCGATCACTCCGCCCGCGATCAACAAGGCGTGCATCGGACTACACCTTCCCGCACAGACGGATGAAACCCCACGTCAGCGCGAAGAACACGATCACCAATACAATGAACAAGAGATCCAACATGACGTCCTCCGTTGCGGTCCTAGAACCAGGTCACGGCGCCGAGCGTAATGGTGTCCTGGAACGAGCGATTGACCCCGTATGGCGTCGATACGCCGTCGCCGGTCACCGCGCCGCCGAAGAACATGTCGTCCGCGGCGGTATCGTTCCGATACTCGAAGCGAAACGATACGCGGTCGGCGGGTCGATAGTCGACCGTCGCCGTGACCGAACGCACCCACTCCGCGGGCCAGAAGATCGCGGACGCGGTGCCGTTCGCGTCCGATGCGACGGTCTCGTCGAAGATGTCACCGCGCACGCCCAAGTAGACGCGCTCGGCGGCGTGGAAACGCGCGTACAGCGCGCCCGCGATCCAGCTGCTGGTTCCGAAGCGATTGTCTTCGAAGCCGGCGTCACCCTGCGCGAGAAAACTCCAGCGGTCGTTCGCGTCCCAGGTCACGCACGCGTCGACGAGATTGCGCCACGGCCGGCCTTCGGGCGCCCCGATAGCGCGCTCGCATCCGCCGAAGTAGAGCACGCTCATGCTGACACCATTGGCGGGCGAACCCGACACCTGGATGCACACCGACTTCTCGGTATTGTTGTCGACGACGTTGTTCCAGCCGTTGCACACCATGAGCATGCCGGTCCACTTGTCGTTGAACGGGTACGTCACGCGCGCGCCGGCGTGATAGAAGGGAAGCCCGAAGAACAGATTCGAGCGCGACCAATTCCAGTTATCTTTGATCGCGATGCCTTCCGGCCCGACCGGCGAGAGGAAGATACCGCCGGTCGCGGTCCACGCGTGCGCACCGGACGAACGATAGCCGGCGTACGCTTGCTGGACATACTTCCACAATTCAGGCCCGGTGGCGTTGGCGCCGCCCGCGCCGGCGAGCGCGGGTTCGCCGAGATAGTACGTACTCGGCGCGTGACCGACCTGCAACGCGAGTCGCCCGACGACTTGTTCGTCGTCCCACTGCGCGTCGACGGCCACGTTCGAAATGGTGAACGAGTCGTGGCGGTTGTCGAAACCGCGATAGTTGGTGATGCCGTTCGACGGTTCGTTGAAGTTCCACTGAAAATAGGACTCCGCGTAGCCGCCGATGGTGAACTTGGGCGCGGTCGCTTCCTCCGCGTGCGCTACCTTGAGGGCCAGCGCGATCAACAAGAGGAGAGGAATTCCGCCGAGAAGCAGATAACGGATCGTGGGCTGCTGCGTGTTTCTCATGGACGAAGCATAGTCCGCCGATGAGTCAAGAGGGCGTCAAGGCTGGCGACCGGGGCATCAAGAAAGTATCAAGGTCGAACGTCTTTCTCTTTCATCTGCATCCGTGCGTTCGCGGCGTCGGTATGCTACAATGCCCGCACTGCGCTAGGGGCGGCGCCGAATTCAGCACGAGCGGTGTTTTGCCATGCCCTCCAACCAACATCCATCCTCCTCGTCCGGTCGCGCCAACGCGATCCTTCTCGTCGTCACCGTCCTCGTCCTCTTGCTGGCAGCGGAGGTTGCGCTACGCTTCGTCTATCACCCCGAATTCCTGGGCAGCGTGATTCGCTACGACCCGCTCCTGGGGTGGAGCTTGGAGCCCAATTCGTCGCTGGTGTCGGTCGACTCGCAGCGGGATTTTCGCTACCGCATCGACGTGAATGCGCTAGGGCTGCGCGACCGCAGGATCGAGATCGACCGGCCGCGCGGCGTGCACCGCGTCCTCGTGTTGGGCGACTCGTTCGCGTTCGGCGTCGGGCTGCCGATCGGCGAGCGCTTCTCGGACCTGCTGAATCAATCGATGGGGAAGGACGTCGAAGTAATCAACGCGGGCGTGCCGGGGTGGGGAACCGACCAAGAGATGCTGTTCTACGAGTCGCGCCTGCGCCGCTTGCACCCTGACGTCGTGGTGCTCACGTTTCTGTTCCAGAACGACGTGGTCAACAACGGGCTGCGCGGCCCGCTGATCGAAGTGGGCACCAAGCCGCGCTTCGTGTGCGAGGGCGACTCGCTCCGGCTCGAGCCGCCGACGCCGCCCGCGCAGCTGAGTTTCTCGCAGCGCGCCAAGCGCGAGCTGCGCAAGAGCCGGCTCTTGCTATTCGTCAAGCGGCGGCTCGAGATGCGCGACTACCAGCACCACGCGGTCGAAGACCCGCGCTTCCTCACCCACGGTTACGAAGCCAACCGCCACCTCTCGCACTGGTCGGTGTACGACGTGCGCGGCGGCGAAGCCATCGAGGGCGCGTGGTGCGTCACCGAGCGCGTGTTCGACCGGCTCGCGCGCGATTGCGCCGAGGATTCGGCCAAGCTGGTGGTGTTCGCGTTTCCCGCCAAGGTCGAAGTCGACGATCCCTGGCGCGACGAGATGATGCGTCGCACCGGCGTCGACGCCGCCAACATGGACTTCGCGCTGCCGTACCGAAGGCTGTCGTCGTTCTGCGCGGCGCGCGGAATCGAATTCGTTTACCCGATCGATCAATTCCGCACGGCCGCGCAGCACGACACGCTCTACTTCGACCACGACGCGCACCCCAACGCCGCCGCCAACAAGCTCGCCGCCGAGCTATTGCGCGACGACGTGTCGCGGTCGCTCACCCACGCGCAGCGCTAGTCGCTACTTCAAGAGAACGATCTTGCGCGATCGCGTTTGTCCCGCTGACTCCAAGCGAACGAAGTAGACCCCGGAGCTGACCGGCTCGCCCGATGCGGACGTGCCGTCCCAGCGCGCGGCGTGTTCTCCGAGCGCTTGGTCCTCACGAACCAAGTCGGCGACGAAGCGACCTCCCGCGTCGAAGACCGACACGCGGACGAATCCCTGGGATGAGATGGAATAACGAATCGTTGCCGAAGGGTTGAATGGATTCGGGATGGCGTCGTCGAGCCACAACCCGCTTGCTTCCGGTGTCTCGATGCCCGTTGGAAGTTCCGTAAACGGGACCGCCACCGCGGTAAAATTCCAGTAAAACCACCAGCCTGTCTCGGACAGACAACCGTCCACGGTTCGAAGGGAGTCTTGGTCGGTGTGCGCGGGGCAGATGAGCGTCGCGTTTGGCAGGACGCTGCTGAGCAGCTGATTACCGACGGTTGGAAGCGGCACCACGATCGCATCGGCGTCCTCCTGGGAGAGGAAGCCGCGGATCACTCCTGTGTTCAAGTTCGCCGTCGGTGAGCCTACATATCTTGCGGCGATGCGCACGTGTGAGAAAGGAATATTGACGTTGCCGAAGACGCGGAGCGTAATGTTCGTCTCAACGGTCTTGAAGTATGGGGGGCTCGGCAAGGAAATCTCCGGCGAGTAGGGTGGATACGTCGATCCGCTGATAACCAAGAGACAAGGAGGACCGCTGGATTGATTGAGGTACGTCACCGAGGTCGGCGTGATAATGGGATTTGGCGTGCACGATGTGCCGGCGATGGGTGCGGTGCAGATCGCTTCTCCGAACGTCAGCGTTCCTCCGGGCGCGGATGGGTCGACAGGATCGAAGATGAGCAATAGATTCAAATCAAGGGCGCCGTCCGCGTTGCCGTCGGTCTGAATCCGCGATTGCAGAGCACCATTGAATGTGCTGGTGAAGTTTGGTTGAAGTAGGTCTGTAATGTCGAGGCAAAATCCAACGTTCGTGACGTAGATATGAGGGTCACGGAGGTCGAGATCGGTCAGGCGGAAAGCGGTCTTCGCGGCGAGCGCGTCGGACGCAGCGAGGAGACTACACACGAGGCTCGCGACTCGAAGTGCGTGGTTGGGCATCGGAGAACCCCCGGTTCGAAGAGGCAATGCGACGTGTGAATTATATCATGAACAATTCGCGCCGGGCGGGCCGGCGAGCCCGCCCGGCGCGTGAGCGCTAGTCGGTCAACAACTCTTCCAGCGCCGCCAGCTTCTCCGTCCAGTACGCCTTGCGCGCGTTGGCGTCGGCGCGCGTGGGGAGGTTGTCGACCTGCACGCCGACGGTGCACTTGTCGCCCTTGGCGGTGATCCAGACGGCGACGATGGTGCCGTCCGGCCAGCCGATGCGGATCGACTTGGGCTTGGTGGCGGTGCGAATGACGGCGTCGATGCCCTTCAGCCACTTCTTGCGCGTGCGCGCGACGACGAAGGCGTCGAAGGCGACCGCGGCGGATACGGGCAGCGTCTTGCTCTTCGACGCGTCGAAGCGCCCGCTGCGCCGCTGTCCTTTTTCGCGCAATCCTTTGATGCGTTCGTAGCCGACGGTCACCGACTGCGACCACCATCCGTCGACGCCTTGCTCGTGGACGAACTTCGCGATGTCGCCGTGCGCGAGATTGACGCCGTCGATGGCGTCCAGAATGCGTACCCACTGCGCCCACGACTTCCCCGACTTGGCGAGGATGGTGGCGTCTTTGACGCCGGCGAGTTTTTCGAGCTCGTTGGGAGACGAGGTTTTCTTGGGACGTCGCGTCTTGGTGAGTTGAGCGCGGGCGGTGGTGTACGACTCGCCCGTCTTCTTCATGCGGGAGCGCACGAGGCGCTTGAGATCTTTCTGCTTCGGCATGTCGATCTTTCCTTTCGAAGCCGCGCGCAAACCCGACCCCCAGCGGCGGGCTTCGCCCGGCAAACGAAAGTGTCGACGATGCGTCGTCCGGGAGTGTGCCCCCCTTTGCCCCACGAAGGTCCTCGCTGGGGGAAGACCGAAGGGGTTGGGCGTGGACGTTCGCCCGGGCGCTATTATGGAGGAGGCGACGCGCTCGTCGCAAGAGGGAGCTTTCTTCCCACCCGCATCGCAAAATTTTCCTTTACGACTTTGCGCACCTTGCATAGCGTTCCGACCGATGGCATCGCGACGAAGGTCGCGACGGTCTCGGCGGACCCGGGCGGTTCGAGGGGCCGGGCGAGGTGGGTCTCGCCGATCATTGGGCACGCCCTGAAGGAGGTGATCCAGTGAGTACAGATAGTCGCGGCTTAGTGGAGGTGGCGTCCCCGTAAACGGGATGACTCCACGTTCGTGGCTTTCTTGGTCACCCCTACATTCGGGGGAAACCCAACGCCACCGATACTGATCCGGTCGGGGTCCCTACCCAGGGACCCCGATTCTTTTTTGTGTCCATGACGCGGTCGGGCGCTGGCACATCGCTTGCGGCCTTTCCGCGACGAGGTCTCTTGAGGGCCCGTTGTGCCCGAACGAGGTGGGTCACCCGTGCGCGAACTACATCCGTCTTCCATCCTGCACATCGTCGCAAGAGGGCGCGTCGTTTCCGCGAAGGGAAGACTGCGCCCAATCGTCGTCGCGCTGGCCGCGGCGTTCGTGTCCGTGGCGTCGACCCACGATGCACTCGCGCAGTGCGCCGAGACGCAGTTCCAGAATTTCACCGGCGGCGGGCAAGTGGTGTGTCCGTGCTTCGTGCCGAACGAACAAGCGGGCGCGGTGTTCACGCTGCCGGCCAACGTCTATCCCATCGAGATCGTGAAGATCGGCGTGGGCTGGGGATCGCAAATCGGCGGCGCGCCGCAAAGTCTGGAAGAAGCGATCCACATCTACGCGGGCGGGCTGCCGAATCCGGGCTCGCCCATCTTCTCGCTGGTGGGGCCGGTCCTCACCGACGGCGGCATCAACGAATTCAACATCGAATTCGTGCCGGGCAACAAGATCATCAACTCGGGTCCCTTCACGGTGACGCTCGAGTTCAACAACATGAACGCCGGCGACGTTTTCGCGCCGAGCGTCGTCCACGACGGCAACGGCTGCCAGTCGGGGCGCAACGTGATCTACGCGGTCCCCGGCGGTTGGTTGAACGCGTGCGCGGCCGGCGTCACCGGCGACTGGGTCTTCTACGTGAAGTACCGCTCGGTGAAAGTCACCGGCGCGGCCGCTCCCGTGCGCACGGTGTTCTCGGAGCCGCCGGTTTCGCAGACGTCGTGTCAGACGGTGTTCGTGGTCAACAACGGCTGCGGCGTTCTCAACATTCGCGGCATCAACGGCTGCGGCAACGTGCCCTTCAGCGTCGACACCACCGCCACCGCGCACGCGGTTGCGCCCGGCACCAGCACGCCCATCGGCGTGTGCGTGACGCCGAGCGGCGCCATGCTCGACAGCTGCGTGGTGACGGTCGTGAGCAACGCGAGCAACGGACCCATCACGTTCAAGGTAGTGGCCGACGTGACGGCGACCGCGGTCGATTTCCCCGCGATGGACGGATTCGCCATCGTAGGTGTCGTGCCCAACCCGTTCAATCCGTCGACCATGGTGCGCTTCACGCTCCCGCGCGCGCTCGAAGTCGACGCGGAGATTTGGTCGGTGACGGGGTCGCGCGTGCGCACGCTCGCCGCCGGCCGCGCCATGAACGCCGGCGAGCACTCGCTGCGCTGGGACGGCCGCAACGCCGACGGCGCGCGCGTCGCGTCGGGCGTGTATTTGTTCCGCGTGTCGACGCCGATCGGAAGTCGCGTCGCGCGCATGGTGTTGGTGCAGTAGGTCGGAGGTCGAACGGTGCCCATGCTGAAGTGGAAGAAGAGCGAGTTCGTCGTCGCCGGCGAGATCATGACGCGCGGCATGTACGACGGGTGGGTCGACGAAGAGGGTCGCGCCGCGTTGCGCGAGGTGTTGAAACGCACTCCGAACCGGTGGTTCTTCGGCGAGCGCCGTGCGCGCGGTCGTCTGCACAAGGACGCGCGCGCCGCGTTCGCGCCGCGCGGCACTTTCGCCGGTATGATGAAGAAACAGCTCGACCAGCTCCCGCTGTTGGTACGCGGGTGCGCAATCATCATACGCCGCAGCGGGTATCAGCCGCTCAACACCGTCGACGGCAACCGCGGCCTGTGCGTGGTGCCGCGCGGCGTGGTGCAGAACGACTTTCGCCTGCAACTGATGCGCGAGCTCGTCGACCTCGCGCAGGTGCGCGCGTTCCGCGGGCTCACCGAGCGCGTGATCACGGCGGCGTCGGTGGAAGCGGAGGCGATCCTGTTCGACGTGCTGTCCAAGAACAACCCGCTGGTCGACGCCAGCGGGCGCGGCGTGATCATGGGCGTCGACCGCGACTTTCGCTGGAAGGTCAACGGCGCCGACGGGCACTACTACTACGCGTACGCCACCGAGGAGGGCATCGACCTCGCGGCCAAGAAGGAGTGCAAGCGCTTCGTCGCGTCCATGCAGGAGAGCTTGAAGGGGCAGTCGGTGTACTTGAAGCGCCTCCCCGGCGCGGAGGTGGCCGACATCGCGGAAGCGCTGCAGATGCGGCGCATCCTCGAAGCGAGCGCGGAGCCGACCGGCGCCCGCGTGCGCTCGCGCGCCGACCGCACGGGCGGCGAGCTCGTCTCCGACATGGTGTAGCGCGCGCGCCGCGTTCGTGATATACATTCAACCTCCACACGCCTCCGGAGGTTGAATCGATGAAAAAACTCGCCGTCCTCGTGACGCTCTTCGCGCTCGCGCTCGTCGCGTGCTCGCAAAAGGGCTTCAACGCCAACGTCCACGTCACCCCGCAGCCGGTCCCCGACGCCGATTTCTCCGCGTACAAGACATGGGCCTTCGGACGCGCGGGGGCGTATCCCGCCACCGGGCTGGAACACATGGACACGCCGCAGTTTCGCGAGGCGGCCGCCAAGCATTTTGCCGAAGACATGGCCGCGCTCGGCTATACCAATTCGACCGACGGCCAGCCCGACCTCGTCATCCTGCTGCACGTCGCGACCGAGCAGAAGTTCGACCAGCAGAAGATGGACGACGTCTACAAGGGCTACGACATGGCGTGGTCGCAGGTCGGCAAGGACGACGTGTGGAACGAAGGCACCATGATCCTGTTCGCGATGGACGGGAAGACCGGCAAACAGGTGTGGAGCTCGACCGCGCAGGCCAAGCTGCAAGACTACGTCGGCTACGAGGATCGCTTGGATCGCTTCAACAAGATCGTCGACATGATGCTGACCGATTT
>CAZLLI010000094.1:0-10440 GCA_964560355.1 uncultured bacterium | reverse complement strand
CCGTCGATCGCGGTGTCCGCGCTGCAG
This sequence comes from uncultured bacterium, assembly GCA_964560355.1. Lineage (GTDB taxonomy): Bacteria > Krumholzibacteriota > Krumholzibacteriia > WVZY01 > JAKEHA01 > JAKEHA01. The sequence goes on along the minus strand of CAZLLI010000094.1, from coordinate 10,413 downwards.
CGCACGGTGGCGAACGAAGAGGTCAACGGACGTTTCGCGCGCATGGTGGTCGAGCGCGCGCTGTCGGAAGGGTTGCCGAAGGACGTGTTGCTCAACGTCAACATCCCCAACCCCGACGTCGCGCCCATCAAGGGGCTGCGCATCACCAAGCTGGGGTCGCGCCACTACGAGAACTTCATCGAGCCGGGGCGCGGACCGTTGCAAGCGAGTTACACCATCGGCGGGCGTGAGCCGGTGTGGCGCGACGACGACGGCTCCGACATCTCGGCCGTTCGCATGGGCTATGTGTCGGTGACGCCGTTGCACCTGGACCCGACGCACTACAAGGCGATCGTCGAGATGGAGCGCTGGCGGTTCGAATTGTGAGGGGGAAGCCGCGATGAGATGGCGACAGTACAAGATCGCGCGCGAACGGATGGTGCGCGAGCACGTCTACAACCGCGGGATCCGCGATCCGCGCGTGTTGGAGGCGATGCTGCGCGTGCCGCGTCACCTCTTCATCGGGCGCGACGCCGGCATTGAGGCGTACGCGGACCATTCGTACCCGATCGGCTTCCAGCAGACCATGTCGCAGCCGTACATGGTCGCGTACTTGACCGAGGAGCTGCGCCTCTCGGGCGAAGAGACCGTGCTCGAGATCGGCACCGGGTCGGGCTATCACACCGCGGTGCTGGCGTCGCTCGCGAAGCACGTCGCCACCGTCGAGCGCGTGCCCGAGCTCGGCGAGCGCGCGCAGACGACGCTGCGCGACCTCTTGTTCTCCAACGTCGACATCAAGGTCGACGACGGGTGGAAGGGCTGGCCGGAAAAAGGTCCGTACGACCGCGTGCTCTTGACGGCGGCGGCGCAGCAGGTGCCGCGCACGCTCCTCGCGCAGCTCTCCGACGCCGGCTTCTTGCTGGGGCCGGTGGTGCGCGCGGACGGAAAACAAGAGATCGTGCGGCTCATTCGGCGCGGCGGGAAGGTCGAGATCGAGCGGTTGATCGAGTGCACGTTCGTCCCGCTGGTGCGCGACGTGCGTCGTCCGGGGAGATCCAAGGTGGCGGAGTCGGGCGTTTCGGGGTCCTAGAAGTTAGGGTTGATTCGCCGCCAAAGCGTGTTACGATAAGCGAACTTAGAGCCTCGCCCGGCCGGCCCCGCAGGCGGCATCGAGGGTGCGGGCAATTTTTTGTGTGGGCCTGGGTCGGGGCGTAGCGCAGTCCGGTTTAGCGCGCCTGCTTCGGGAGCAGGAGGTCGGAGGTTCAAATCCTCTCGCCCCGACCATTCATCCCGGTTTTCGCCGGGCTCGGGGCACGACGATGAGCAACGACCGCCCTCACGACGACGAGCGTTCCGAGCCCTCCTACGACATCCAGGCGCGCTATCTCGCCGAGATCGGTCGCTATCCGCTTCTCACCCCCGAGCAAGAAGTCGAGCTCGGTAAAGAACTCGCCGCCGGCAGCGAAGACGCCAAGCGCAAGCTCATCATCGCCAACCTTCGCCTCGTCGTCACCATCGCGAAGCGCTACCAACGCGGCAGCCAGAACCTCCTCGACCTCATCGAAGACGGCAACCTCGGCCTCATTCGCGCGGCCGCGAAGTTCGACTACACCAAGGGATTTCGTTTCAGCACGTACGCGTCGTACTGGATCAAGCAGTCGATCAAGCGCGGCATCGCGAGCCAGTCGAAGGCGATTCGCATCCCTGTCCACATCTACCACCTCATCAACAAGTATCTCAAGGTGGAGGACCGCCACGCCGGCCGCTCGCTCGACGACGAGACCATGTCGGCCGAGCTCGACGTCAGCGTGCGGCGCGTGAAGTTGGTGCGCACCCTCATCAACGGCATTCGCTCCGAAGACCCGCTCGCGAGCGCCGACGCGCTCCAGCGCCTCGCCTCCGAGGCGTACCACCGCGGCAACGGTTCGCCCGAATCGCTGGTGACGCTCCAGCTCGAGAACGAAGAAATGTCGACCTTGTTCGAGCGCTGCTTGAATCCGCGCGAGCAGGAAGTGCTGACACTCCGCTACGGGCTCGACGACGGCGAGCCGCGCACGCTGGGCGAGACGGGAAGGGAAGTGGGCGTGTCGCGCGAGCGCGTGCGGCAAATCGAAAAGCGCGCGCTGCAGAAGCTCAACCTCGTGCTGTCGGGGCGTAAGCGCGCGGGCGGGCGCGAAGGATCCAATTGAGCGGCGTCACCGGCGCCGTCGAACGCATTCGCGCGGCCATCCGCGACGTCCCCGACTTTCCCAAGCCGGGAATTATTTTCAAGGACATCACTCCCGTGCTGGGCGACCCCTGGCTCTTCGGCGAAGTCGTCCGCGTCTTCGTCGAGCGCTACCGCCCCATGCGCATCCAGAAAGTCGCGGCGATGGAATCGCGCGGCTTCATCTTCGGGGCGCCGCTCGCGGCCGAGATCGGCGCGGGGTTCGTGCCGCTGCGCAAGCACGGCAAGCTCCCGCACACCACGCTGGCCGAGTCGTTCACCCTCGAGTACGGCGAAGAAACCCTCGAAATCCACACCGACGCCATCAAGAAGGGCGAGCGCGTGCTCGTCATCGACGACCTCCTCGCGACTGGCGGCACCGCCCTCGCCGCGTGCAACCTGGTCGAGAAGACCGGCGGGGAAGTCGTCGAGCTCGCCTTCCTTATAGAGCTCGCGTTCCTCAAGGGACGAGAGCGCCTCAACGAGATCCCCGTCTACGCCATGATTCGCTTTGATTGAGTGTTGGTGGCCCCGGCGCGATTCGAACGCACGACAAACGGTTTAGGAAACCGCTGCTCTATCCATCTGAGCTACGGGGCCACACCGGCGGGCAGCTTCGGCGCGTGCGGACCCGCACGCGCTTCCAGAAGAATTAACCCGATTATAGGGAAACTGTCGATGATCAGCTAGACATTCATAGACCCCCACCTGTATACTCGCCCGCGGAGTACCAGGCCTCGCTTTTCACCGACCTGACACAGGGAGCGCTCGTGAAGGCAGTACGGCTTGCCCCCGGTACCTCCGTAGTTCCCGGTCCTGACCTGCTTATCCCCGGGTCGACCGATCCGGCTCGCGTACGAACCTACGCCGCGGCCTTGCTCACACTCCGTTCGTACCAGCCTCGTCCCTTGGCGAATCGACCGCGACAGCCGTTCGCGGTTCCACCGTCCTCACCAGGAGAGGGATCGTCATGATGAAACGCTATCTCCGTTCCGCCGCGTTCGTCGTGTTCTTCGTCACCATCGCGACGTGGGTGTTCAGCGCGGGAGGTCAACAACCCCCGAGCTACGTCCCCCAACAGGTCATCATCAAGATGAAGCCGAACGCGCCTGCCGCCGACATCCAAGCGGTGAAGGCCAACCTGAACGCGACCGTGAAGACGCGCTTAGAGAGTATCGGCGCGGAACTGTGGACGATCCAGGGCATCTCGGTCACCGACGCGGTGCAACGCTTCAAGAGCGACCCGCGCGTGGCCTACATCGAGCCCAACTACGTCGTGCGCGCGCTCGACGTGTTCCCCAACGACCCGCGCTTCGGCGAGTTGTGGGGGCTGCACAACATCGGACAGAGCGGCGGCACGCCCGACGCCGACATCGACGCGCCGGAAGCGTGGGACTTCGGCACCGGCGGCAACGTGCTGGTCGGCGTCATCGACACGGGGTGCGACTACAACCACGTCGACCTCTCGGCCAACGTGTTCGTGAACCCGGGCGAAATCGCGGGTAACGGCATCGACGACGACGGCAACGGTTTCATCGACGACGTCCACGGCTGGGACTTCGTCAACCACGACAACAATCCCATGGACGACCATGGCCACGGCACGCACGTGTCGGGCACGATCGGCGCCATCGGCAACAACGGCGTCGGCGTGGTGGGCGTGAACTGGACCGTGAAGATCCTGCCGCTCAAGTTCCTGGACGCGGGCGGCTTCGGCAACACCGCGGACGCGGTGCTGGCAGTCCAATACGCGACCATGATGCACGCGCGCTTGACCAGCAACAGCTGGGGCGGCGGTGGATTCTCGCAGGCGCTGTTCGACGCCATCCAGGCCGCCGGGCAGCAGGGCATTCTGTTCGTGGCCGCGGCGGGCAACGCGAGCTCGAACAACGACAACTTCCCGAACTATCCCTCGAACTACGACCTCGACAACATCATCGCGGTCGCGAGCACGGACCGCCGCGACCAGTTGAGCGGCTTCTCGAACTTCGGTCTCACCACGGTGGACCTGGGCGCGCCCGGCACCGACATCTTGAGCACCTTCCCGGGCAACACGTACGGGACCATCTCGGGTACGTCAATGGCGACGCCGCACGTTTCCGGAGCGGTGTCGCTGATCTGGTCGGAAGCTCCGACCCTCACCGGCCTGGAAGTGAAGAACGTCATCATGTCGACGGTCGACGTCATCCCGGCGCTGCAAGGGCGCACGGTAACGGGCGGCCGGCTCAACGTGCACAACGCGGTCGCGAGCCTGGACGACGTCGCGCCCGATCCGGTCACCGACCTCGCCGTGACGTCGACGGGCTCGACCACGGCGCTGTTGGGATGGACCGCCTCCGGCGACGACGGCAGCGTGGGAACGCCGACCACCTACGACATCCGCTATTCGACCTCCCCCATCAACGCGGCCAACTTCAACGCCGCGACGCCGGCCTCCTACACGGGGACGCCGAAGGCGGCGGGGCAAGCGGAGTCGTTCGAAGTCTCCGGCCTCGACTACAACACGAACTACTACTTCGCGCTCGTCGTGGAGGACGAGCAGCAGAATCGCTCCGGCGTGTCGAACAGCCCCAACGGAACCACGCTGGGCGCGCCGGTGCTCGGCTATTCGCCGTCGTCTTTCTCTGCCGACCTGCTCACCGGTGGAACCGACTCGCAGACCCTCACCATCGAAAACAACGGCGAAGGAACGCTGGACTTCAGCTTCCCGAGCGGTGCCGTGCAGAACAGCTCGGTGCCGGGCGTGTCGCCGTCGCTCTTGCCGTCGTGGCTGCACGCGATGCCGTCGTCGGGCCGCGTGCTCGCGGGCCAGAGCATGCAGGTGCAATTGGTCTTCAACGCCACCGGCTTGTTCGGCGGCGACTACAACGAGACCGTGATGTTCGCGACCAACGACCACACGCAAGAGTCGGCGCCGTTGTACGTGTCGCTCCACGTGACCAACGCGCCCGACGTCAGCACCAATCCGGCCGAGCTCGACTTCGGCGTGCGCTTCATCGGCGTGTGCACCAACAACAGCCTGGTGGTTCGCAACGTCGGCACCGCGCCGCTCGTCGTGACCGGAATCTCGGTGATCAACGCCGACTTCTCGGTCCCGTCGACGGGGTTCACGCTCGGCGTGGGCGCGTCGCAGGCGCTCACGGTGACGTTCTGTCCCACGCGCGAAGACGACAACGGCCTGCCCGGCGAGTTCCCGCGCCGCAGCAACGGCATGATCAACATCGCCACCAACGACCCCGACCATCCCGTCTACAAGGTGAAACTCTTCGGTGAGGGCGTCAACCCGCCGGTGATCTCGGTCGCGCCGAGCTCGCTCTCCGAAGACTTGTTCACGGGCGGTCTGGCGACGCACCCGCTCACCATCACCAACGACGGCGCCAGCGACCTCTCGTTCTCGCTGTCGATCCAGGACATGGGGAGCGGCGCGCGCCTGCAAGTGGGGAGCGCGGGTCGCACGCCCGACAGCGGGCGCGACATCACCCCCGCCGGCGTCACGCGCGAGCAGCACGGCAAGGCGTTCGCCGCCGGGCACACCGCGTCGCGCACGCGCACCATCGGGAGCGCGACGCCGGTCCTCACTAGCGCGAGCGACCTTTCCATCCTGCTCCTCGCCGCGGCGGACGTGACCGAGATGCAGGCGGTGCTGCTCTCGTACTCCGACGTCGCCACCGTCGACATCTTCGACGGCGGCGCGGCGGTCCCGACACTCGAAGAGCTGCAGGCGTACGACGCCGTCATTCTGATTAACAACTTCCCGTACGGCGACCCGGCGGCCATCGGCGACGTGCTCGCCGACTACGTCGACGCGGGCGGCGGCGTCATCATGACGCTGGCGTCGTTCATCGACGGCTGGGACGTCTCGGGGCGTTTCTTCGACGACGGGTACTACCCGTTCACGCTCGGCAGCGGGCCGCTCGGCGCCGCCAACTTGGGCGACTTCGACGCGAGCCATCCCATTATGGCGGGAGTTTCGTCCGCGATGGGCGACCTCCTGGGCGCCACCACGCTCGCGCCGGGCGCGGTGTGGGTGGCGGATTGGGACTTCGGACAGCCCTTCGTCGCCACCCAAGGCGACCACGTCGTGGGCGTCAACGCCTTCGTCGCCGACGGCGGATACTGGTCCGGCGACGTCGGCCTCATCCTGCACAACGCCGTTCTGTGGAGCGCGGGTGCCACCTGGCTCACCGCCGAGCCGACCGAAGGCGTGATCCAGCCGGGCAACTCGCTCGACGTCGCGGTCACCTTCGACGCGGCCGGCTTGAACGGCGGCGACTACGCCGCCAACGTGCACATCGCGAGCAACGACCCCATCACGCCCGACGTGGTGGTACCGGCGAACATGCACGTGACGGGCGCGCCCGACATCGAGCCCTCGGCGACGTCGTTGTCGTACGGGCAGGTGTTCATCGGCGGCGTGTCGAACAAGACCTTGGTGCTTTCGAACCCGGGCACCGACGTGCTGCACATCTCGTCGATCGGCGCCGACCACGGCGACTTCTCGGTCGATGTCACCAGCGCCACGCTGCCCCCCAATACCTCGCAGAACGTGGTGGTGTCGTACGCACCCACGTCGACGGGCATCGTAGCCGCGACGCTGTCTATCGCTAGCGACGACCCCGACGAGGCGCTGCTCGCCATCGCACTCGACGGCGAAGGCATCCTGCCGCCGATCATCTCGGTGGCGCCGAGCTCGTTCGAGGACAGCTTGTTCACCGGCGAGACCTCGCACCACAACATGCGCATCGCGAACACGGGCGCGAGCAACCTCACCTTCGACATCGACGCGAAGGAAATCGAGACCATGCACGCGAGCGTGCGTCAGACCCTCTCGATCCCGCGCAGCTCCGGCGACTTCCCGCGCGGAACCGCGGCGCCGTCGGTCTTTGCCGCGCCGCGGACGGGGAGCGGGCCGCACACGTCGGCGACGCCGCAGCCGCAGGCGGCGGTGGGCTCCGCGTTCGCGACCGACGCCAGCTTCAGCCAGGCGACGCGCTTCAACCTGACGACGCCGGAGGTGCTGAACTTCGTCGGGCCCGCCAACCAATTCATATGGGCCGGCGACTTCGGCGGCGACGACAACGCGTTCGCCTACGCGGTGAACGACGGCAACCAGTTCATGCAGATCGACACCACGTCGGGGGCGCAGACCGTCCTCGGCACCATCATTCCGTTCGGGAGTGAGATCTGGACCGGGATGGCTTTCGATCCGACCAGCGGCCTCATGTACGCGACCAGTACCGACGTCTTCCAATCGTCGCTGTACGTGATCGACGTGACGGTGCCGTCGGCGACGCGCATCGGCGGGATCGGTTTCCCGGGCATCATCGCGTGCGCGGTCGACGACGCGGGCGCTCTGTGGGCGCACGACATCGTCACCGACGAGCTCGTGTCGATCGACAAGACGACCGGCGCGGGGACGGCGGTGGGTTCGCTCGGCTTCGACGCGAACTTCGGGCAGGGGATGGCGTTCGACAAGGACACCGGCCAATTATATTTGGCCGCGTTCAACAACTTCACGTTCCAAGCGGAACTGCGCGTGGCCGACCGCACGACCGGCGCCACCTCGCTCGTCGGCGTGCTGGGCCAAGACCAGCCGGGCAGCCTCGTGCAACTCGGCTGGCTCGGGATTCCGGGCCTCGGCGGCGTGCGCTGGGTGAAGACCGACCCGACCGAGGGTATCGTCCCGCCGGGGACGACCATGAACGTCGACGTCATCTTCGACGCCGCCGGTTTGTACGGCGGCGACTACAACGCCAACATCGTGATCGCGAACAACGACCCGCTGTCGCCCGAGGTGCTGATTCCCGCGCACCTGCACGTGACCGGAGCGCCGGACATCGCGGTGACGGAGACGTCGCTCGACTACGGCCCGGTGTTCATCGGCGGTGTGTCGCAGAAGACCATCAAAGTGAAAAACGCGGGTACCGACGTGCTCACCATCTCGTCGATTGCGACCGACCACGGCGACTACACGACCAGCGTACCGTTCGCGGTGCTGGCGCCGGCGACGTCGCAGGACGTGGTGGTGTCGTATTCGCCGACCTCGGTGGGACCGAGCACGGCGACGCTCACCATCCTGAGCGACGACCCCGACGAGCCTTCGGTGACACTCGCGCTCTCCGGCACCGGCGTCGAGCCTCCCATCATCGGCGTCAACCCGACGTCGTTCGCGGAGGACCTCTTCACCGGTGAGACCGCGAGCCACACGCTCACCATCTCCAACACCGGCGCGAGCGACCTCGTGTTCGAGGTTTCCGCGGAGGATGCGACCGCCGCGACGTCGGCGTCGCGCACGCTCCTCTTGCGCGGCAAGCCCTGGCTCGACCGCACGCTGCATGGCGGCGGGGTGGAGAAGCAGGCGGCGGCGAGCACCAACTCGCGCGCCACGCACGCGCGGCAGACGCTTGCGTCCACCGTGCGCACGCCCAACGCCAGTGACCCGGCCATCCTGGTCATCCAGGACTTCGACGCGTGGGGCGTCGACATGGCCACGTTCATCTTCGACAACTTCGGCTTCGTGTGCACGACCATCAATTCGACCCAGATCGACGCCACCGATTTCGCGGACTACGACCTCGTCATCACGTGCGGCGATCAGACCTTCAGCTACTACAACGCGATTTCGACGCACGTCGACAAGTTCGAGGATTACGTGTCGCACGGCGGCGTCGTGCAGTACCAATCGGCCACCCAGGGCGACAACATCGACCTCGTCGGCGGCGCGCAGGTCGTGTTCGGCGACATCGAGACCTTCAACCTGGTGACCGACCCCGGCCACCCGATCGTGGCGGGTCTCCCGAATCGCCTGGAAGGCAACGCGGCCAACCACACCACCATCATGAACCTCCCAGGCAACGCGCACGTCATCACCGAGGCCGAGGTGACCGGCGACCCGACCACCGTCGAGTACGACTTCGGGTCGGGCACCGTCATCGCGACCGGCATGACGTGGGAGTTCCTGTGGAACTTCGGCTACGAAGCGGGCGCCATGCTCGGCAACGCGGTCCTGTACTCGTTGTCGGTGGCGGGCGTGGGCTGGCTCGACGTGGTCCCGAGCAGCGGTGTCGTCCCGCCGGGCGGCTCCATGGACCTCGCGGTCAACTTCGACGCCGAGGGCCTGTACGGCGGCGACTACCTCGCCAATCTGATCGTGGCGAACAACGACCCGCTCAATTCGAACGTGATCGTGCCGGCGTCGTTGCACGTCACCGGCGCGCCCGACATCAACCCGAGCACGCTGGCGCTCGACTACGGCAACGTGTTCGTGGGGGGTGTGAAGACCAAGACGCTCGTCATCGAGAACAACGGCACCGACATGCTGAACGTGAGCTCGATCGTCTCGAGCCACCCGGACTACGCCGTCGACGTGTCGTCGTTCTCGCTGCCGCCCGAAGGCGTGCAGAACGTCGTGGTGTCGTTCGCGCCCACGACCATCGCGCCCATCGCGGGCACGCTGACCATCACCAGCGACGACCCCGACGAGGGCGTCGTGGAGGTCGCGATGCAGGGCGAAGGCTTGGAAGCGCCCATCATCTCGGTGTCGCCGCTTTCGTTCGACGAGGATCTCCTCACCGGACAGATCGCGACCCACACCATGACGATCGGCAACTCGGGCGGCAACAACCTCGAGTTCAACATCAAGGCGAACGAGATCACCGCGGCGCACGCGACCGTGAAGCAGACCATCTCGATCCCGCGCGCCTCCGCCGACTTCCCGCGGGGCACGGAACGTGCGTCCTTCGGCGCGCCGCCGGGTGGCTCGCACGCGCGCGCGACGAAGCCGAACAAGGCGGCGCCGCAGGCCGCGGTCGGCTCGGCCTTCTCGACCGACGCGAGCTTCGGGCAGGCGACCCTCTTCAACCTCAACAATCCCGAAGTGCTGAACTACATCGGCCCCGCCAACCAGTTCATCTGGGCCGGCGACTTCGGCGGCGACGACGACGCGTTCGCTTACGCGGTCAACGACGGCAACCAGTTCATGCAGATCGACACCACGTCGGGCAACCAGACCATCCTCGGCACCATCGTTCCCTTCGGGAGCGAGACCTGGACCGGGATGGCGTTCGACCCGACGTCGGGTTTGATGTACGCGACGAGCACGGACATCTTCCAGTCGTCGTTGTACGTGGTCGACGTGACGGTGCCGTCGGCGACGCGCGTCGGCGCGATCGGATTCCCGGGCATCATCGCGTGCGCGGTCGACGACGCGGGCGCTCTGTGGGCGCACG
>CAZLLI010000093.1:0-10442 GCA_964560355.1 uncultured bacterium | reverse complement strand
TTGTACATGTTGGGGATCATGAGCAGGAGGCCCTGGCTCGCGGTGAACGTGGTGGTGAGCGCGCCCGCTTGCAGCGCGCCGTGCACCGCGCCCGCGGCGCCGCCTTCGCTCTGCATTTCGATCACGCGCGGCACGGTGCCGAAGACGTTGGGAAGGTCGTGGGCGGCCCACTCGTCCGCCAATTCGCCCATGACGGACGACGGCGTGATGGGATAAATGGCGATGACTTCGCTCAGACGGTAAGCGACGTGGGCGGCCGCTTCGCCGCCGTCGAGGCAGACTTTCGGCATGGAATGCCTTTCCTTGCGAGGGCCCGGAGCGGGCCCGTACATGCGGCCGATTGCAGTTTAGACTATCGGCGCACGCACGGCAAGGAAACGCGACACGGGCGCGATTACTCCAGCACGACCAGCGTCCCCGTCATCCCCTTCTTTTCGTGGCTGTCCTTGTGGCAGAAAAACTTGTACTCGCCGGGCGTCGTGGGCGTGAAGGAGACCTTGTCGCTCCCCCATCCCCACTTGCTCTCGTCGACGTTGATGCCGCCGCCCACGATCGTCAGGTTGTGCGGGACGATGTGCGAGCAATTGTGCAACACGAGCTCGACCGGGTGTCCGGCGTGGACGACGATGCGGTTGGGCTCGAAGTAGTAGCTGTGCATGTCCACCTTGACGCGCTGCACGCCGTCGGTGTCGAGCTTGGCGTCGACACTGACGACGGGACGTCCGACTCCGGACGAGCACGCGAGGAGGAACGCGGTCACAGAAAGCGCAAGAACGACGATACGACGCATGGTTTCGATCTCCTTCGGGCGTGTCCACAGCTTACGTCCCGCGCGCACGCAGCGCAATGGCCGGACTCGACGCTACGCTCGCGCGCCCATCGGGAGTACACTGCCCGCATGAACGCGCCCGCTCGTCCCGTGATGGTATTCGACGGCGACTGCGGCTTCTGCCGCCGCTGGATTGCGCGCTGGCAGCGCGCAACCGGCGACCGCGTCGAGTACGTCGCCTATCAGGAGGCGGCACCGCGCTTCCCCGGCATTCCGCGCGATCGCTTCGCGCAAGCGGTCCACCTCGTCGAAGCGGACGGGCGCGTGACGAGCGGCGCGGAAGCGGTGGCGCGCACGCTGGCGCTCGGCGCGGGCCGGCGCTGGCCCGAGTGGTGCTACCGACACGTTCCGCTCGTCGCGCCCATCAGCGAAGCCTGCTATCGCGCAGTCGCGCGCCACCGCCCGCTCGCGGGCCGGGTGACTGCGTGGCTGTGGGGCGCGCACGTCGTCCCGCCCGGCGAAACGCAAACCGTCGCGTGGTTCCTGCGCCTCGTCGGGGTCACGTACCTGATCGCGTTCCTGTCGTTGTGGTCGCAAGTGACCGGGCTCGTCGGCGCGCACGGGATCCTTCCCTTCCACGAATTGCTCGACGCGGTGAAGGCGCAGTACGGACCGATTCGGTACTGGTACTTGCCTACTCTCTTCTGGTTCGACGCGAGCGACGCCGCGCTCAACGCCGTGTGCGCGGCGGGCGTCGTGTGCGCGCTCGCGGCCATCGCCGGTTTGGTTCCGGTCGCGGCGCTCGCGGGTTCGTGGGTGTGCTATCTCTCGCTCGTCGCGGCGGGGCAGAACTTTCTCCAGTTTCAGTGGGACAGTCTCTTGCTCGAAGCCGGGTTCGTCGCGCTGCTGCTCTCGCCGTGGCGACGGCAACTCGGTGCGTCGAATCCGCCGCCATCGCGCGCCGCGCTCTTCCTCGCGCGCTGGCTGCTATTTCGGCTCATGGTGTCGTCGGCCGCCGCCAAGCTGTTCAGCGGCGACCCCACGTGGCGCGCCCTCACCGCGCTCGACTTCCACTACTTTACGCAGCCGCTCCCGCCTTGGACCGCATGGTACGCGCACCACTTCCCCGAGTGGGTTCAGAAGGCATCGGTACTCCTGATGTTCGTGGTCGAAGGGCTCGTGCCGTTCTTCCTGTGGGGACCGCGACGCGTGCGCTTCACCGCGGTGGGGCTGCTCGCGGGGCTGCAAGTGCTCATCCTCGCGACCGGGAACTACGGGTTCTTCAATATTCTCGCCGTGGTGTTGTGCGTCCCCTTCCTCGATGACGGCGTACTCGCGCGCGGTGAGATTCGCGTCGCAACCGCGCCGCGCGATCGCTGGCCACGCCGCGTCGTGGTCGCCGCGCTCGTGCTCCTGAGCTTCGTCCCCTTCTCGCACGCGTTTCGAAAGAGCGCCGGCTGGCTCGGTCCCGTGCAAGACGCGTACGCCGTCGCGTCGCCGCTCCACCTCGTCAATCCGTACGGGCTCTTCGCCGTGATGACCACCGACCGCCCCGAGATCATCATCGAGGGCAGCAACGACCGACGCGAGTGGAAGGAGTACGAGTTCCGCTACAAGCCCGGCGACCTCGCGCGACGCCCGCCGTTCATGGCGCCGCACATGCCGCGACTCGACTGGCAGATGTGGTTCGCCGCGTTGGGCAGCATCCAGCGCAACCAGTGGCTATTGGTGTTCTGCCAACGCTTGCTGGAGGGTTCGACCGACGTCACCGCGCTCCTCGCGCACGACCCCTTCGCCGAATCACCGCCCAAGTTCCTGCGCGTGAGCGTCTACATGTACGAGTTCACGACCGCGGAGGAACGCCACGCGAGCGGACACTGGTGGAAACGATCCTTGCGCGGTCCCTACGTGCGCGACTTGATGCTCGACGAGAAGGGCGAGCTAGCACCGGCGCCGCAGTCGTAGCAAGCGGCCGTTGACGAGGGGTCATGCCGTCCTGAAACTCGTGCTCGCGGTGTAGTCGATCGATGCGCTCGTGAACAATGTCTCCAACTCCCACACTGGGAGTTGGAGACGATCTTCACAAGCCTCGGCGGACGTCCACTTCGCACAGAGAGGCTCGCGTTATCCCCCGAGCAGCTCGCCTTCGCCGACCGGCTCTTCGCCCGTCATCAACACGACGATCTCGCGCTCCGTGTTGAGGTGCGCCCAAACCGGCCTCTCGTTGCGCAGAAGGTCGACCACGAGCGGCATGTCGCGCAGGTGTTTCTGGAAGAACACGCGGCCCACGAAGCTCGGCGCCGCGGGCGGATGGATTTCGGGGCCCAGCAGCGAAGCCGAGTCGGGGCGGAAGCGGCAGTCCAATTCCCACTTCGCGCTCACCGTGCCCGTGTTCGGGTCGACGGTTTGCGCCTTCAACTTGATCCACGCCGGCACCGACTCGGTGCCGATCATGTAGTGCGAGTAGAGAACGATATTGTAGGAAACAATCTCAGCGTCGTAACTGGCCATGCGCGTCTCCTCTCGACGAGGGGGCGAGCGTAGCCCGTCGGCCGAGGATTGCAAACGTCTTTCTATCGCGCCGTCACGACGAATCCTTGACCCCCACCGAAAGCCGCACGCCGCAGCTCCGGCAGGTGCGGTACGGGTAGTAGATTTTCGAAATCTGGATCGCGTTGCACGCCGGGCAGCGCCGGTACTGCAGGATCAGGAGAAGACCGCGCACTGCGCCTACCAGACACAGAATGATTCCCGGGATCACCACCCAGCGGTTGAACTGCGCGCCGATTATGAAGAGGAGGAAACCCGGGAAGAAGAATAGTCCTATGGCCGCGTTCCACTGCGGTTGGAATTCGCGCCGCCTCTTCTGGAATTCGGCGATGTGCGTTTCGTCTGGGTTCATGGTGCCTCCCGCGCTATGGGCGACTGCCCCACGCCGTGTTCGCCAGGTCGACCTGGATGCGTGTCGACCACTGCGCCTGACGGTCGCGCAGCTTCCCGTTCGCGGTTTCCCGTTCGTACTCGTTCTGGCGCTCTTGCAGCTTCTGGTCCGACGCGCGACGGATTGCGTTCAGGCGCTCTTCCCCCATGCGCTGCGCTTCCGCGATCGTCGGAGCGACCGACCGCACTTGCGCCGCGATCTCGTCGACGCGCGCGTTCAAGCTCCGCGCCTCCAACTCGAAGATCGCGAAATGAATCTGCTCGTGCGCGAGCAAGTACGCCGTCGACGAGCTGTCCAGCTCTTCCTTCCACCACGACTCTTCCGGCTTCATGATCGCCTGAAAGCCCAGTTTGTGAATCGTCGCCTCCACCATCGTCGAGTCGCCCGATTTGAGCGACGTGAAGACCCACTCCACTTCCGGCACCAGCCGCACCGAACCCACCAACGCCGCCGACGCGTGCACCGGAACGCCCTTGCCGTCGTTCGGGGGAGTCGTTGACTTGAAGTCCGCGCGCGTCAGCGTTCGATAGCGGACGACATCGGTAGAATCGAGTGATTCCGACTCGTGGTAGGTTGCGACGGGAGGGAGGTAGGAGTTACTCGCACAACCGGAGCAAACGAGCGCGATGATGACCACGACGAAGCGGCTTCTCATCGGCCCACGTTACTCATCCGATGTTCGCAGCGCGATCGTCCAGTCACCGTTGTGATCCTGGAATACGTCGACCTGCCAAGGCTGGCAGCAAACCGGGCAGTCCTCGACGTAGGATTGCCGACTCCCGCCGCCTTCGTCGACGTCGATGTCGACCCCTTCGCCGCAGTAGGGGCAAGAGAGGTATTGGTCTTCCTTCACGAGGCGCTACTGCTTCTTCGCCGCCGTGGGCTTCCACGTCGAGACTTTGAAGGGGAGGTAGATCGGGCACCATCCGACCAGACTCGTGAGCAGAAACACCGCCGCGATGACACCCAGCACGACCGCCAGCGTTCCGTGGAGACGGCCCGTGAATATTAGAGCGCCGACCACCAGAGCGATCACCGTTCGAGTGACCCGGTCGACGACTCCCATGTTCTTCTTCATCGTGAACCTCCGTTTCGCGGCCTAACGCGCCCCCCGCAAGCGATCGATCACGAGACCGATCCCGACCAAGAGCACGGCGCACACGAGGCATGCTAGCACCAAACGAACGGCGCGGTTAGCGGGAAGTATTGTCATCGGGTTTCGACGCCCTTACTCGTCAGCGACCGCGGGCAACACGTACTGTGGAATCAATTCTCGCTGAATTCGGAACACGATCGGGTCCGCGTAGTTTCCACCCTGCGTCGCGACGACGAGATCGAGCGCGGGGATCCCCATGACGGTTTGTCCGCCGTTGCCCGCCGCGTAGAAGGCTTGGATCGTCTTCCCCTTGAATGGATAGTCGACGATCCACCACAGGTAGCCGTAGCCCGACCTTCTCTTGATCCCGATCTCCACGAGCGGCGACGTCGAGCGTTGCGCCCACTCTTTGCTCACGACGCGACGGCCGTTCCACGTCCCGCCGTTCAGCATCAATTGTCCCAACTTCATGTAGTCGCGCGAGAGCAGACGCGCGCCGCCGCCCATGTAGGGCGCGCCGTTGGGCTGCAGTATCAACCAGTAGCGCTGGATCTGCAACGGTTCGGCGACCAAGTCGTGGAAGAGCTCGATGAGCGGGCGCGCGGACGCAGTTTGCATGACGGCGCCGATCAAGTTGGGCTGCATGCTCGCGTAGACCGCCTTTTCGCCCGGCTCCCGCACCGCCTTGAGATCGAGCGTGAGTTGCCACCAATGAGGGTCGTCGCCTTCCTGGACGCGGTCTTCGTTGCCAACCGAGTTTTGGTCGCTGTCGTCCGCGTCGAGCCCCGAGCTCATCGTGAGCAAGTGCTCCAGCGTGATCCTCTGCTTGCGCTCGTCGAGCCCCGCGGGAAACGAGCCGTGGTTCATTACTTGATAGACCCGCGAATCCGCCCGCAGCGGCACGCCGCCTTGCATCGCCGCGCCCAGCAGCACCGACGTGAGACTCTTCGCGCCCGAGCGCGTGTCGTGCGGCTTATCGCGATTCTCGCCGTGGAAGTACTCCTCGAGCACCAGCTTCCCGTGGCGCGCAATCAAGATCGCGTGCGTCTCGAAGCAGCTCACGCTGTCGATCGGCGTGTCGATGATCGCGCGCACGAAGTCTTCCAGCGCCGCGCGCGATAGTCCCACTTCCTCCGGCGTCGCCACCGGCCAGCCGTCGTCGAGCGGCGGCGGCTCTTCGTAGTGGTACGACGCACCCACGTTCGGACGCGAGCGCGGATAGAAGTCGCTCGCCGCCCCGTCCGCGACGCGCGTGAAGTCGTACGTGCCGCCGCGGAGCGGCATCGAGAGCACGTCGTTCACGAAAACGCCTTCCGCCACCACCTGTGCCGGTCTTCCTCCCCGTGGCGTCGAGAGCAAGCGAACCGCTTTCCCGTCGCGCTCCAGCGTCGCCACGCGCATGAAGTAGCCCGCGTTGCGTTCCGGGTTCTTCACGAACGCGCGCATCGAGCCGTCTTCGCGCGGGACGACCACCAGGTACATCGTCATCTCGTCCGAGAACGGAGTGACCTCGCCGCGCCACTGATCGAGCTTGCCCATGCGCGCGAGCGTCACCGGCGACGCGTAGCGCTCCGCCGACCAATGTCCGAAGATGCTCTGTCGCTTGGAAAGAAATCGCCCGCGGAAACTCCCTTCGTGATTCGGGAGCTCGAAGGTCAGCGTGTCGCCCGAGGCATGGACATCCGCGCGGCGCCCCGCGATCTCCGCGCGCCACCCGTCGCCGCTCTTTTCGATAAGGAGCGGCCCGCGGACGTCGGGGCCGAAGCGAAGCTTCGCCTGCCACAGTCCCGCCAGCTCGCGCGCTTCCTCCAAAGTCGCGAGACCCGAGCGGGGCGCGGCGGTTATTACCACCAAGACAAGGCACAGAAGGGCGATGGGACGAATCGTCATGACGTCACCTCGGATGTTATCCGATCAGACGCATGCAGTCGAAGACTGGTTGCGGCCCGTCAGCGAGTTCGCGGTACATTGTGAAACAAAGTTACCAACTCCCGCAGCGGCGGTAAATTATCTGGCACTCGCGATCTCCTGTCGTGATACGCGAAGATCACCGCGGCGCAATCAATCCTAAGCGAAGCAGAAACTGCCGCTGCTTCTCGATCCCGTCGGCGCGCTTCTCCGGGTCCGGGTCGTAATCGTCTTCTTGATTCGACAGGTTGCGCGTCAGCAAGTGGCCGACCCCCGGGTAGACGTTGAGCTCGCAAATTCCACCCGCCTTCGTCACCTGCTCGCAGAAGCGCTGCGAACCCGCGAGCGGCGTCAGCGTGTCTTCCGCACCGTGCACGATCGACGTCGGCGGAGTCGAGCGGCCCACATGTTCCACCGGCGAATAGTCCTTGCTGTTTCGTCCCCCCAACAACTTCCCGAACCACTTGTCGTTCACCACATCCAACGCCGGCGACCACAACAGCATCGCATCTGGGCGCGCGTTGTCGATTCCGCAGCCCACCGTCACCGTCGACGCCAGCAATTGTCCCCCCGCCGAAACCCCGTACCCCGCCACTTTGCCCGAGATCCCCAGATCCTTCGCGTTCCTCCGCGCCCATGCGAACGCGTAGCACACATCATCCATCGCATCGACCGGAGTGACCTTCTCTCCCGACAGCCGGTAATCGATCGCGATCGCCACCAACCCGTACCCCGCAAACCGCTCCGCCGCCGCGAACGTCCACTCCGCCGAGCCCGCTACCCAACCCCCACCGTGAAACAACAAGATCGCATTCGCCGGACGACCAGGGTCCGCGTCGGGCGGATAGAAGACGTACGCGCGCAGCGAGTCTTCGCCGATGACGCGATAGACGTACTGGAAAGGGCCGGTGGTTTCGGGGGCAGCAACAGCGTCGCGCGAGACGATCGTCGTCAGCACCGCGAGCGTAACAAGACTGACTGTGAGAAGTTGTCGCATGGGAAGTCAGATTGTACGTGGCGGCGGAAAGGGAGTCCAGTCAGCGTTGCCCGAGATTTGATGATCTCGCCATGTCGATTCGTCGACATCGCCATCGTTGACCGGCGCGCCACGTTCGCGGGCGTCCTTGTGCGACTTCGCGGCCCGCGTCGGCGATTGCGGACGAGCGCACCGGCACGTCGCGCGAGCCGAATTCGCAATCAAGACATTGAGCGACAACTGGTTCCTTCGTTTGCAGCGAGCGGCATCGTTGATGCGTCTGCCTCGACGCCCCATCACCACAAGCAAGGAGGTATCGAGATGCGCCCGCTGCTGTTGACAACGGTCATGATCGTGTTCGTCGTATTGTACGGGTGCTCCGGTGACCATGGCTCTCTCGAGCCGCAACGTCGAGGGTCGGTGGTTCGTGCCGAGCGAGATCGCGAAGCGGGACTGGCCCGCGCGGAGTTGTCGGTCGAGGGTGCAGCGAAATGGCTCGTCGTCGAGCGAATCGGGGACGCTCCATACCGCACGGGGTTCGCCGCCAGCGTCCTGGATGAAAAGGAAACGGAACTTGTCCGGGTGGCATTTGCCTGGCCGGATGATGGCAGCGAAGCGCTTTGGTTCATGGAAGAGGCCGGTGGCGACCGCTTGGTGTCGCATCGCGTTAGAGCCGGTAGTGAAGTCCACGAATCGTATTGGCTGGACGGCGAAGAATTGGCGGTCGATTATTCGATCCCAAGCGAGAGTCAGATTCGGACCTATGAAGGCGCGAACTCATCTGTCGCAGGTGACCCGGACGGGCAAGAGTACCTGGAGGCACTCCAGGCGGTCGACCGCTTCACGCAGCGGCGTCGTGGAAGTGCCCTTTACAACAATCCAAGCGGCGAACTCCTAATGACGTTGCTGTCGGACCCTGAAGTTCTTGATGCCACGCTAGCCGCCGAGCGTCCCAATCCACAACTTCCAAGCAACCGGGCTAACCGTGCTTGCCTGATCGCGGGCACTTGTGCGAGCCTGAAGTGCGGTCTCGGCGGCGGCCTTTTGAACTTCATTTGCACCGCGTGCGGCGGCATGTCGGCAGCCTGCACCATTGCCGAATGGGCCTGCTGGCTCGCTCCTGATTGCAACTAGAGGTGTGAAATGAGTGCCAACGGCGCTCTTGCCCTACTGACGTTCGCAACCGCAGCGCTGCTGTCGGGGATCGCTCTCCAGTGGAGGGCGATCGCCCGATACGGCCGCGATCTCCCCCGCTGGCCCGGGCTGAACACCAAGTACTGGAAGCCCATCTGGAAATTCCGTGATCACTTCCAGAACGACTGGGGTTTCGACCTCTTCATGTGGGGAGGCGAGTTGATCCAGCTGGGAGCGATTGCCGCGGTCATCTACTTCTGGTCGAAGCTGTAGCATCCAAATCACACTTCGATATGCGGTAAGAGGCTGACTGTCGTTGCGCCACGCCGTTCTGCAATCCAGCAATCGTGTGAGTCGACCCCAGCATTATGGTTCGTCGGTGAACTCGACGTCTCCGTACGACTGAAAGCCCGTTGCGGATCGCATTACGATTCGATAGATGCCCGCGCCGCCTGGCTTTTGCCAAGACACCGTGTAACTACCGATGCTGCTGTTCCCCTGGTTGAATATCGTGTCAATCGGTACTGCGCCCGGGCGATCATAGACGAAGATCCAAACAGAATCGATCTCGCTGATCTGGAAGTGAACCGAAGTGGAGCCATCGCTCGGGTTCGGACACGCGCCTATGAGCGAGAAGTTATCTGGCGGGCCGATGATCGGTGGGACAACTGTGGTGTCGATGAATGCCTCAGGACGGGGCATGAAGTCGCTTGTGTCGCCGCCGAGGATGACGCAGAACTCGTCCATTCGCAGAATGCCTTCGAACGTCTCTTCCGCGGGCGGTTGCGTAGACTCGTCACAGGCAACCAGCACACTAGCGACGGCAGCGACAGCAACGAACAAGTGGCGTTGGAAACTCATGCCCCGATTCTATCACCGTTTGTGCAGGTGGTCGGGGACATGATTAATGATCTTCTTCTCCGCTTCCAACTGGCCGAGGAACTCTCGTGCTTCTCATGCCAACGGTTTTAATGCCGGGCCGACATCTCGAAACAATCCCTGGTCGCGTACGGCTTTGTCGCATACCGTATAGTGCGCTATGAAGAAGGACCGCATTCTTCTATCCGCCCTCATCCTCTCCCTGATTGCCGCCGGCTTCTCCGCCTATCGTTGGCGAAAGGCCGACACCCAGATCCAAGAGACCGTCGCCTGGACCAACTCCATCATGGACTCCCTCGCGACCACGGTGCAGTTCCCAAGTCCGCCCTACCTCGAAGGTGTGCGCGATTCCGTCTATTGGCAATGGGTGGCGACCGGGGCGCAGTTGCGCGCGCGTCAGATGCAAGCCGTCGTTCGGCATTGGGTGGGACTTCGCCAGACACTCCTCGACGAGGCCGACATGATCCACCTCAAGGAGCAAGGGCTCACCGATCCGCCCCGTCAACTTCGCGAGAGCCTGCTGACTCGCCCCGATTTGATCCCGTTCCCGGGCGTACTTGGAGGCACCATGCAGGTCGACGAGGACGGCATCGTTCTCCTCGAACCCCCTTACGCCTTCGCAGGCTTCGACGACGGCCACATCGTCGGCAGCATGCTCCTCGCCTACTCCGTCAAACCCGACGGACGCATCGAGTGGACGCGCTTATGGGCGAAGCTGGACGAGTGACTCGCGTCCGTT
>CAZLLI010000092.1:0-10757 GCA_964560355.1 uncultured bacterium | reverse complement strand
GAACGCGATCCCGCTCGTGCTCGCCTTCGGCGCGGCCGGACTCGCGACCGGGTCGCACCGCGAGCAACAGACCAGCATCATGCTGGCGGAGGCGCTGTTCACCTCGGGGTTATGGACAGGGACGCTCAAGTACCTCGGCGGGCGCGAGCGCCCGCGCGAGATGCACGAGGCAGTCGCCGACTGGACGGGGCCCGGCGGCGCCTTCGGGGACGACGGCGCCGGCGGCGGACACGCGTCGTTCCCGTCGGGCCACGCGACCGGCATCTGGGCCACCGCGACCGTGCTCGCGCACCAGTATCCGAGCTACCACGTGGTGCCGATCCTGGCCTACGGAACCGCGGTCGCGATCAGCTACTCGCGCATGGTGGTGGGTGCGCACTTCCTCTCCGACGTGGTCGTGGGCGGCATGATCGGCTATGGGTGCGCAAGACAAGTGATCGGCGCGCACGACCGCACCGAAGCGGCGTCGCGACTCCATCTCCTGTACGAGCCCACGCGCGAGGAGCAGCGCATCGGACTCGCGCTCGACCTCTAACGCGTGCCGCCGCCCGGCGGCCGCGCCCCTTTTGACAACCACCGCGACCCCGCATTAGACTGGTTCGGCCGCACCTCCGTGGCGGGCGCCCACGGCGCCATCTCCGACCAGAAGGGGCTTCGCGTGGCCATCAATCACAAACCCGATCTCGATCACACCTTCCGTTCCCAGTCCGAGCACTTCGTCCATTGGGAGAAGCTCAAGGACTGCATCGATCAGTACATCGACATCATGCTGAACTACCGCCAGAGCGGACACCCGGGCGGCTCGCGCTCGAAGGTGCACGCGATGGTGTCGCTCTTGTTGAGCGGGGCGATGCGCTGGGACATTCGCCACCCCGAGAAGCGATTCGGCGACCGCTTCGCGCTGGTCGCGGGCCACACGGTGCCGCTCATCTACGCGACGCTACCCGCGCTCGCGGAGCCGCTGCGCGTGAAGTACGAGCGCACCAAGGACAAGACCTACTTCATTCCCGAAGACCGCATGGTGTGGTGGCAAGACTTGGTGAAGCTGCGCCGCAACAAAGGACTCCCCGGTCACGCCGAGATGGAAGGCAAGACGCTGTTCGTGAAGGCGAACACGGGCCCGTCGGGACACGGGTCGCCGCCGTCGGCGGGACAAGCGTTCGCGCTCAAGCGCGCCGGCGCGGACGGCGTGCGCGTGTTCGCGTTCGAAGGCGAAGGCGGTCTCACGCCGGGCGCCGCGCACGAGACGCTCAATTCCGCCTACGGGCTCGGGCTCACTAATTTCCACTACGTGATCGACTGGAATGACTTCGGCATCGACGATCCGCCGTACAGCCACTTCGTGTACGGCACGCCGCGCGACTGGTTCGCGTCGCACGGCTGGCGCGTGTGCGAAGCCAAGGACGGCAGCAACTGGGAGTCGGTGACGCGCGCCATCCTCGACATGACCATGGGCGACAACCCCGAGCGGCACCCGAGCATGATGTTCATGCGCACGCGCAAGGGGCGCGAGTATCTCAAGTACGACAACAAGTCGCACGGCTCGCCGCACGCCATGAACAGCGAGTTGTTCTGGGGCACGAAGAAGCCGTTCATGGAGAAGTACGGTGTCAAGTTCGTCGGCTTCGGCGAGCCCGCGCCCAAGGACGCGGCCGACGTCGCCGCGCAATGCCACGCCAACTTGAAAGTCGTGGCCGACGTGATTCGCTCCGACGGCTCGCTCGTCGACTACGTGGCCGAACGACTGGTGGAGATCGGTGAGTCGGTGCCGGCCGACATCGCGGGCTTCAAGCTCGACACGTCGAAGAATCCCACCACCGACGCGCGTCTCACCGACTTTCGCAACTACCCGGAGTCGATGTGGGCCAAGCCGGGCGAGAAGCAACCCAACCGCGCCGCCCTCGCGAAGTGGGGCGCGTGGGCGAATGGGTTCAGCCGCCAGAACTACGGCCGGCCGCTGTTCGTCGCGATGAGCGCCGACCTCGCGGAGTCGACCAACATCGCGGGGTTCGCGAAGGACTGGGAGGACGTGAAGGGCTACGGGTGGTTCGACCGCGACAAGAATCTCGACGGCGTGCTCTTGCCGCAAGGCATCACCGAGTTCACCAACTCCGGCATCGCCACCGGCATCGCGAGTGTCAACTTCTCGAAGACGCCCTACGAAGACTTCAACGGTTTCTACGCCACCTGTTCGACGTATGGGTCGTTCGTGTACCTGAAGTACGGTCCTATGCGCCTCTTCAGCCAGCTCGCGCAGGACTCGCAGATCAAAATCGGCAAGGTGCTGTGGATCGCGGGGCACAGCGGCCCCGAGACGGCGGAAGATTCGCGCACGCACTTCGGCATCTTCTCGCCCGGCGTGACCCAGCTCTTCCCCGACGGCCACGTCATCGACGTGCACCCGTGGGAATACAACGAAGTCCCCGTCGTCATTGCGGCGGCACTGAAAACCAGCGCGCATATCGTGGCGCTGCACCTGACGCGACCGGCGGTCGAAATCCCCGATCGCGCCAAGCTCGGCATGGCGTCGCACTTCGAGGCCGCGCGCGGCGCGTACGTGATTCGACCTTATAAGAAGGACCAGCCCAAGATGGGTGTGGTGGTCGTGCAAGGCACGTCGACCACCAGCAACATCGTGAAGCTCTTGCCCAAGTTCGACGAAGAAAAGCTGAACGTGAAGATCGTCGCCGCCGTGAGCCCGCAGCTCTTCGCGCTGCAAGACGCGGCGTACCGCGACAGCGTGTATTCCGCCGCCGATCGCATCGACGCGATGGCGGTCACCAATCGCGCGCGCCGTCTCATGGTCGATTGGGTCGACGCCGGACTGACCGGCGAGTACTGGCTCTCGAGCGACTGGGACGATCGCTGGCGCACGGGCGGCTCGGTCGACGAAGTGGTCGAAGAAGCGCACCTCTCGCCCAAGTGGATCTTGGAAGGGATTCGCCGCTTCGCGAAGGAACGTCCGCAGCGCCTCGCGCGCGCGCGTGACCTGCTCGGCAAGTTGGAAGCGTAGACGACGTGATCGGTCACAGGACGCGGTCGAAGAAATCGCGGCGCACTTCGGAGTCTTCGTTCGCGGCCGGGGGAGTTTCGCGCGTGCGCGTCTGCCGCTTCATCAGCACGAAGCCTGCGAGCACGAACACGAGCGGCCAGCAGCGCAAGAACGGCGACGCGACGCGCTCGCTGATGGTGCCGATCTCGTACAAGTAGCTCGCCGTTCCCATCAGGATTACCATCGACCCGACCACGACGCCCGCGCTGGTGGGCGGACGCTGCGCGCCCGCGACCACGAACGACACCCCGATGATGGTGGGAATCGCGGGCCACAAATCGCGCATCTTCCCCCACGCGATGAAGCCGAACGAAAACGCGGTGAGGAACAACCCGAGCAGAATCATCCAGGCGGCCGCGAAGATGATCCAGAAGGTGAGGCGGCTCTGCAACACGCGCAGCATGACGACGCCGCTCACCACCAGGATGCACGGCCACAAGTGCTTCCAGCCCAACAACACGTGGTTGCTCACGAGGAGCAGGATGAGCCCCCACACCACGAGCCACGTGCCGACCAAGATGCGATTGCGCGGGTTGCTCATGGTCGTATGATATAGAAGGCGGCGCGACCTTGCAACGAATCGGCGCGGGACGTACTATTCCGGCATGCCGCAAGAGCTGGGGCGCGCGTTGATCGTGGTCGGGGCCGTCATGGTGGTGGCCGGGCTGGTGATCGTGTTCGCCGAGCGCGTGCCTTTCCTGGGCCGGCTCCCCGGCGACGTCGTGATTCAGAAGAAGAACTTCACGCTGTACTTCCCGATCGCGACCGGACTGCTCTTGAGCCTCGTGTTGACGGTGGTCCTGAACCTGTGGTCGCGGCGCTAGGCGCCGCCTTGACGCGGTCCCTGCTTTCCCCTAAATTCTCGCGATCGGCGGCCGGCGGCCGCCGCGGTCTTTTTCGACTCGGAGGATTCATTCCATGAAACAGCTCGTGGCAGTGGCGGTAGTGGCCGCCCTCATGGCCGGCGTCGCCGGTGCGCAAACCAAGAAGGAGTATCCCGTGGTAGTAATGGAGACGACGAAGGGTAACATCGAGATCGAGCTGTACCCGGACAAGGCTCCCCAGACGGTCCAGAATTTCCTGTACTACGTCGACAATAAGTTCTACGACGGGTTGATCTTTCACCGCGTGATCGCGGATTTCATGATCCAGGGCGGCGGCTTCACCCCCGAGATGACGCAGAAGCAGCCCAAGCCGCCGATCGAGATCGAATCCGCCAACGGCTTGGCCAACGACAAGTACACCATCGCGATGGCGCGCACCAGCGACCCCAACAGCGCCACCAGCCAGTTCTTCATCAACACGAAGGACAACGCGTTCTTGAACTTCAAGTCCAAGACGGCGCAGGGCTGGGGCTACTGCGTGTTCGGCAAGGTGACGTCCGGTCAGGCGACCGTCGACGCCATCGGCAAGGTCAAGACCGGCACCAAGAACGGCATGAACGACGTGCCGGTCGAAGTGGTCAAGATCACCAAGGTGTACCGCAAGGGTGCGGCGCCGGCGCCAGCGAAAGACGCGCCCAAGTCGAGCAACTAGCTCGTCTCGGCAACGAATCGAAACGCGACGAGCCGCGTCCGGGAGCACCGGGCGCGGCTCGTCTTTCTTAGTCGACCGAGCTCAAGAGCACGCAGCTCGTCAGCGCCGCGATGCCGGCGGCCTGGCAGGACCCCCGACAGGCGCGGTCGGAAATCCCATTTTGGATGCACAACGAGACGCACGCCATGTACAAGTCGCGCGCGAACGCATAGCACCCGCCGAACTCGAACATCCGTTGCGGGCCCGCGTCCTTGCCGTTGCTGAAAAGGATTTCCGGCTCGTCGCGCGCACCGAATGGCACCACACGTGCCTCGCCCTCGAGGTCAAAGTACGCGATGCCCGCCATATCGCCCGGGTTCGACGGATTTTCTCCCGGCAACCACGTCGTCTCGAGCACGCGACCTTTCTCGTCCTTGGCGCGAACGACGATCCCGCTGGTCGTCGCGCGCGCGATCCCTCGCTCGTCGAGCATCGAGAACGCGCGCCGTACTCCGGCCGTGGCCGCAATCGCACTCGTGCGTTCCCGAGCCCGCGGGTTCATCGGGCCATAGATCTCGATCGTCACCCCGTCGTACGTGTAGACGGTGTCGGGTTTCGCGAGCGAGGCCTCGCGCGACACCGACGTCACGTCGGTCGACGAATCCGTGCACGCCGCCACCGCTACCACCAGCACCAAACTACAAAGCAACTTCTTCATCCCATCCTCCCTTCCCTTCCAACCATTGGACTGGAAACGTGCCGAACGAGCGCAGGCGACGTGCCAGCACGCGACGCACGACGTAAGTCGACGCGTGGTATCCCCTTGGACGCGTGAAGCGGGTTCGGCCGCCGATATCGCTGTTTGGGAGGGAACGCGCCCGCGCGGGCGTGTTGTATCGAAGCAACTCGTGCGTTGGTACCGGCGAAGCGGAGACGCGGCGAGCAGAGGTCTCGTGTCGACGAATCGACAGCGCGAAACGCTAGTCGGAGTTCTTGCCCTCTTCTTCTTCCGCCAAGTGAAAGCGATGCAGCAGTCGGTGCGCGACGGGTGCCATCACGAACCCGACCGTGGCCAGCAATACAAAGCCGGCGTACAACGCGTAGAAGGAGGCGAAGAGTTTACCGTGGTCGGTCTGGGGCATGTCGACCGGGCCCATGCCACCAAGCAGCATGGCGGCGTTCAGAAGGGCCTCGAGCGCGGCGAGGTGCTCGTAATACATGTAGCCCGCGACGCCGATCGCCAGTGAGATCACGATCAGCGCGAACGCGAACAGCGTGTGCCTGACCATGCGGCGCAAGAAACGCCGCCGCGAGATCAACGGGTGCTTCTTGCTCTCGTACAGCATCAGCGGCCGATCATGCGCAGGAACGCGTCTTCGTCGATTACGTCGACGCCGAGCTTCTGCGCCTTCTCGAGCTTCGACCCCGCCTTGTCGCCCGCCACCACGTAGGTGGTGCTCTTCGACACCGACGACACCGCTTTACCGCCGCGTTTTTTCACTTCGGCCTCCGCTTCCTCGCGCGTGAATTTGGTTAGCGTGCCCGTGAACACGAACGTTTGCCCCGCGAACTCGTTGCTGGTCGCGCGCGGTGCGCGCGCGAAGGTGATGCCGGCCTTCACGAGGTCGCGCACCAGCTTCCTGTTCGACGCCACCTGCGCCCACGCGCGAATCTCGTGCGCGATGACGTCGCCGATCCCGTGGATGTTCGACATCTCCTCTTCGTCCGCGTCCATCAGGGCTTCGATCGAACCGAAGTGCTCCGCGAGTATCTCCGCCACCGTTTCGCCCACGTTGCGGATGCCGAGCGCGTAGATGAAGCGCGGGAGCGTGGTGTGCTTGGACCGCTCGATGGCGTCGATGACGTTCTGCGCGGACTTTTCCGCCTTGCGTTCCAGCGCCGCGACTTGCTCCAACGTCAGTCGGTAGATGTCGGCGGGCGTTTTCACCAATCCCGCGGTCACGACCTGGTCGACCAACTTGACGCCGAGGCCTTCGATGTCGATGGCGCCGCGCGACGCGAAGTGAATCAAGCGCCCGCGCACCTGCACCGGGCACGAGAAATTGGGGCACCGCGTCACCGCTTCGCCTTCGGGGCGCTCGACCGGCGTGCCGCACACGGGGCATTTCTCCGGCATCTTGAATTTGCGCAGCGACCCCTTGCGCAGCTCGGTGATGGGCGCGACGACTTCGGGGATGACGTCACCCGCGCGCCGCACGAACACCCAGTCGCCCACGCGCACGTCCTTCTTCTCGATCTCGTCGGCGTTGTGCAGCGTCGCGTTCGACACCGTGACACCGCCCACGCGCACGGGCTCCAAGCGCGCGACGGGAGTGAGCGCGCCCGTGCGGCCCACTTGCACTTCGATGTCGAGCACGCGCGTGCGTGCTTCCTGGGGCGGGAACTTCCACGCGATCGCCCAGCGCGGCGAACGCGAGCGCGTGCCCGCCTCCACTTGCGTCGCGAAGTCGTCCACTTTCACCACCACGCCATCGATCTCGTACGGGAGCTTGGGGCGCTTGTCTTCGAGCGTGCGGTGGAAGGCGAGCACGTCGTCGATCGAGTCGACGCGCTTCGAGAGCGGATTGACCGGGAGCCCCCACGCCTTGAGCGACTGCAGGAGCGCCCACTGCGACGCGATGCCGGTTCCTTCCGCGCTGCCGATGCCGTACGCGAAGAACTTGAGCGGGCGCGTCGCCGTGACGCTCGGGTCGATCTGCTTGAGCGAACCCGCCGCGGTGTTGCGCGGGTTGGCGTACAGCTTGTCCCCCGCTTCCGCTTGCTTCTGATTGATGCGCTCGAAATCGGCGAGCGGCATGTAGACCTCGCCGCGTACGCTCAAGCTCTTGGGCGGCTTCTTCCCCTTCGCCGCGTGCATGAGGCGCAGCGGAATGGCGCGAATGGTGCGCACGTTGGGGGTGACGTCTTCGCCGTTGACGCCGTCGCCGCGCGTGGAGGCCTGCACCAGCACGCCGTCGTCGTACACCAATTCGACCGCGACGCCGTCCATCTTGGGTTCGCACACGAAGTCGGAGGCGCCCGCTTCGCCCACCACGCGCTCCAAGCGCTCGCGCCACTCGCGCAGCTCGTCCTCCGTCATCGCATTTTCGAGCGACAGCATCGGCACCGCGCGCGTGACCACCGCAAAGCCCTGCGACGGCGGCGCGCCGATGCGCTGCGTCGGCGAGTCGGGCGCGCGCAGCTCCGGCCACTTCGACTCGATCTCCTCCAGCCGGCGCAAGAGAGCGTCGTACTCGGCGTCGGAGACGGTGGGATCGTCGAGCACGTAATAGCGATAATTGTGCTCTTCTATTTCGCGGCGCAACTTCTCGACGTCGGCGCGGGAGGGTTTGGAGGATGCGCGCGCGGGCATACGGCTTGCTCCATCGTCCATGAGCGGATTCTAGCAGAGGCCCGCGGAAGAGTGTAGAATCGAGCGATGTCGAAAGAACGCGCGACCCCATCCACCGATCAGCCGCTCCTCGGCGAATTGGAGCGCATCGGCCCCGACGGGCGCGACGCGCTCGTGATCGGCGTCGAAGCCCCCGGCTTCGACGACCTCGACGCGCGCGAGAAGCGCTTCCTCTATTTGATGTCGCGCGCCGCCATCGCGGGCAACGGGATCGCGTTCCGCCAGAGCCACCGCGACGCCGACGATGTCGTGCGCCTGCTGGAAGCGTGCTTCGCCCACGCGGACGGCCTGGACGCGCCTTCGCGCGGCGCGCTCCACGAGTACTTAAAGCTGGTGTGGATCCACCACGGCCAGTATCACCACCACACGCACCACAAGTTCGTGCCGTCGCGTCTGACGCCGGCGATGCTCGCGAGTGCCACGGCGCACGCCACCTCTCGCGGCGCCGCGCTTCCGCTCCGCGCCGGCGAGTCGGTCGGTGCACTGCTCGCGCGCCTCGAGCGCTCCATTTTCGACGCCGACTTCGAGCCGGTGCAAACCAACCAGTCGTCCGGCGCCGATATCGTCGCCACCAGCGCCGTGAATTACTACGACCGCGGCGTCACCAAGACCGACGTCGACGCGCTTCCCGCGTGGCGCGAGCGCTTGAACGTGCGCTTCGCGAAGCGCGACGGCCGCGTCACGCCCGAGGTGTATCGCATCGGCGGGTTGTTCGGACGCGAGCTCGAGACGGTCGCGCACTTCCTTGCGCTGGCGGCTCCGCACGCGGAGAACGACGAGCAGCGCGCGGCGATTCGGTCGCTGCTCGAGTTCTACCGAACCGGCGACGAGAATCACTTCCGCGAGCACATGGTGCACTGGTTGAAGAGCGACGCGCGCGTCGACTATTTGAACGGCTTCATCGAGAGCTATCTCGACCCGCGCGGCGTGATCGCGCAGTTCGAGGCCAACGCGAGCTTCCGCGCGGGCGGGGGCGCCATCGAGAAGATCGCGGCCAACGCGTCCTACTTCGAGGCGAAGATGCCGTGGCCCGACGCTTACAAGCGCACCGACGTGTCGCGCCCGGTCGCGACCATTGTCAATGTCGTCGTCGAGACCGGCGACGCCGGGCCGGTGTCGCCCGCGGCGTACAATCTTCCCAACTACAACGACATTCGCCGCGACCACGGCAGCAAGAACGTCATCCTGCACAACGTCGAGAACACGCGCACGGAAGGGTTGGAGCAGGCGGTCGTGAACGAGTTCTTCCTCCCCGAGTACCGCGACGCCGTGCTGTCGCTCACCCACGCGCTGGTGCGGCCGCTCAAGGTGTACCTGCACGAGATCATCGGCCACGGCTCGGGTCGACCGGATCCGGCGCTCGGATCCATGGACCCGCGCGCGCGCCTGGGTCGCGTGTACTCCGCACTCGAAGAAGCGCGCGCCGACTTGGTCGCGCTCTATCACATCGGCGACCCCAAGCTGGCCGAGATCGGCGCCTACGACGCGTCGCTGCGCGACCTCGTGGTCGAGACCGCGTTCGTGTCGTATCTGCAGGGATGGATGGCGCGCATGGACCGCGTCGAAGGCGTCGAGGTGCGCGAAGCCCACGACCGCGGTCACCACTGCATTCTCATGTGGCTCTTGCGCGGCGGCGAGAAGAAGCGCAACTACGGTGTGGAAGTCATCTCGGTGGACCGCGACTACTTCGTGCGCGTGAACGACGTCGACCGCGCGCGCGAAGGGGCGGGCGAATTGCTCTCACGCTTGCAGGTGATCAAGTCGACCGGCGACGCCGACGCCGCGCACCGCATCTTCGACGACTTCGGCACCCAGCTCGACCCCGCGTGGAAAGCGAACATCGCCGCGCGCCGCGAGCGCTTGAAGCTCCCCAAGCTGAAGGCGTTCGTGTTCCCGCACCTCACGCCGATCATGCGCGGCGACGAGATCGCGGATGTTCGATTGGCGTACGACGAGGATTTGACCGCGCAGCAGCTTCGCTTTCGCAGGTTGGAATACTCGCGCGCGGTCGCGGGCGACTAGGCCGCGCGCGTCCCCGCACGCAAGTACTCCCGCAGCGCCTTCAAGTGCTCCCACGCGTCCGGCTTCTTGCGCGGATCGCGCAAGAGGAACGCCGGGTTGTACATCACCATGAATTGGATCCCCGGGTACGCGGAGACCGTGAAGAACTTCCCCGCCTGCTCTTCCATAGTCGCTTCCGCGCGCTCCGGGTCGATCCATTTGAGTGCGACCGCGCCCAAGAGCACGATCACGCGCGGCTTCACCAGCGCGACTTGCTTCTCGAGGAACGGCATGCAGGCCGCCACTTCGTCGGCGAGCGGCGCACGGTCGACTTCCGGCTTGCACTTGGTGACGTTGGCGATGATGACGTCCTGGGCTGGATCGAGGTCGATCGCGCGCAGCATCTTGTCGAGCAGTTCTCCCGCGCGCCCCACGAAGGGTTGCCCGCGCAGGTCCTCGTTGTCGCCCGGGCGCTCGCCGATCAGCATCAAGGACGCCGTCGGGCTGCCGCGATCGATCACGATGTTGGTGCGCGCGTGGCACAGCTGGCAGCGCCGGCAGTCGTACGCGCGCAATCGCGCGAAGAAGTCGGCGTAGGAATCGGCGGCGAGGATGGCGTTGTAGGCGGCGTCGAAGAGGTCGTTCTGCATGGCGGCACCGCCGCGAGTGTACGCCCGCGTCGCACGCGTTGCAACCGAGCTTGCCGGGAACGGCGCGCGTCGCCTAGAATGGCGCCATGATTTTCCACCAGATCGACGCCGGCGGCGATCGCAACTC
>CAZLLI010000091.1:0-10774 GCA_964560355.1 uncultured bacterium | reverse complement strand
GAATGACGACCTTCTGGCCGAGCGCGGTTGGCACCGTGGATACGCGCAGCTCCACCTCGCTCTCCTTATAGGCGATCTTGATGCGGCCGTCCTGCGGGCGCCGCTTCTCGGCGATGTCGAGGCGCGCCATGATCTTGATGCGCGACACGAACCCCGGATAGACCTGGCGCGGGATGGAGTGGGTGTCGTGCAGGCGTCCGTCGATGCGCAGCCGCACCACCGAGCGTTCGCGCTTGGGCTCGATGTGGATGTCGCTCGCGCGCTGGTCGAAGGCGTACTGCATCAAGAGGTCGACCGCGCGCACCACGTGCTGGTCGGAGCTCTCCGCGTCGCCGGCGGCGACGTCGACCAGCTGCTCGAGGTTGCCCAGGTCGACGGACGCGGTGCGCTGCTTCTCCGCCTTCTGCAGGCTGCGCTCGAAAGCGAAGATTTCGTTGATGGTCTTGAGAATTTCCGCGCGCAACCCCAGCACCGGCTCCACCGTGTAGTTGGTGGCGTGCTCGAGGTTCAAGATCGCGCGCTTGTCGAACGGATTCACCATCGCGACCACCAGGCGGCGGCCGTCGAGCTGGATCGGCACCGCGAGGTGTTTCTGCGCGAACGGCTTCGACACGATGGAAGCGAGCGTGCGCGCGTCGAGCTTGAGCGGGTCGATGCGCGAGAAGGGGACGCCCGCGAAGTCGGAGAAGGCGCGGCACAGCTGTTCTTCGTCGAGCCACTCGCGCTTGGGATTGGGGCTCGGGAAGTGGAAGTCGGCGATCACTTCGAGCGGCGACACGAAGGCGGAGGCGTCCTCGCCCTTGGTGCGGTTGGCGGCGGCCAGGTGGTCGCGGCGGGCGGCATAGCCCGAGCGCACCACCGCGACCTCGTCGGCGCTCAGAAGCTTGCGCTCGGCCAGGGCGGCAAGGACCACCGGCAGCGCGAAGGCGTCGTCGGGGCGCGTCGCAGTGGCGCCTGGGTCTCTGGGTTGCACCGGGTTGGTCATTTTCGTTACGCGGCGGCCTCACCCTGGCCGCAAACCGGCCACGGCGTGGGTGGCACGCGAAACGCTGCAATGTCCGTACCACGCCATACGCGCGTGTGTCACTGCCCCACGAGCTCGACGCGATCGATTCCTCGACGCGATTTCCGCAGCGCGATACGACACGAGATTGCGATCGCGCGCGAGGACATGAGCGGAGAGGAACGGTCGCGTCGAGCGTCGAGGAGACGATTGCGCTCGGCTGCGTGCGCGCGACACCCATACACGCGCGTCGACACACACACATCCGTTCCAAAAATCTCGCGCGCGCACAGCGCAAAATTAAGTTCGCAATTGACACTCCTGCGCAGCGCACCGAATACTTGATCTTGGAACAGGGGCAAAGGGCTATGGATTGCAGCGCCGCTCGCGCGGCGTCCCGCAACTTCGTAGTGCCTTCCATGCGTGCACGATTCCCACCGGTCGTGCCGTTAGCCGACCACCTTGCCGACCACACTGTCGCGACCGGCGGCGCCCGACACTCGCCGCCGGCAAACGACGACGGTCATGAAGTACCAGCTTTTCCGATGGCGACACCGGAGGTGACACGTCTTTGCCTCGGGAAATCGCGTTTCTGTATTTTTCGGCCTCTGCTCCCGTAAATGAAACAGGCGGTCGTTCGGCGCGTATGTCGAACAACCGTTGATTGCATCCCAGCAACATCGGGAGATAAATGAAATGAAAAAACTCGTTTTGTTCGCACTGGCCGCGTGTATCGGAGCCGCGTGGGTTTCCGCGTCCGACGCGCGCAAGGTGTCAAACGAACCGATCCGGAGGGAAAGACAGACGTCGATGAAGACGTCGGGCTTGACCGACGGCGGCATTGCGCCGGCGCGTTTCGCGGTGGCGGCGGCCAACACGACGGTGCTGGCTTCCTACAAGTGGAACACCGGCGCGTCGTGCGTCACGCAGGGTTGGGTCACGCAGGACTTGACCCAGCAGACCGGCGACTACGTGCACGTGGACAACTTCGCGGGACTGGCGGGCGGCACCTACGGGCTGCTCGTGCCCCTGGCGGGGTCGCAATCGATGTGGATCGGAGCGCGCGCGAACGCGGGCGACCCGAACCTGTGCGGTTACGCCGCCCTCCCGGGCTACGGCAACTCGTGGCAGCAGCTCCTCTGCTCGAAGTGCTTCACGTTCACCGGCAACGCGACGGTGTCGTACCTCGCGTCGTGGGACTCGGAGCCGGGTTATGACTTCACCTACGCGGAGTACGACGCGGGTTGCACGGGTAACTGGACGGCCGTTGCTACCATCAACGGCGGTCAGGGTTCCTACGACAACCAGCAGGCGTCGACGGCGGAGTCGTACGTGGTTCCGGCGGCGACCATCGGCGGCAGCGGCCGCTTCCGTTTCAACTTCATCGCGGACGGCGGTTACTCCGACTCGGACGGGTTGTGGGACACCGACGGTGCCTTCATCGTCGACAACCTCGTGGTGCAAAACGGCGCCACGACGTTGAGCACCAGCACCTTCGAAACCGAAGCGGTCGGCGCCCACGGGACGTTGAGCGGGGACTGGAACAGCTGCAATCTTGCCGGCTATGGCAACTACGCCGGATTGTTGCCCGGCATCGGGATCCTGCAGCAGGACCAGTGCGCGCGCGACATCTCGTGCTTGTGGGCGTTCTTCAACGGGTCGACGGCGAACTACAGTTGCGGCGGTTTCCCGGCCGTGAAGGCGATCCCCTATGGGAACGCGTTCGGGCAGTATCTGCGCAACGAAGTGTGGTCGCCCAACATCGCGTGGACGGGCACGGGCACGGAAGCCGTGCTGCAGTTCTCGGTCTATCGCGACCTCCCGCTCGACAACCTCGTGTTCTACATCTGGCACGTGCGTTCCATCGTCGGCGGCTGCCCGCAGGGCTGGCTCGACGACAACACCGTGTATTACGGCGACGACCTCGATTGGCTCGAAGCCGTCTACGCGATGGGTCCCTACATCGATCCCGGCGCGTCGCACATCCAGGTCGCGATCGGGGCGTGGGACATGTGCGGCGTGTGGTGCGGTTCGGTGGGAACGGGCTCGTGTCACAGCCATTCGCCGCTCATCGACAACCTGACGGTCAAGCGCGTCGCCATCGACGGGCCGCAGTGGACCGTCAATGGATGGGAATTGCTGCAGGACAACTTCGCCAGTAACGGAACCGTCACCGGCAAGGTTCGCATCGACGCCGCCAACGACATTCTGCCGGCGGCGAACGCGAACATCCTGCCGGGCGATTCGGCTTCCGCGACCGTGGTCGACCCGGTGGCCGGCATCGCGACCGATCCGACCTTCGGCGGTCCCGCGATCTACGCGTACGTCGCCGTCTTCCCGCAAGGGCAGGCGAGCAAATCGGGGAGCAACCTCACCGAAGACGCGACGCGCTGGCCGGTGGTGGGCTCGGTCGTCGGACCGGGCGGCATCACGTGGTACAAGGTGCGCTTCGACAACGCGCGCACGCAAAACAACACGACCATCGTCCCCAACGTGTACTGCGTCGACCTGAACGACAACTTGTTCACGCCGGGTGACATGATCGAGTACTTCTACGAAGGCGTCTCCGTGGGCGGCGCCAAGTCATACTTCTTCGGCGGCTACCACGCGTTCGACAACTTCGACGCGTCGGGAGCCATCGTGACCACGACGGACATCAACGTCGCGTACGCGAACCCGATGGAGATGACGTGCTTGCCGCGCGCGGCCCTCGCGAGCCCGGCGAACGACATCCTGTACGTGGACGACGGCGACGGCCGCGCGGTACAGCCGTTCTTCGACCAGGCCTTCCAGATGATGGGTATTCTCGACGAAGTGGATCGCTACGACGTGCGAGCCCCGTCGTCGGCGCTGGGCAACGGTCCGGGCGCGCGCGTCACCGACGTGCTGACCCAGATCACGCCGTACTACAAGAAGATCCTCTGGAACTCGGAGGAGTTGGAAGACGGGACGGTCGGCGACGGCAGCGGAGCGCCTGAAAAGGGCGACGACTTCGGGTTGCTGTTCTCGTTCCTCAACAACTCGACCAAGGGCCCGGGTCTGTACTTGAGCGGCGACGGCATCGCGGAGGAGTGGGTGACGTTGGGTTCGGGGTCGGCGACCAATCTTCGGTCGGTGTACCTGAACTTCAACCTCGTCACCGCGGACCACAAGGACCTCGGTCTCGGCACTAATCCGCGGGTTATCGCCGCGGGCGGCAGTGCGTTCTCGCACCCCGCGGGACCGGACACGTTGATCGCCTTCGGCGGTTGCCTGGGCATCAATCGGTTCGACGTCCTGGCCCCGACCGGTTCGGCGGTGTCGCAGATGCGGTACAACGGCAATCCGTCCTACAGCGCGGTTATCTCGCAGACGACGACCAACGCGTCGAGTGCGCAGGCCCGCGTGCTGCTGGAAGGCTTCTCGTTCGACCTCATTCGCGACGATCGCGCGGGCGCGAACGGCGGCATAATGGACCGCGTGCATCACCTCTACGACGTGATCACGTTCCTCCAGAACACCGTCGACGCTCCTGTCGGCACTCCGCCGACGCCGCGGCAGACCACGCTGTCCCAGAACTACCCGAACCCCTTCAACCCGTCGACGTCGATCGAGTTCACCGTGCGTGATCGCACGCGTGTGAGCTTGAAGATTTACGACGTCTCCGGGCAGCTCGTGCGCACGCTCATCGAAGGCGATCGTGCGGCGGGCGAAGTGCACCGGGTGACGTGGGATGGTCGCAACGACGCGGGTCAGGCCGTGTCGAGCGGTATCTATTTCTATCGCTTGGTAGCGAGCGACTTCACGCAGACGAGGAAGATGGTTCTTCTGAAGTAGGGAGTCGTCATACGCAACTGGCGCCGAGGGGCGGGGCCGCGTCGCAAGGCGCGGCCCCGTCCGCGGAGCCGAAGCCAGAAGAAGGCAGTCGTCATGAAGCCACGCATCGCGCTCGTTCTCGCATGCGCAACTTTGATGGCCGCGTGTGCCTCCACCGAATACGAAGGCACGCCGGCGAAGAATCAGCCCCCGACGATCTGGATCGCGGCCGCGCCGCCCGAAGGGTCGACCAGCACCTACAACGTCCAGCTCTTTTGGGGCGGGTGGGACCCCGACGGCGAAATCGCCTACTACGAATACCTAGTCACCGACAACCAGGCGGGCGGCTTCAACCCCGCCGACACCACGGGGGTGCCGTGGTCGCCCGTGGTCTCGAACGACTCCACGTTCACCTTCTCCGCCGACTCGCTCGTGGAGACGGTCCCGGGCCAGCAGTCGGCGGTGTTCACGCGTTCGCACACGTTCTTCATTCGCGCCGTCGACAGCGAAGGAATGCGCTCGACCGCACCGGCGTATCGTTCCTTCACGGCGCGGACGCTCTCGCCCGACATCAGCATCACGACGCCCCGACAGGCCTTGGGGCTCACACCGTCGGAACTCCCGCCCATCGCCACGTACGAGTGGGTCGCGGTGGACTACATCGACGATTTGCTCACGCGCCAGGAGCCGGACTCGGTGCAGTGGGCGCTCGAGAGCACGGTCAATCACAACGGGAGTTTCACCGAGACGCTCGACTACTTGCGCGGGAGCGCGTCGGCGTCGGCGTGGAAGCCGTGGGTCTTCTATCGCGCGCCGCTGGACTCCGGCAAGTCGTGGACCACGCCGCCCATGAATTTTGGCGACTACGTGTTCGCGATGCGCGCCAAGGACGAAGCCGGCGCGGTGACGCCGGTGCTCGACGAGCGCAGGAACGCGCGCCGCATCAAGGTGTCGCGGCGCACCACCGGGCCGCGCCTCATCGTCACCAATCAGTTCGTGGGCAGCGTGATAGCTTCAACGTGCGACTATCCGCTGACCATCCTCGACATGGTCGCCGGCGTAGGCATGTCGTTCACTCTGAGCGCGTGCGCAGACGACTACGGCGGCACCGTGTCGGGGTATCGCTACGGTTGGGA
The DNA here is from genome assembly GCA_964560355.1 of uncultured bacterium. Lineage (GTDB taxonomy): Bacteria > Krumholzibacteriota > Krumholzibacteriia > WVZY01 > JAKEHA01 > JAKEHA01. The sequence goes on along the minus strand of CAZLLI010000091.1, from coordinate 4,840 downwards.
CATCCTCGACTTGAACGACCCCGACCAGTGGGAGACCGACTACACCCCGTTCGTGGGTTCGTTCGCGGTGGTGCCGGCGCGCGCGTTCAATTTCGGAACCCACACGTTCACCGCGGAAGTGATCGACAACTCCGGATTCTGCTCGCGCATCGAAGTGAAGGTGAACATCGTCCGCTTCACCGGCGAGCGCAATCTGCTGGTGGTCGACGACTACGGCCCCGACGAAAATGCCGGCTTCTCCGGGTTCCAGCTCACCAACGGGAGCGTCCCCAACGACGCCGAGCACGACGCCTTCTGGCTCGACATGGTGTCGAACGTGGCCGACTTCGACCCGTCGCGCGACGTCATCGCGGCGAGCACCGAGCGCGAGATCCCACTCACGACGCTGGCCAGCTACAAGTCGATCCTGTGGAGCGTCTTTGGCGACCTCACCACCACCAACGTGGCGCGGCTCCCGCTGCTCTACCAGTACATCCAGTTCCGGTCGACCCAATCGGCGCTGGGGACGTCGCCGTGCCAGGCTGGCGCGGGCGTGTCGGGCAAGGTGGTTCCGAACGGCATCGCGCTCGCGATGCAAGCGGGCGCGCACGTGCTGATCGCGGGGCAGCAGCCGGTGCAGAACGTGCTGCCGCGTCGCGCCGACCTCGCGGTGCGCTGGCCCATGATCCCGCTCTACGAAACCGAGGATCCGCAGACGGGGACGCCCGACCTCACCGATCCGCCGGGCGACCACGGCTTCGCGTACCAGGATTTGTGCGTGGAAGCGATCGACTACGGGTACTTGCCGACTGCGCGCGCGCGCATCCCGGGGACGGGGAGCAACCGCCGCTACTGCCCGGTCTCGCCCGGGTACCGGCAGCCGGGCTCGGCGTCGACGCGCGACGACACCATGCGCGAAGCGCAGCCGCTCGACCCGAACTTCCCGGCGCTCACGCTGCGCCCCGAAGTCGCGAACCCCGGTCGCGCGTACGCTCCCGAAGCGCAAGGCATCGACGCCGAAGTGTACAACCCGTCGTACTTCCGAACCGGACAAGCGTGTCAATACGTGCCGCCGCCGCGCTCGTGCTTCGAGCCCATCTACGGACTCGTGTGCCGTGACACCACCGAGCGCACGTATCTGCAGCCGGTCGCGTTCTGGACCACCGTCTACGCCGACGTCGTCGCGCAGGATATTCCCGGCGCGGTCGCGGCGCGCAGCGCGGTGTTCGGATTTCCGCCGGTGTACTTCAACCCCGCGCAGGTGAGGCCCGCGATCGAGTACATTCTGTTCGACGAATGGCAGCTGCCGCGCCGACCCGCGGAGGTGTCGGGCGCGCGCTAGCGCGCCCTCGCGTCGACGCGCGAACGTGGTATACTGCCGGCTCACATTAGGGCCCTGCTTGTCTTCCGCCTGTTGCCCCTGTTCCAAACTCAAGCGACAGCCGGCGAGCGGGCCCTAACTTTTTTTGCCCGCCCGCCTGGCCCCGCGCCTCCCCTGTAATCGCCTGTCTACCAGTCGCTTAAACCGGCTCCGCCATCCCCGGAAAGCACGCGCCGCGACGCCCCCCAACTTGCCCCGGAACGATTGAATGTGATACAATAAGCAACAATTGTAAGCTCCAAGCATCACTAGCGTTAGCATCTAAGGAGTCGGGGCATGAGAAAGTTCGTTTGGTCGTTCGCGCTGTCGCTGCTCATCGCGGCGCCTGCACTCGCGGACGAGATTTATTACCCGCCGCAGGTCACGGGGAAGAAGGAGCGCAAGTTCCTTCGTCATTACCTGTACATCAAGAATCTCGACGGCGACATGAAGGCCGTCTACGACGAGTACGGCTACACGCCTCACCGCGTGCGTACCAACGAAGCGGGCCGCGTCAAGATGACGTGGACCTACTACGAAGACGGACTCGTCTTTGTGTTCGACCAGTGCGGCGCGCTGCTCGAACAGCACGAGATCAGCGTGGAGCATCGGAGACGTTGGGCGTACCAGCGCGACGTGCGCGGGTACGAAGAAGACGTCTGCTGCGACGACTAAATCGCGTGCGGCGATGACTGCCCGTTCGGTCCGCCACTGGACGGGTTGGGACAAGGGGGCCTCCTCCAGGAATCGGGCCCCCTTGTTTTTTTGTTAGAATGCCCGCCATGTCGACGCTCGTCATCTCGGGGGCGCGGGTGTGGACCGAGGACGCCTCCGGCTCCATACGATTCGAGCCGCGCACGATCTGGATCCGCGACGGGCGCGTGGTCGAAGTGCTGCCGGGTGCCTCCGCGCCGGTCGCCGGTGCGCGCCCCGACGTGCGCGTGTTCGACGCCACCCACAAGTTCGTTTGCCCCGCCTTCGTCGACGCCCACTTCCACTTGATCGCGCTGGCCAACAAGTCGCTGCGCGTCGACTTGAGCGCCGCGACGAGCGCCGGCGACGTCGTGGCCCGGATCGCGGCGGCGGCGGGTGCGTCCGACTCCGCGGTCGTCGGCGTGGATTTCGACGAGAGCGAGTGGCGCGACGCGACGCTTCCGACGCGAAGCGACCTCGACGCGATCGGCGGCACTCGGCTGGTCTACGCGCGCCGTGTGTGTTGCCATGTGGGAGTCGCGAACGGCGCGCTGCTCGCGGCGCTGGCGCCGCGCGTCGACGGGCGCTTCGTCGATCGCGAGAGCGGCCGCATCACGGAAGAAGCGGTATTCGAGGCCAACCGCCTCACGCGCCCTGCGGACGACGCCGTCGCAGCGGCGATAGACGGCGCCATCGCGCACCTGCACGCGCTCGGTATCGCCGCCATCCACGACATCGTCGACCCCGACACCATTGCGGTGTACGGCGCGGGTCTGCGCGCGTCGCGGCGGCCGCTCCGCGTCGACGGCTATCTCCACCTGGCGGCGCGCGACTTCGAAGCGGCGCGCGCGCGCTTCGACGCCGTCGACCCCGCGCGCGTGCGCGCGGTCGGCATCAAGATCTTCTCCGACGGGTCGATGGGCGCGCGCACCGCGGCCCTGCACGAGCCCTACGCCGACGCGGACACGCGCGGCGACCTCTTGGTAACCCACGAGTCGCTGGTCGGCGAGATGCGGTCATGCGCCGAGATGGGAATCGCATGCGCTGTGCACGCGATTGGGGACCGGGCGCTGTCGACCGTCTTGGATGCGATCGAAACGACGCGCGCTTCGCGCGCGCGTGTCCGCGTCGAGCACGCCGAAGTGATCGCCGAGCGCGACATCGAGCGCATCGTGCGCCTCGGCGTCCCCCTCGTGATGCAGCCCAACTTCGTGCGCAACTGGGGAGGCGCGGGCGGTCTCTACGAGCGCCGACTCGGGCGCGCGCGCTGGGAGCGCAACAATCCCTTCGCCACGCTCGAGCGTGCGGGCGCGCGCGTCGTGTTCAGCTCGGACGGCATGCCGGCCGGACCGCTCTTCGGACTGAAGGGAGCGACGAACCACGCGGTCGAGCGCGAGCGGGTGGGCGCGGTCGACGCGTTTCGCCGCTATACGATCGCCGCCGCGTCGATGTGGAAGGGGAGCGAACGGGCGCGCGGGATCGACGCCGGTGAGGTGGCGGACCTCGTCGTTCTCTCCGCGAATCCGATCCTCGCCGACACCGACCGCCTCCACGTCGAGGCCACGTTCGTCGGCGGCGCCGAGATGTTTCGCGCGCCCCTGCCGGACCCACGACGGCACTCGAAGTACGGTCGCTAACTCGCTGTGTTTATGGAAATTTCGGGCGTCTGTCGGCGCCTTCCTTGTCCTTGACACCCATTCCTCGAATCCCTTAGCGTAGGCCCTAGCAACGAGTTTTCGGTGGGGCAATCGGGGCCGCGCACGACTTCGGGCCGCCATACCAATCACAACCCAAGAGGAGTTTTCCATGCCGCACGCGACCGGGGCCGGAACGGACGTCCACGTCGAGCCCAATAAGGTGCTCGAGACCATCGGCCGACACATGCTGGTCGACGGCTTTCCCATCGTCGTCGATCTCGAGAAGAGCGAAGGAATCCGTCTGCGCGACAAGGCGGACGGCCGCACCTACCTCGACTTCTTCCAATTCTTCGCGTCGCTGCCGATCGGGATCAACCATCCCAAGCTGACCGACCCCGCGTTCCGCGAACGCTTGGGTGCCATCGCCGTCAACAAGCCGTCGAACTCGGACTTCTATAGCCAGCAGATGGCGGAGTTCGTGGAGGCGATGGATCGCTTCGCCATTCCGCGCGAGATGCCGCACATGTTCCTCATTGAAGGCGGTGCGCTCGGGATCGAGAACGCGCTCAAGGCCGCGTTCGATTGGAAGGTGCAGAAGAACTACAAGAAGGGCGCGAAGAAGGACGTCGGCCAGCAGGTGATCCACTTCCGCGAAGCCTTCCACGGACGCACCGGCTACACCATGTCGCTCACCAACACCGACCCGGTCAAGATCAAGAGCTATCCCAAATTCAACTGGCCGCGCATCGTGAACCCCAAGGTCACGTTCCCGCTCGAGAAGCATCTCGACGCCGTGGTGGCGCTCGAGGAGCAGGCCAAGAACGAAATCAAGGAAGCGATTCGCCAAAACGGCGACGACATCGCCGCGCTCATCATCGAAGCGGTCCAGGGCGAAGGCGGCGACAACCACTTCCGTCCCGAATTCTTCAAGTTCCTCCGCGACATCACGCTCGAGCACGACATCATGTTCGTGGTCGACGAAGTCCAGTCCGGCGTCGGCATCACCGGAAAATTCTGGGGTTACCAGCACATGGGTGTGGTGCCCGACATGATCACCTTCGGCAAGAAGCTGCAAGTGTGCGGCTTCCTGTGCTCGACGCGCGTCGACGAAGTCGCCAGTGTGTTCAAGGTGCCGATCCGCATCAATTCGACCTGGGGCGGCAACCTGGTC
>CAZLLI010000090.1:0-10816 GCA_964560355.1 uncultured bacterium | reverse complement strand
TCGTTGATCCCGCTGCCCTGCAGGCGATAGAAGTACACGCCCGACGCCAACCCTTGCGCGTTGAAGCCGACCGTGTGCTTGCCCTTCTCGACCACGCCGTTCACGAGAGACGCCACCTTGGCGCCGCGCGCGTCGAACACGTCGAGGTTGACGTGGCCGGTCGCCGGAACGATGAAGTCGATCGTCGTCTGCGGATTGAACGGGTTCGGGTAATTCTGCGACAAGGACGACGCGAACTCAGGACCGCCGCCGACGCCGGTGGTGATGCCGTTGTCGTAGTCGGCCGACTGCGGGCTGAAGTTGGTCCAGCGCGCCGTCCACAGCTCGTTGAGCTGCGCCGTCTTGGTGTCGGGGAAGGCGCCGCGGTACGTCGTGGGGACGAACGCGGCCAGGCGCGGGTTGGTGAAGCTCGCGCTTCCGATGAGTTCGGAGCTCCCCGTCGGACGCGGGTCGGGCGCGTTCAAGCTGCTCATGTTGTTGAGGCCGATGACGTCGGGCTGGCGCGCCGCGTTGTTGGCCGGGAGATTGGCCCAGCCCCCCGTCGCGAACCACGTGTCGATCGTCGTCCACGCTACTTCGTCGTGGATGTGCGTCGAGCCGCTCGGATTCAGCGTCGCCTGGACGCTGACGTTGCGAACCTGCAACGAATCGTTCAGCGCCCACGTCTTCGTGTTGGCGTCGCGCAGGCTGATGCCCCACGGATACCCCATGATGACAGAGTTGAACAGGTTGAGCTGCGACGAACGGCGAATCACCGCGCCGTACTGGAACGTCTCGCCGAGCGGGAAGGGAACCTGCGCGTTGTTGCGCTCGGGACCCACCAGCGCCATGTTGCAGAAGATCGGCCGCGTGTAGGGCTGGTCGGTCGACGTCGCCGAGGCGTCGTTGTCCGATTCGAACCCGTTCGACTGCCCGGTCGGGTCCGACTGGTCCGGGTCGCGCAATCCGAATCCGAACTGCACGCGCCCGCGGTAGCCGAAGTCGGTGTCGAACTCGTCGTCGGTGCCGGCGAAGGCGACCAAGTACGAGCAATTGACCGTGCCGCCGAACCACTCGTACGAATCGTCGTCCGAGTAGCTCACCTGCACGTGGTCGATCTGCGTCCCCGCGCCCACGCCGCCCATGGTGAGGCCGTTGACCTCGTTGTTGAGCGCGAAGCGATACCCGGCGTACTCGATACGAACGTAGCTGAACACGCCGCTGTTGTCGTTCGCGTTGACGCCGCCATAGGTGCCGGTGGCACCCGTGCAGTCGCCGGCGATGAGACCGCCTTCGATCAGCGGATTGACCTTGTTGACCGGTGCGCTACCCAAGATGATGACGCCGCCCCAGTCGCCGGGAAGGCGCGCACCCGCGGCCTGGCTGCTGGTGAAGATGATCGGTTGGAACTGGTTGCCTTGCGCAAAAATCTGCGCGCCGCGGCAGACGATGAGCGTGCCGCCCGTCGCCTTGTGACCCTTGATGACGGTCCCGGGCTCGATGGTCAGCGAGTGGCCGGGCTGCACGTAGTACAAGCCGGTCATGACGTAGATGGTGTCGGCCGACAGCGTGCGGTTGAACGTCTGGCAATAGGGCGTTCGAACCGGCTGGGCCGTTCCTGCGCCGATGACGACCTGCGGGAGAGCGGCCGCCGCAGTTGATGCGTACGCCGCGACGACGACGGTCAGTATGAAGAACAAGCGCTTCATGAGTTGCGGTCCTCCTAATTTAGACTTCGTTGCTGGTTGAAAATCGATTCATGGTTCCTTTATCTTCGTGATGCCTGAGAAAACGGGGTCTCGTGCCTAATCGCTGCGTGCCTCCTTTCTCGGCATGCCATCCCCGGAGCTGAACCCTCCGGGGATGGCCACCAATCTCATCCCTGCGTTTGCGACCGGTATGCAGGTTCTCTCCCTCCCAACCACTTGGTCGGAGTAAGGCGTCAGCCTCTATAGATTGAAAGAGAGAGAAATTGCATACGTGGTCCCTACTTCGTCTTGCTCCCAAATCGAGCCGGACGTACCAAATGTGTTGACGATATCCTCCGCCAAGATGTCCTTGATCGTGAACTTGAGCCGCACCCACGGCGTGAATTGTTCGGTGAGCGCGAAGTCGAGCAGGTTGCGCGGCTCCTCGTAGATGTCGTACGCCCGCGTGTCGCCGACCGCGTCGAGGCGCTGGCCGAAGCGGTTGTACAGCACGCTCATCGAAAGGCGAATGTCGGGAACCGAGTAGATCAGGCCCGCGTTGAGCGTGTACGGCGCCTGACCCTGCATGGTGCGCGTCTTGGTCTCGGTGACGGCTTCGTTGGTCACCGGGTCGTTGTGCGACTCGGTGTATTCGACCTCGGAGGTGACGTGCGTGAAGTTGCCCTGCACGATCAAGTTCTCGAGCGATCCCCACAGGAATCCCAGATTCTTTCGCACCTCGATCTCGTAGCCGTAGTTCTTCGCCCGCGGCGAGTTGAACCACGTGCGCACATAGCGATCGGGCGACGGCAGCAGCTCCTCTTCGATCGCGTCGGTCAAATCCTTGTAGAAGTAGCTGGCCGCGAGCACTTCGCCCACGCCGGGGAACCACTCCAGGCGCACGTCGTAATTTTCGATCACCGCGCGCTCGAGGTCCGGATTGCCGATGACGCCCTGGTTGGCGTCGAAGTCGACGTACGCGACGTTGGCCATCTCGCGAAACTCGGGCCGGTTGACCGACTTGAAGTAGCCCAGCCGCAGGTTCGACGCGTTCGTGACCTCGTAGGTCAAGTTGGCGGAGGGGAGCGCGTCGGTCTCGTCAATGGTCGCGGTCTGCAGCGTGGGATCGCTGTCCGACACCGGCGACACCACTTCCTGGTTCGAGTCTTCGACGCGCATCCCGCCCGCGAATCGAAAGCCGCGGCCCGCGACGTCGAAGGGCATGTCGACCATGCCGTAGTACGCGCTCAAGTCCTGCGTGCCGGTGTAGTCGCCGGTGAGCGGCGAATACGGCTCGAACTGGAGCAAGTTGGGTCCGTAATTTCCGGCCGCGAAGATCTCGTCGATGGGCTGCACGATGATGCGCTGCTTGTCGGCGCGGCTCATAGTGGGCGAGAGCGTGGTCGAGTACGCGTCGATGCCGAAGGATCGCTCGCGATTCAGGTACAGATAGCCTGCGCTCACCTTGCCGAGTCCGACCGGGTAGGCGAGGTCCACCTTCGCGGTGCGCGAATCCTCCGCGAGGTTGGACCACGAGCGCAGATTCTCTTTCAGGATGTAGAGGCCCTGCGGAACGCGAGCGTACGACGCGAACTTGCGGTCGGGTTCTTCCGCGTTCGAGGTCGAGTACGACGCGCGCCATTTCAATTCCATCTGGTGCAAGCCGGGGAATTCGTGGTCGCCGGCGAGTTGTCCGAGATACAGGTCGCGCTGGTCCCATTCGATCGTCTGCGTGCGCGTCGAATCGCCCGACCCCGCGACCCCGAAGGCCTGCGAGACCTTGTCGGCCGCGGCGCGCGAATAATTGTTCTCGAAGCTGAACGAGTGGTTGCCCCACGGGTGATAGGCGAAGTTGAGCAGCCCGCCCATCAGGTAGCCCTGCCGGTAACGCGTCCCGTTGAACATGAACAAACGGCTCTCGCTGCCGTCGACGCCGACCGCGTACGGCTCCTGGTGGTAATCGTCGACTTTGAAGTTGGTCTTGTAGGTGCCCGACGCGATGACGCCGAGCGTTCCTTTGCCGGTGTCGTAGTGATTGCCGAGCGACAGGTTGTAGGAACCGTTCATGCGCGACTGGTCGTCCGACGTACCCCACGAGTTGGGGAGCGCCTGCGCGAGCGCGGTTCCGGCGAGCCCGCTCGGGAGCGCGCGGGCCCCGTCGTCCTTCGCCTTCCAGTCGCTGCCGCCGCCGGGTGCGACGGCGAAATCGGTGCGCGAGCTGCCGGTGTCGTAGCCCGTCTCCATCGTCGCCGAGAGCAGGAACTCCGACGGGAACCCGAGCGTGTTGACCTGCACCAATCCGCCGCTGAAATCGCCCGGTTGGTCCGGCGTCGCGGTTTTCGCCACCACCGTGCTCGAGATGAGCGACGCCGGCATGAGGTCGAAGTTGAAGCTTTTCTTGTCGCTGTCGGTGTCGGTGCCGGTGACGGCGACGCCGTTCAGCGTGGTCGAGTTGTAGCGGTCGGTGACGCCGCGCACGAACACAAACTTGTCGTCGACGATGGAGAGCCCCGTCACGCGCTTGAGCGCGTCGTTGGCGTTGCCGTCGGGCGACAAACGAATCTGCTCGGCGCTCAACACGTCGATGGCGGCCGCCGACTGCTGGCGTTCCGCAAGCACCGACGCCGCCGACGTACGCACGCGCTCGGCGGTGACGTAGACGTCGTCGATGCGCATGGCGTCGCCCTGTTCGTTCGACATGGGTTCGAGGCGGATGTTCATCGCCATGGTTTCGTTGGCGCCCACTCCCACGCCGGCGATCACCTTCTGCGCGTAGCCGACGTACGACACGCGCAGCGAATACAAACCGGCGGGAACATTGGTGATCGTGTACTTGCCGTCCAAGTCGGTGACGCCGCCCAGCTTCGTCCCCACCACGCCCACGCTCGCGCCGATCAGCGGCTCGTCCGTCTTGTCGTCCTTGACCGAACCTGCAATCACCCCCGCCATGGTCGTCGCGGCGACGAACGACATGGCGAGCATGAAAGAGATCACGCAGACTTCTTTCGCGGTCCCCCTCATTGCTTCGTGTCCCTCCTCACGAGTTCGTTGTAGTTGGAGCCCAGATGGCCGGTAGTCTAGGAGTCGCGCGTGAACCTTCCGTAAAGCGCGGGTGAAATTACGCCGGGGTCCGGGCTTCACCGTCGATTCACGGCTGGTTTATTTCGCATTTATGCGCCCGGACTACTCTGCCCTCGACCTTCGGTTCGGTCGCTTCGACGCCGCGCGTCTGCGCGCGGCGGGGCGTGGCCGGCACCGCAACGGCACGAAAGGATTCGCCATCACATGAAACGAACGTGGAAGAAAAGCGCGCTCGCGGCCGCGGCCGGCGTGGCGATCGCGATCGCCGCGGCGCACGCGCAGGACGCCGCGCAATTGAGCGACACGGTGCAGAAAACCGTCGCTACCTACCAGGACACGCAGAAGAAGCAGCAGGAGTGGGCCAACGAGCAGGCCGACCTGACCGCGCGCCTGCGCGCCGCGCGCGCGCAAGTCGAGTTCTTCGAGAAGCGCAAGGCGCTTGAGGAGAAGGAAGTCGGCGCGCTCGACCACGGTATCGCCGAGCTCAATCGCCGCATGGTCGAGTCGGTGCGCCTCAACGAAGACTTGGTCGACACGCTCGACGCGGTGGTCGCGCGCCTGGAGACCTTCGTCGAGGGCGACCTGCCGTTCCTGATGGAGGAGCGGCGCGCGCGCATCGCGGGTGTCAAGGACGCACTCGCCCGCCCCGACTACACCGGCGCCGAGAAGCTGCGCCGCGTGCTGGAAGCGCTCCAGGTCGAGGCGAACTACGGCAACGTGACCGAGGTCTACCAAGAGAAGATCATGGTCAACGACGAGGAGATCTTCGCCGACATGGTTCGCGTCGGCCGCGTGTCCGTGTACTGGCTCACCCCCGACGGCAAGCGCGTCGGTGAATACGATCTCGCGCAGAACAAGTGGGTCGAGCTCGATCACAAGTACCTCGAACCGATCAAGGTGACGCGCGAGATGGCGCTCCGGCTTCGCTCCGTCGAAGTCACGACGCTGCCGCTGGGAAGGATTCAGCCATGAAGAGGGCGATGTGGATCGCCGCGGCCTTGCTGGTGGCGACGTTCGGCGTCGCCTCCGCGCAAGACGTCCGCGAAGCGGCCAAGAAGGCCGAAGCCGACCGCCTGGCCGCCGAAGCGCGCGCCCAGGAGGTCGAAGAGAAAATTACGAGCGACCGCGCCGCGTTGACGGCCGAGGTCGAAAAGCTGGAAGCGCAAGCGAAGCAGCTCTCCGCCGACGTGCAAGCACTGCAGAAGCGCAAGGCGTCGCTGCAGGAGAAGCACGACGCCCTCGACGAGAAGTGGTCGAGCAAGGAAGTCGAGTTCCGCGAGATCTCGGGCAACGTGCGCATCGCCGCCAAGGACATCGAGGCGCTGCTCAACACGTCGCAGCTCACGGCCATCTTCCCCGAGCGCCTCGACAAAATCGCGCCCGTGCTGGAGCCGGGCTACTTTCCGGGCATCGACGACATCAGCGGCATGACCGAAGTGCTCGTCGACGAGATGAAGCGGTCGGGACAGGTGACGCTGCAGCAAGCGACGTACGTCGGCCGCGACGGCGAGAACCACGCCGGCGACGTGCTCACGCTGGGCAAGTTCACGGCGCTCTATCGCTCGCCGGAGGAAGTGGGCTTCCTGACCTATTCGACCGAGAGCAAGAAGTTGTTCGCGCTGACCAACCGCCCCAACCACAAAATGACGAAGACCATCGCGAATTACTTCGACGGCAAGACCGACATGGTGCCCATCGATATCGCGAGCGGCGAATCGCTGGTCGGCATTCGTGACCACGCGAGCCTCTTCGAGGAATTCAAGGCCGGCGGCAAGATCATGTTTCCGATTCTGCTCGTGGGCTTGGTCGTGGTCGTGTTCACGACCTACAAGCTCGTGTACTTGAAGCGCGTCGACGGCGACACCGACACCATCATGGGCGCCGTCAACGATCTCGCCGACAAGGGCGACTGGACGGGCGTCGACGCCATCATGCAGAAGCACAGGAACCACGATTGGCCGGTGGTGAACGTGATCCGCGAAGGCGTCGCGGCGCGCCACGAAGACCGCGAGACGCTGGAGAGCGTGCTGCAGGAAGCGATCCTGCGCGAGATCCCGCGCCTCGAGCGCGGCGTCTCGATGATGGCGGTGCTCGGCGCGATCGCGCCGCTGCTCGGCTTGTTGGGAACCGTGACCGGCATGATCACCACCTTCCAGGTCATCACGCTCTACGGCACCGGCGACCCCAAGCTCATGTCGAGCGGCATCAGCGAAGCGCTCGTCGCCACCAAGTGGGGCCTGTGCGTCGCGGTTCCCACCATGCTGATCCACACCATGCTGTCGCGTCGTGTGCACGGAGTGGTGAGCGAAATGGAAGAGAAGGCGGTCGCCATGAGCAACACGATCCAGAAGGAACAACGACGTGGAACTCATATTGCGTCTGCTTGAGTTCGCGCGAACCGGCGGCTGGGTCATGATTCCGGTCGCGGCCACGTCGCTCTTGATGTGGACGCTGATCGGCGAACGCCTGTTCACGTACCGCCGGCTCGGCCGTCGCGACCTGGAGATCCAGGACGCGGTGCACGCCGTGCAGGGCGCGCCCGTCAACAGCTTCGGGCACGGGCTGCGGTCGACGCTGGTGCGCAACTTCGTGCGCCAGCGCACCGGAGACCGCGATCTCGACCGTCGCATCCTGCGCGAGTGCGCGATGAAGGTCGAGCCGGAGATCGAGCGCAATCTTTCGATGATCGGCGTCCTGGCGTCGATCGCGCCTTTGCTCGGCCTCTTGGGCACGGTGAGCGGAATGATCACCACCTTCGTCGTGATCTCGCAGCTCGGAACCGGCAACGCGCGCCCGCTCGCAGGCGGCATTTCGGAGGCACTGGTGGCGACGCAAGCCGGATTGCTGGTGGCAATCCCGGGGCTGTTCGCGAGCGTAGCGCTGCGCCGTCGCGCGACCAAGCTTTCCCATCGGTTGGACCAAACGACGCTGCTGCTCCAGCACCAGCTTCGCTAAACGCAAGGGAATCGATCATGATCAACGTTCGTAGGACGATGCGCGGCGGACACGACCAGATTCACATCGACGTGATCAACCTGGTCGACGTCATGATGGTGCTCCTCATCTTCTTCGTTGCGACGACGTCGTTCGTGAAGGAGACCGGTATCGACGTGCAGCGCTCGACCGCGGCCACGGCCGAGGTGCAGGACCACGGTGCCGTCACCATCGGGCTGTCCGCCTCCGGCGAGATCTACATGGAAGGCAAGCGCGTCGACATTCGGCGCGTGCGCGGGTTGGTCGAGCGCGCGCTGGCCGAAGACCCGCAGACCGGCGTAGTCGTGATCGCGGATCGCGACAGCAAGACCAGCGACGTGGTCCGCCTCATGGACCAGTGCCGTCTGGCCGGCGCGAAGAACGTGAGCCTCGCGGCGCGCCGCGAGTGGGCGTCGTAAGGAATCATGTTCGGAATTCAAAAATGGTTTCCCCCCGCGTTCTTGTTCGCGGTGGTGGTGAATGCGCTCTTGTTCACGGGCGTGGTGCTCTTGGCCGGCGAGATCAAGGATCAGAAGCAGGACATCACGGCGCCGACTGGGGTCAACCTGATGAACCTGGCGCCGGAAGCGCCGCCGGCGGAAGAGCAAGTCCAGGAGCAAGAGCCACCGAAGCGCGAAGACCCGAAGCCCGATCTCGCGCCCGATCTTTTCCAGCCCGACTTCGGCGCGGACTTGGGCGGGCTCGCCGCGCAGGGCGCGATCGCGATCGACTTGACCGGCGGCGCCAACACCGCGATGAAGCAGGACTTCGTTTTCGAGTCGTACGAGCTCGATCAAGCGCCGCGCCCGGTGGTCAAGATGCCGCCCGTGTATCCGTTCAAGGCGCGCGAGCAGGGCATCGAAGGCGTGGTGCAAATCAAGATTCTCGTCAAAGAAGACGGCACCGTGGGCGAAGTGCTCATCATGGACGCGCGTCCGCCCGACACCTTCGAGGACGCGGTCCTGGTGGCGGTTCCCAAGTGGCGCTTCGAACCCGGCGTGGTCGGAGGAAAGAAGGTGACGTCGTGGGTCGTTACCGCTCTCCATTTCAAACTCAACTAGCCGCGACGCACGCAGCCATCGCGCTGGCGCTGCTCGTCGGATCGTTGGTCGCGCCCGCGCGCGCGGCCGACACCAAAGCGGATGCGAAGAACGAGGTCAAGCTCGGCTCCGTCGAGGCGCTCCCGCGCGACGCCAAGCTCGCGCTCTACGACGCGCAGCAGCAGCTCGAGGCCGGCAACAGCGAAAAAGCCGTCGACATTCTCGCGAAATACGTGAACGACCACGCGAAGAAAGACGACAACTACCTCATGCGCTACAACTACGCGAGCATGCTAGTGCAGGTGGATCGTCGTGAGGATGCGTTGGTCCAGTATCAACGCTCGGTAGCACTCGAGCCGCGTTACGACGCCGGGTGGTTGGGCCTCGGGGAGACGGCGTACGGACTCGGCCAGTTTGCGCTCGCGGCGGACGCCTTGAAGAAGGGCTACGAAGTCGCGACCGAGAAGCGCCCCGAAGTTCTCTACTACTCCGCCGCCGCGCAGCTGTTGGGTGGCGACCCCACGGGCGCGATGCCGGTGCTGGAAGACCTCGTGTCGGGCGCGCACGGCGAGCCCAAGTTCGATTGGTATCGCGGGCTCGTGAGCGCGTGTTTGCAGACGAACAACCACGAGCTCGGTCGCAGGACCGTCGACAGCATGCTGGATCGTTTCGGCACCAACCCCGACGCGTGGTACTTGGCGTTTCAATTCGCGGCGAGCACGAGCGACTACCACCAAGCGGCGGTCGCGCTCACCGTGGTCGGTTATTTGCGCCCGCTGACGCGGCAGGAACAACTGCAACTAGGCGATTTGTACGCGGCCGTCGAGGCACCGGCCGCGGCGGCGGGCTATTATTCCGCGGCGACGCAGGACTCCGCGTCGGCCGCCGAAGTCGAGCGCGTAGCGTCGGCGTACTTGGCGTCGTATCAATCCGACGAAGCCCTCAAGGTGCTCGAGCAGGGACTCAAGGAGCACCCGACGTTCCGGCTGTGGTCGCTGCTCGGCGACCTGCACGTGATGGAGAATCGCTACGACCAGGCGGAGGCGGCGTTCGCGGAGTGTGTCCGCATGCAGCCCGAGGAAATACGGCCGCACCTGATGCTCGGCTATTGCTTGCTCGAATTGAATCGCCCCGACGACGCGCTCGTCCAATTGACCATCGCTGCCGCGGACGAAGAATGGTCGGAGCGAGCGCAGATGCTCATTCGGCGCGCGCAGATCATGCGCGCCGCCCCGCCCGAAGCCCCCACCCCTCCCGCCGTCCCGGCGCCCGCGCCCTGACCTATCTTTACCGGCCAACTCGTTGGCGAAGATCGGGTTAGGAAGCGGTCGCGGGGCGTCGCCGAACCTTTAGCGGAACTTTATCTAGTCTTTATTCGGCCCGCCTATCCTTCGCGCCAAGTATCGAGTCACAAGATCCATTCGAGTTGGGCTTCCGAGGAGGGAACCACGCATGATTCGCAAACCGTTTGCGCTCTTGTCGGCGGGAATCGCCGGCATGGTGCTCGTCGCGGGCATCACTATCGCGCAGGTCAAGATCGATTCGGCGCTGCCGTCGTACGCGAAGGGCGGGTCGGGTGTGTCGGGCAACGTGAAGAGCATCGGCTCCGACACCATGAACAACCTGATGACGCTGTGGGCGGAAGACTTCCGCAAGCAGTACCCCAACGTGCAAGTCGAGATCGAAGGCAAGGGCTCGTCGACCGCGCCGCCGGCGCTCATCGAAGGCACCGCGACCTTCGGACCCATGAGCCGCGAGATGAAGAACGAAGAGATCGACCAGTTCGAAGCCAAGTACGGCTACAAGCCGACCAACTTGCGCACGTCGATCGACATGCTCGCGGTGTACGTGCACAAGGACAACCCCATCCAGTCGCTCACCATGCAGCAGATCGACGCGATCTTCTCGAAGACGCGCAAGGGCGGCGCCACCGAAGACATCGTGACGTGGGGCCAGCTGGGGTTGACGGGTGAGTGGGCCAACAAGCCGATCAGCTTGTACGGTCGTAATTCGGCGTCGGGCACGTACGGCTACTTCAAGGAGCACGCGCTCTTC
>CAZLLI010000089.1:0-10837 GCA_964560355.1 uncultured bacterium | reverse complement strand
CTGCGCGCGCGCGGGACCAGCGCCAAGGTCCACCTCGCGCTCTCGCGGCGCCTCGAGTTCGCCGCCAAGCCGGGCGAGCGCATCGGGCGCGCGCTCACCACCGGGAGCCTCGACGACCTCGAGCGCGCCTTCGACCCCGTGAAATACCGCGGCGCCTCGGCGCGGCCTCTTCTCGATATCTTCATTCCCAGCGTGGCGCGTCCTGAGACCGCACCCGACGGCTGCGACGTCGTCTCGCTCCTCGTCCACTTCGCGCCCTTCGACCTCGCGGGCGGCTGGACGCCCACGGCGCGCGAGCGCCTCGGCGACGCCGCCGTCGCGGAGCTCGAGCGCGTGGCACCCGGCGCGTCGAAGGCGATCGTCGCGCGCGCTGTCTTGACGCCCGCCGACCTCGAGGAGCGCTTTGGGCTCGACGGCGGGCACATCCACCACCTCGAGCCCGCGCTCGACCAGCTCGTCATTCGGCCCACGCTGGCGACGTCGCGCTACGCGACGCCCATCCGCGGCCTCTTCCTGTGCGGCGCGGGCGCGCACCCCGGCGGCGGCGTCACCGGCGCGCCCGGCGCGCTCGCCGCCCAGGCCATCGTCTCCGCCACCTGACCGCGCCGCGCGACTCGGCGCGGAATATGCACATCTTTTTCGCGGCCGCCCGCGTTTTCAATTGCGCCGGCGTTCGCGGGGCTGTATACGGTATCTCAATTTGGCCAAGCGCGCGGCAGAGAGCACGCGCGCCGCGAGCGGAGCGACGCCAACGCTTCGCGCGCGACAACGGGCCGCGGAGGAACGAAACAAGCAATATGCCTAGAAGCATCACCGTCCAGCCGACGGGTTTCATCTCGCCCAAGCTCGAGGGACGCCTGATCGACAAGAAGGGCGGCCGCGGTGTGTTCGCGCGCGAGAAGGTTCGCGCCAAGGAAGTGCTCGTCGTGTGGGGCGGCGAAGTCGTGAACGGCGACACCCTCCACGATATGTCCGACGACAAGCGTCGCGTCTCCATTCAGATCGAAGAGGACCTCTACCTCGTCACCGCCAACGAAGGCCCCGCCGACTGGGTCAACCACTCGTGCGACCCCAACGCCGGCTTGGTCGGCCAGGTCGTGCTCGTCGCGCTGCGCGACATTCGCGCCGGCGAAGAAGTCTGCTTCGACTACGCGACCAGCGACGCGTCGCCGTACGACGAGTTCGAGTGCCACTGCAGCGCCAAGAATTGCCGTCGCCACGTGTCGGCCGACGACTGGAAGCTGCCCGAGCTGCAGGCGCGCTACGCCGGCCACTTCTCGCCCTACATCCAGCGCCGCATGGACGCCGACAAGCGTCGCGCCGAAGACGCCGCCCGCAAGCGCGCACGCGCCGGCGAACGCCGCGTGGTCGCCGCTCCGCGACGCGGCTAGTGGTTCTGCCTAGATTTCCGAGGGAACGCCCGGGCGAATGCCCGGGCGTTTTTCTTGGCGCTACCGGACGATGACCATCTTGCGGGTAACCGTCGAACCATTCGCCGCAACGCGCGCGAAGTAGATGCCGCTGGGCAATTGCCGACCGCTGCCGTCGGTGCCGTCGAACGTGAGGTCGTGCGCACCCACGGCGAACGAGCCGTGCGAAGAGGTCACGAGTCTCCCGGCCGCGTCGTACACGGCGATGGAGACGGGACCGCCCTGTGAAAGTTCGAGACGCAGGGTTGCCTGGCCGGTGAAGGGGTTTGGAGCGAATTGACCCAGCGAGAACGTAGGTGCACTCGAATCTCGCACGCCCGTGATGTTCGAGCCCGATCCCGTGATCCGCTGGGCGTAAATGTCATCCGTGTTCGCCCCACCGCGATTGTCTTGCCACGCAAAGAAGGCTCCGCCCCAGCCGTCAGAAATGAGCGCGTGGTATTTTTGCTCTCTTGCGGCCGTGCACACGGCGACACCGCTTGTTCCCCAGAGCAACTGTCCTTGGGCGCTAATCCGATTGGCATATATGTCCGTGTTTAAGTTGCCGAGGTCGTCCTTCCACGTAACGATCGCGCCACCTTGGCCGTCCGCAATCATTCTGTTGTCGTACTGACTCTCCGCGCCGCTAGATATCAGTAGTCCATCCGGTTCCCAGAGCTTCGTGCCGGACGGGTCGATACGCTGCGTGTACACACCCCAGTAATCCTCGTGCCATGAAATGATCGCGCCTCCGGATCCGTCTGAGATGAGACTTGTGTTCAAGCGAGCCGGGTTGTATGGCGTGAGCGCAACGCCATTCGTCTCCCACAACTCTGATCCGTTCTCATCGACACGCTGGGCGTAAACACCACTGAAGCCGCAGTCTCCCCACCACGCTGCGCGGCAGTCGTCCCACACGGCGATCGCGCCTCCGGCGCCATCGGAAACTATGTCTCCAGAGTTTTGAAGATGATACGCCGTGCATACCGCGAGCCCTTCCGGATCCCAGTACCGCGTGCCGTTGCCGCTGACTCTTTGGACGTAGATGTCTGTTTCCGTCTCCGTGTTCCGGCTGTCGTTCCAAATGACAAGAACACCGCCCGCTTCGTCGGTCGCAATCGTCGAATACTGCCTCCCATCGTCCGTGTTCGTCGTTACCGGGATGCCATCGGATGCCCACAGCATTGACCCGGATCCATCTAGGCGTTGCATGTACGGATTGTCCTTGAACTGAAAGCGCTCGTCGTTAAAGGCAACAATTGCGCCGCCGGCGTGGTCGGAAACGATCGAGGGCCGTTCTTGAGTACGCGCCGCACCGCAAACAAGCACACCATCAGTCGGCCACTGCGATTGGCCGTTGGCGTTGATTCGTTGCGCGTAAATGTCGGCGAACGTCCCGCCGCGGTAGTCTGTCCAAACAATGATTGCGCCGCCTTGACCGTCGCCTACAAGCGCCGGACTAACCTGGGTTCCAGGCGCCGAGCAGACGACAACGCCGCCGGCTTGCCACATGGGCACACCCATGTTGTCGATGCGCTGTGCATAAATGTTGGACTCGGCGTAGCCACCGCTTCGACTATCACCCCAGCAGAGTATGACGCCGCTGGCGCCATCCGGAGCGAGGGCAGGACCGCCCTGAACGTTGGGCTCGGTACAAATAGGTGTGCCGTTCGCGATCCATTGCGCGCGGGCTGGTTGAATGGCGATGACGATCGAGAGAGAAAAGAGTGATCGAAGTAGCACTTGACCACTTGGGGACTGCCGTCGATGGGACGGTCGTATGAGCATGGCTGGCTGTTCCAGAGCCCGGTCGGTGAGTAGATTCTACAGTATTCCTGGCCAGGAAGACACTCCAAGTTCTCGCCAAGCACGCAATCCCCAATGGGTTGACACGGGATTTGCTTCGCGATAACCTGCTTGTAATCACGAGCCCATCGAACATCATCAGGAGGCACAATGACCCCGCAGACGCTCACGGAAGCTGGCAAGGCCGCCGACAAGATCCTCAGTCATTACAAGTCCGACAACCCGGGCGTGCGCGCCAATCTCTATCGGCTGCTCAACACGGGCCGCCTCGCGGGGACGGGGAAGTTGGTCATCCTGCCGGTCGACCAGGGCTTCGAGCACGGGCCGGCGCGGAGCTTCGCGGTCAATCCGGGCGGATACGATCCGGCGTACCACGCGCAGCTCGCGGTCGACGCGGGGTGCAACGCGTACGCGGCGCCGTACGGGTTCATCCAGACGATCGCGCACGATTTCGCGGGCAAGATTCCGCTCATTCTGAAGGTCAACAACCACGATGTGCTGCACGACGAAGCGGATCCGGCGCCCGCGCAGACGTCGAGTGTGAAGGACGCGCTGCGACTGGGTTGCGCGGCGATCGGATTCACGATCTATCCGGGCTCGTCGCACTGGAAGGCGATGTACGAGCAATTGCGCGCGCTCGCCGAAGAGGCGCGCGACAACGGTATCGCGGTGGTGGTGTGGTCGTACCCGCGCGGGAGCGGTCTCTCGAAAGACGGCGAGACGGCGATCGACGTGGTGGCGTACGCGGCGCAGATCGCGGCGCAGTTGGGCGCGCACATTATCAAGGTGAAGCTCCCGAGCGAGCACATCGAGCAGGACGCGGCGAAGAAGGTCTATCTCGCGGAGCGCGTGCCGATCGGTACGCTGGCGGAGCGGGTGCGCCACGTGATGCAGTCGTCGTTCGACGGCAAGCGCATCGTGGTGTTCTCGGGCGGCGGCAAGAAGGGCGAGGATTCGATCTACGAAGAAGCGCGCGCCATTCGCGACGGCGGCGGCAACGGGTCGATCATCGGACGCAATTCGTTCCAGCGCCCGCGCGCAGAGGCAATCAAGTTCCTGAACAAGGTGATGGACATCTACGCGGGCAAGGAGTAAGCGGGCGTTGCGCGAGCGGGTGGCGCACAACGGGTGCCCACAAGCCGAGGAGTCTAGTGCGTAGGCGCGGACGACGAGGCGCAGTGGGCTGTTGTGCGACAGGACCCGCGGAGTACAAGGGCCGGTCTTGCGACCGGCCCTTTCTTGTTTACCGTCGAAGCATGCCGATGCTCACGCCGGCGTGGATGACGAGGGCGTCGAAGTCGGCGCTGCCGCCGCCGGGGAGGTCGAAGTCGGGGGAAAGCTTCTGCCACTTCACTTCGCCGAAGATGTTGGTGCCGCCGAGCCCGAGCTCGAGGCCGGCGAGGAAGTAGTAGCCGAAGGTGTTGTCGAGCGCCGCGTCGCCGGTCATGAAATAATAACCGGCGCCGATGCCGCCGTACCACACGCCGAGGCTCACGAGCGCGGTCATTTCGAGCGGAACCACGCCCGCGTCGGGCGACGAAAAGTTCACGTAGCTCACGCGTCCGTCGATGGCGAGCAGCGGCGAGAAGTGCTTGACGTCCTTGACGCCGGCGCCCCAGCCGTCGTCGTCGGACTTGTCGGGCATCCACCAGATGCCGTAGATGCCGAGCGCGTGCGCGTTCGGCGTCGACATGCCGACGAACGCCGCCGCGATCAACATTGCGAATACGATTCTCTTCATGGTTGTACCCCCAGCAAAAGTAGCCGAAAGGCTATTCCCACGCGCGCGCGGGGTCAACGAGATTTCTCTTTCGCGGCGCTGGGGCGCGTGGAACAATGGTTGCCCAAGTCCCTGGAGGAGCCGTTGGCGTCCCGTCGCGAAACCTATCGTCGATCCTTTCTCGCCCTGCTCGTCATCGCGGTGACGATCGCGTTCGTCGCGGTCACGCGCAGCTTCCTCATGACGGTCTTGCTCGCGGCGATCTTTAGCGCGCTGGTGCACCCGTTCTACCGGCGCTTGTTGCGGCTCTTTCGCGGGCGCCAGACACTCGCCTCGGGCACGACGCTGGTCTTGATCGCGGCGCTGGTGGTGGTGCCGCTGGTCGCGTTCATCGGCGTGCTGGTGACGCAAGCGGTGCACGTGAGCCAGAGCGCGATGCCGTGGATCCAGCAGCAAATCGCGAACCCGGGCGCGCTCATGACGAGGATCGAGTCGCTGCCGGGTTTCGAGCGCATCGAACCGTACCGCGAGCAGGTGCTCACCAAGCTCGGCGAGCTGGTGGGGTCGATCGGGAGCTTCGTGGTGAGCAAGCTCTCCGACGTCACCAAGGGGACGCTCGCGCTCCTCCTGCAAATCGTCATTCTTCTGTATGCGATGTTCTTCTTCTTGATGCGCGGGCGTCCGGTGCTCGAGCGCATCCTGGTGCACCTACCGCTCTCCAAGGACGAGAGCGCGCTCATCGTCGAGCGCTTCGTGTCGGTGACGCGCGCCGCGCTCGCGAGCACGGTGGTGATCGGCGTGGTGCAGGGGACGCTCGGCGGACTCGCGCTGTGGGTGGCGGGGATCAAGGGCGCGGTGTTCTGGGGAACTCTGATGGCGGTGACGTCGATGATCCCGGGCGTCGGCGCCACGCTGGTGTGGCTGCCGGCGTGCATCTACTTGATCTTGAGCGACCGCGTCGCGGCCGGCATGTTGCTGTTCGCGTTCTGCGGCGTGATCGTGGGGAGCGTCGACAATGTGATCCGCCCGCGCATCGTCGGCAAGGGCACCAACCTCCCCGAACTGGTGGTCTTGATTTCGACCCTGGGCGGCATCATGCTGATGGGCGCGGTCGGGTTCATCATCGGGCCGGTGATCGCGGCCCTCTTCATCACGATCTGGGAAATCTACACCGCGTACATCGCGGGTTCGACGGTGTCGTCGGCGGACGATTGACGCCTCCGTTTCGCAAAGGATTGCAGACATGAACTTCATCAAAATGGTTCTCGCGGTCTTGGTCGCGCAGTTGCTGTTGTTGTTCGCGGTCTTGTTTGGACTGGGCGTGTTGAGCGCGCTCTTCTCGTCGGGGAGCGACACCGTCCACGTCGCCGAGGGCTCGTGGCTGGTGGTCGACGTGTACGGCGACATTCCGATGTACGACGCGCCGGAGTCGATCGCGGGGTCGATCTTCGGCGAACCGGAGACGCTCGCGAACATCCTCACCAACCTCGAGAAAGCGGCGGCCGACGACCGCTTGGACGGCGTCGTCATGAAGATCTCGGCCAGCAATTCGCTGGGGCTGGCGTCGCTCGGCGAATTGCGCACCGCCATCGCGAAGGTGCGCTCGAGCGGGATTCCGGTGGTCGCGTACTCCGACGACCTCGATCGGAACGCGCTCTACCTCGCCTCCGCGTGCGACTCCATCTTCGTCCCCGACATGGGCGACGTGAGCTTCACCGGCTACGGCGCGGTGGAATCGTTCTACAAGGGGACGCTCGACAAGCTGGGCGTGCACCAGAATCTGCACAAGATCAAAGACTACAAGACGGCGGCGGAGCCGTTCCAGCGCGAGAACATGTCGCCGGAGTCGCGCGAAATGACGGGCTGGCTGATGCAGGAAATCTGGGAAGTCGAGCTGGGCGCGATTTCGCGCGACCGCGGACTCCCGATGGATTCGCTGGTCGCGTGCATGGACCGCGCGCTCTTCACGCCGCGCGAAGCCAAGGACGCGGGACTCATCGACGACGTCGTGTATTGGGACCAGCTCGAGAAGCGCTTGAGCGACGAAGACGAGCTGCCCACGGTAACGAGCGCGGAATACGACGGTGTCAAGCGCGCCGACGTCGGGCTCAAGGGGCACAAGCGCATCGCGGTGGTGCACGCGTACGGGTTGATCGGCGGGCGCGAGAGCCGCAGCGACCCGTCGTTCGGCACCACCATGGGGCACGAGACGGTGATCGAGAACCTGCGCGCCGCGGCCGACGACGACCGCGTCGCGGCAATCGTGTTCCGCGTCGACAGCCCGGGCGGCGAGAGTCTCGCGAGCCAGCTCATCGCGCGCGAAGTCGGCAACATCGCGGCCAAGAAACCGGTGGTGGTGTCGATGGGCGACGTGGCGGCGTCGGGCGGTTACGCGATCTCGTACAAGGCCACCAAGATCGTGGCCGATTCGCTCACCATCACGGGCTCGATCGGCTCCATCTTCGGCAAGCTCAACATCGGGGGCGCGTTCAACAAGATCGGCGTCACCTTCGACGCGGTGACGAAGGGGCCCAACGCGCTCATGTGGTCGACCGTGCACGACTTCGACGAGGGGCAGTGGAAGCGCGTGATCGCGTACCACAACCGTTCGGTCGACGACTGGCTGGAGGACATTTCGGCGTCGCGCGGGATCCCCATGGACACGCTGCGCACGTACGCGGAGGGCCGCGTGTGGACGGGACGCCAGGCGCTCCAGCGCGGTCTCATCGACGACCTGGGCGGCTTCGAGCGTGCGCTCGACGTGGCCAAGGAAGAAGCCGGCGTCCCCAGCGACCAGGACGTGACGCTCGAGTACTACCCGAAGAAGCGCGGGCTCTACAGCCTGCTCATGAGCGGCGACGCGCCGCTCACACTCGCGCGCCTGGTGATGACGCGCGTGCTGCGCGCCGACGCCGCCGAGACGTGGCGCTCGCTCTCGCGCGGCGGCGAGTGGATGCTATGGACGGGGCCGCAGTCGTTCCAATGAGAACAGCGAGAGGTCGAGTCGCGGGGCGCCGTCGTGCGCCCACTGCGACGCCGCCTCGCCGATCGCGCTCGCGAATTTGAATCCGTGCCCCGAGCACGCGCTCACCACGAGCACGTTGGCGTGCGCGGGGTGCGCGTCGATCACGAAGTGGAAATCGGGCGCGTTGGTGTAGAGGCACGCGGCCGCGCGCGCGAGCGGGCCGTGCACGCCGGGGAGGAAGCGAGCGCACAAGCTCGTCAATTCGTCCGCTTCCGCGTCGCGCACCGTCCGATCCACTAATTGCCACGTAGTCGGCGTCCCGCCGTAGTGGATCGCCGCCTTGAGTCCGCTGCCCGCGTCGGGGAATCCGTACAACAAACGCTGCTCGTCGATCTGGATCGCGAACACGGTTCGTAAGAGCGCCGCGTTGGGACCAGGTCGAAACCAGAACAACGGTTGCCGCGTCACCGTCGCCGCCACGCCGGCGTCGCGCAACCAGTCGCGCATGCCCGCGCCCGCGGTGAGGATGAGCTTCGCGGCCGCGTAGTCTCCGCGCTTCGTCGTCACGACCACGCCCGTTTCGTCGGCACGCCACGCTTCGACCGCTTCGTCGGTGTGGACGTCGGCGCGTGCTTCGCGCGCGAGTCGCAGGTGCGCGTCGATGCAGCGCTCGGGGTGCACGTAGCCCGCGCGCGGCTCGGCGACCGCCACCATGTCGTCGGGGAGTCGAAGCCACGGCGCGCGCGCGGTGCGCGCGGCACCGTCGAGTCGTTCGATGGGAATGCGATGCTCGCGCGCGGCGCGTTCGATCCCCGCCACCAGCTCGGCGCGCGGCGGACCCGCGAACACCCCGCCCGTCTCGACGATCAGCGTCTCGCCCACCTCGCGCGCGAGCGCGTGCCACAATTCGTACGCGCGGCGAAGAAGGGGGACGTAGCGCGCGTCTTCGTAGTAGGCCTCGCGGATCATGCGCGTCTCGCCGTGCGACGACCCCAGCGCATGCGGCGGCGCGTAGGCGTCGAAGCCAATTACGCGCGCGCCGGCGCGCGCCAAGTGAAATGCAGTCGCACTTCCCATGGCACCCAGGCCGACGACGATGACATCGGAATGTCTCATTCGACTATCTATGCTATCATCAAGGCCCCGAAAGGAGACGCCATGCGCATGCGCACGATGCTGTTTGGCACTCTAGTGCTCCTCGTTTCGAGCGCGGCCTTCGCCGCCGAAGTCTTCGTCGCCAACATCAACGGCCTGCGGACCGGTTCGCCCGCGACCGGTGTTGCCACCTTTACGCTCCGCGACGACCTCTCCGCCATCGACTACGTCGTCACCTATCAGGACCTGTCGAGCCCCGAGTACATGGCGCACGTCCACCGCGCGAGCGACGTCATCGCGATCTACCTGCCGCTCGGCACGCCCAAGGTGGGGACGTGGGACGCGCCCACCGCGGACGACATCGCGCAGCTTCGCAACCAGGAATTGTACGTGAACATCCACAGCGAATACTACCCGACGGGCGAGATTCGGGGAACGCTGCGCCGCCAGGTGCTGCCGGTCGAAGCCAGCACGTGGGGCGCGATCAAGGCGCTGTATCGCTGATTCAGACTTCGAGGAGACGGGCGAGGTTTCCGGCCATCACGCCGCGCAGCTCGTCTTCGGTGAAGCCGGCCGCGCGCATCGTCTCCTGCTGCAGTCGCAACACGTCGGCGCGGTAGCCGCGCGGGAACAATCCCGAGTCGGAGCCGAACAGCATGCGGTCGACGCCGAACGACTTCTTCGCCGCCTGGAACACTTCGACCAAGGAGAGCGGCGGGTCGTGCTCGAGAATCCACCCGTTCGAACCCGCGGTGTCGACGTAGACATTCTTGCACGCCGCGCCGAGCTCGAGCGTCTCGCGGAACCACCCCGACCCGAAGTGCGGCACCACGAAGCGCACCTCCGGGTGCGCCTGTGCGACCGGCGCGACGTCGCGCGGGCGGCTCTTCTCGGCGGGGAAGTCGGCGTTCAACCCGACCAGCTTGCGCACGCTCACGCGCAGCCGGCCGCAGTGCACGAAGACCACGAGGCGATGGCGCTGCGCCGCTTCGATCACGCGCGCCGCTTCCGGCGACCCGATCGCGAACTCGTGCAGCGACGGAAACAGCAGGATCCCCTTGAAGTGCAGCTTCGGTTGCAGCGACTCCAGGAGCTGGAGCGTCGCGGGCGCTTTCGGATTGACGACGGTGAAGGGGAACAAGCGGCGCGGGTGGAGCGCCGCCATCTGTCCCACCGTCTGCATTTCGGTCGGCACCGACGCGAACACCACCGCGCGGTCGATATGATTGCGGTCGAGCTCGCCCATCCAGCGCGCGAGGTGCACCTTCGGGTCGGGCCCCGGCACTTCGACGCCGCCCGCGCGGATGCGCCCGAGGATCGTCTCCGGGTCTTCACGGGCAATAAGAGTGGTTTGGAACGCGAAGAACTCGCGTCCGAAGAAGTGGACGTGGGCGTCGAAAACCATTCACAGCCTCCGCGGCGGGGGGGTGCGGTGCTATATTCTGGTCGGAGTATGCGCCGACATCGCGCGTGCGGTCAATCAATCCCGCGCGCGACATCGCCACGCAGTGTTAGACCCATGGGACGGACATGAATCACACGGTATCCACGAAATACTGGCACCTGCTCGACGATGGGCGCGTCCAGTGCGACGTGTGCCCGCGCTTTTGCAAGCTGCGCGAGGGCCAGCGCGGCATGTGCTTCGTGCGAGCGCGCGAGGGAGACCAAATCGTTTTAACCACTTACGCGCGTTCGAGCGGGTTCTGCATCGACCCCATCGAGAAGAAGCCGCTCAATCATTTTCTCCCCGGGACAGCGGTGCTTTCCTTCGGGACCGCCGGCTGCAAGCTGGCCTGCAAATTCTGCCAGAACTGGGATATTTCCAAGTCGCGAGAAGTGGAA
>CAZLLI010000088.1:1714-11295 GCA_964560355.1 uncultured bacterium | reverse complement strand
CGGTCGCCGAGCCGGAGTGGGAATTCGAGATCGAGACCGGCAGCGACGAAGTCGAGGCGGAGAACGAGTTCAACTACGAGTTCGACTTGGCGGCGGCGTGGTTCGCGTCGCCGCGCACGTCGCTGGGGCTCGAGATGCGGAATCACAACACAGCGGTGGAGGGTGAGACGCAGTCGGCGCTCTTCTTGGGGCCGGTCGTCAGCCACAGCACAGAGACCTGGTGGGCGACGCTCACCGTGCTCCCGCAGATCGCAAAGCTCAAGGGCACCGAAGCCGACGCGGGCAACGACCTGATTCTCTCCGACCACGAGAAGCTGGAAGTCCGTTTGATCTTCGGAATCGACATCTAGTGCGATGAAACCAATCCGAGTGTTGGTCGCAGTGTGTGTGTGTGTGGCAGGCACGGGTTGCGCCGCCGCCCTCGTCCAACCGACGCGGCAAGACGCCGAGTGGGCGTCGCGTCGCTGGGGCGAGACCACGGTGGCCGAGTTGCAGGAAGGACGGGCCGCGTACGTGCAGAAGTGCGCGGGCTGCCACAACCTGCACGTGCCGCAGCAATACGCGCCGGAAGAGTGGGAGGGCTACGTGGCTTACATGACGGCCGACGCCAAGCTTTCTCCCGACGAGATTCGCTTGATTACGCGCTTCCTGGCTTCGGCGAGCGCTCGTGCTCGCGGAGTCGAGGTGAGCAGCGGTGGACAACGTTGAAAGGAATCGACCGATGAATATGGAAATGACCTGGAAGCGCGCGATGTTGGTCGCGTGCGTCACGCTACTGGCCGCCGGGTGCGGCAAGAAGCAGGAAGCCACCACGCAGGAATCGGGGTCGTCGCAGCCTGCCGCGACCGCGCCGACCGACACGTCGCGCACGCTCGTGCTCTACTCGGGCCGCAGCGAAGAATTGGTGGAGCCGGTGATCGAGCTGTTCGAGAAACAAACCGGCATCGACGTGCAAACCAAGTTCGGCAACACGCCCGAGCTCGCGCTCACGCTGCGCGAAGAAGGGACGCGCGGGCACGCCGACGTGTTTTGGGCCCAGGACGCGGGTGCCTTGGGCGCGGTCGCGAAGGCGGGACTGTTCGTCGACCTCCCCGCCGACCTCGGCGCCGACTTGCCGCCGCTCTTCCGCCACGCCGGCGGCAAGTGGGTCGCGACCAGCGGACGCGCGCGCACGCTCGCGTATTCCACCGAGCGCGTGAAACCGGGTTCGTTCCCGAAGAGCGTCTTCGACCTCACCGACCCGAAGTATCGCGGGCACGTGGGCTGGGCGCCGCCCAACGCGTCGTTCCAGGCCTTCATCACCGCCATGCGCAAGGTGCACGGCGAAGACACCACGCGCACGTGGCTGGAAGCGATGAAGAAGAACGGCACCCACGCTTACGCGAACAACGTCGCCATCTTGCAAGCACTCGCGCGCGGCGAGATCGACTACGGGCTCCCCAATCACTACTACTTGATCAACTTCAAGAAGAGCGAGGCGCGCTTCAACGTCGACCAGACCTCGTTCGCGCCGGGCGACGTCGGCAACCTGGTCAACGTCGCCGGCATGGGTATCCTCGCCACCGGCGCGCACCACGATGCCGCCGAGCGCTTCATTCGCTTCGTGCTCTCGCCGGTCGCGCAGCAGTACTTCGCGAGCGAAGTCTCGGAGTACCCCGTGATCGACGGCGTCATGACCAACGAGCGCTTGGTGCCGCGCGACGAATTGCTGAAGCTCGCGCCGCCGGTGACGCTCGACGACCTGGACGACTTGGACGGTACGCTCGCGCTGTTGCGCTCGGTGGGATTACTCTAGCTCGCGTTCGACCATGAAGCGTCTGCCTCCTTGGTATCTCACGACGCCCGCGCTCCTGGTGGGCCTCGCGGTGCTGGTGCCGATCGGCTACCTGGTGGTCCGCGCGCTCGACGCCGACCCGTCGACGCTGCGGACCCTGGTGCTGCGCGCGCGCAACCTCGAGTTGTTCGCGAATACCATTGCGCTCGCGACGGTGGTGATCGCGGTCTCCACATTGGTCGCGCTCCCGCTCGCGTGGCTCACCACGCGCACGAATTTGCGCGGGCGCTTCGTGGTCACGCTGCTCTCGATCCTGCCGCTCGCGATTCCCGGTTACGTGGTCGGCTACGCGCTACTCGGCATCGGCGCCGCCAACGGGCCGCTGGCGTCGATCTTCGGCGTGCGCGGCCCGCGGCTGTTCGGCTTCGTCGGCGCGGCGGCGGCGCTCGTCATTTACAACTTTCCGCTCGTGTACCTCCACTTGCGCACCGCCTTCGCGAGCATGGACCCGTCGCTCACCGACGCCGCGCGCTCGCTGGGCCTGACGCGCGGGCGCGTGTTCGTGCGCGTCACGCTGCCCCAGCTCTTCCCCGCATACCTCTCGTCGGTGCTGCTGGTGCTCTTGTACGTTCTGGGCGACTTCGGCGTGGTGAGCCTGATGCGCTTCGAAACCTTCAGCTACGCGCTCTACCTGCAGTACATCGCGTCGCTCGACCGCACCTACGCGGCCTGGCTCGCGCTCATGCTGCTCGCGATCACGACCACGCTCATGGTGGTCGAGTTCCGCCTGCTGCGCGACCTTGCGCTCGAGCGTACGGGCTTGGGCGCGCTGCCCAAGTCGCGACCGCGGCGCTTGGGCGGCTGGGCCGCGCTCGCGTACGCGTTCGTGGTCGTGGTGGCGCTCGCGAGCGTGGTGCTGCCGGTGTGGTCGATCGTGTACTGGATGGGACAGCGCGGCGCGTGGACGAACACGGGCGACATGGTGCGCGCGTTCGTGGGATCGCTTTCGGTGAGCGCGCCCGCCGCGCTCCTGGCGACGCTGCTCGCGGTTCCGCTCGCGTACCTTTCGCGCCGCCACGCGTCGACACTGACGCACACGCTCGAGCGCTCGGCCTACATCGGCTACGCGACGCCCGCGCTCGCGCTCGCGCTCGGGTGGGTGGTGGTGGTGCTGCGCGCGGCGCCGTGGGCGTACCAGACCGCGGCGCTGTTGGTGTTCGCGTACACCGTGCACTTCCTCGCGCAGGCGATCGGGCCCGTGCGCGCCGGCTTGCACGTGGCGACACCGCGCATCGAAGAAGCGTCGCGCTCGCTCGGGTTGGGAGCGGTGGCGACGTTTCGTCGCGTGACGCTCCCGATTCTGCGTCCCGGTTTGGTAGCGGCCGCGATCCTGGTGTTCCTCTCGTGCCTGAAGGAGCTCCCGCTCACTATCATTCTGGCGCCGCTCGACTTCCAAACCCTCGCCATCAAGATGTACGCCTTCACCACTGAAGCGATGTTCGCGCAAGCGGCACCGTACGCGCTCGCGATCGTGCTGTTGTCGGCGGCGCTCACGAGCGTTCTCTTCCACCGCTTGGGAGAGGAGGCGTGATGTCGCTCCTGCGCGTCGAAGACTTGTTCCTGCGCTACCGCGGCCAAGCGCACCCGGCGGTCGACGGGTTGTCCTTCGAAGTGGAGCGCGGCGAAATCTTCGCGCTCCTGGGTCCGTCGGGTTCGGGCAAGACCTCGACGCTGCGCATCATCGCCGGCTTCGAGCGACCCGAGCGCGGGCGCATCGTGCTCGACGGGCGCACCATCGAGGGCGACGGCTCCTTCGTGCCGCCCGAGAAGCGCAACTTCGGCTTCGTGTTCCAGGAATTCGCGCTCTTCCCGCACCTCACCGTGTTGGAGAACGTCTCCTTCGGTTTGCACGGACTCCCGCGCGAAGAGCGCGCGGCGCGCGCGCTGGAGATTCTCGAGCGCGCGCAGCTCGCGGAGCACGCGGGGCGCCTTCCCCGCCAGCTCTCGGGCGGACAGCAGCAGCGCGTCGCGCTGGCGCGCGCGCTGGCGCCGCGCCCGCACCTCATTCTCATGGACGAACCGTTCGGGAGCCTCGACCCCGACTTGCGCGAAGACGCACGCCGCAAGATCCGCGCGGTGTTTCGCGAGCACGAGATGTCGGCGGTGTTCGTCACCCACGACCAGAACGAAGCGCTCGGCTTCGCCGACCGCATCGGCGTCGTGCGCGACGGGCGCGTCGAGCAAGTGGGGACGCCGGAGAATCTCTACAACCAGCCGCGCACGCGCTTCGTCGCCGCGTTCATCGGCGGCGCCAACATTCTTTCCGGCACCGGGCGCGGCGACTGCGTGATGACGCCGATCGGGCGCGTCCCCGTCGACCGCCACGCGGTGGGTGACGTCACCATCGCGCTCCGCCCCGAGCACGTGCAGATCGAAGCCGCCATCGGCGACGAGCCGGTCGGTCGCGTCGTCACGCGCGAGTTCCACGGCCACGACCTCACCATTCGCGTCGTCTTCGCCGGCGCCGAGATCACGGTGTGGGACGACTATCGCTGCCCGTTTCGCGTGGGCGAATCCGTGCGCGTGCGCCCGCGCGAGAAGGGCGTCGTCGTCGAGTAGCGTCTGTAAAGAATCCTAGAGTCGACCTAGGGTTTCGCGGCGAGCACGCCGTAGGTTTGCAGCGCCTCGATGGCGCCGTGGAAGATCAGGCCGATTCCGATCGCGGAGACGAAGAAGCCCACGATGCGCGTGGCGGCGTCGATGCCCATCGGGCCCACGCGGCGCATGACCTTCTTCGCCGACGCCAGGCACTGGTATGTCACCCACATCGTGAGCGCGATCGCCGCCACTAATCCGATGAACGTAACCACCTTGATCTGCGAGTGCGTGACGAGCGACGTCATGCCGATCAAGGTCGCGATGGCGCCGGGGCCGAACATGATCGGCATCGCGAGCGGCACGAAGGCGGGGTCGACGTTGCCCGCGCCGCCGCTCGGGACCTTCGCGATATCCCCCGGCGACGAGTAAAGATCGAACCCGATCTTCATGAGAATGATTCCGCCCACGATGCGCACCATCGACAGCGGCACGCCGAAGATGCGCAGCATCAAATTGCCGAACACGAGGAAGAAGAGCGCGAGCAGTCCCGCATAGAAGCACGAGCGCCGCGCGAGGCGCTTGTGCGACGCCTCGTCCTTGCCCTCGGTGAGCTTCAAGAACACCGGGAGCGCTTCCAGCGGGTTGATGATCGCGAGTAGCGTCGCGAAGGTTCCCAAGAACAGTCCGAGCTGCGCGCGCAACTACGAGTCCTTCGGCGTGCGCTGCGCGGCCCACCACGTGTACCAAACGAAGCCCAGGAAGCCGACCGTCGACACCAGCTGCGAGATCGCCGCGTTGTCGAAGAACGGCGTCTTGATGTTGTCCTCCGCGTAGCCCGGAATGAGCCGCATGGCGGCGCCGATGACGCCGCCCAACGCTCCGCCCGCCATCAAGCCCGACGCGATCACGATGCCGCGCTCGCGAATCGAGCGGCCGCGCTCGCCGCCCACGCGGTTGGCGCGCTTGTCGAGGTAGTGCGCGAGGAATCCGCCCACCAGCGCGGGCGAGTTCAAGTAGAGCGGCAGGTACATGCCGAGCGCGAAGATCAAAGCGGGTACGCCCAGCATCTCCATCGTGATCGTCACCATGGCGCCGGCGCCGAACAAGATGTACGGAATCGGGTCGTGACTCATGAAGCCTTCCACCAGCGCCTTCATGATCGCGGCTTGCGGCGCGTCCAAGAGCTTGCGCGTGTCGCCCGGGTCCTGCTCGCCGAACGCATACACCCGCGAGAGCACCGCGATGGTGAGTGCGGCCGCCACCGCCGACGCGATCACGCCCACGAACTTCACGCGCTCCTGGCGGAGCGGCGTCGACCCCAGCCAGTACCCCGTCTTCAGGTCGGTGATGGTTTGCCCCGACACCGAGAGCGCCGTGCACACCATGCCCGCGATCATCATCACGAAGAACATGCCCGTCGAGCCCGAGAGCCCGAACTGCAGCAGCACCACCGACGACACGATGATGGTGAGCATGGTCATGCCCGAGACTGGATTGCGCGCGGTGGTCGCGATGCACAACGCCGCCACCGAGGTGAAGAAGAACGAGAAGAAGATCGCGACCACGAGACCGATCGCGACTACCAAGGGCGACGTTCCCAGCGTCGCGAACAACACCGCGACGCCGATCGCGCTGACGATGACGCCGATCAAGATCGACATCACCGAGATATCACGGTCCGTGCGCTCCAGCGCCGCGCCCTCGCCGCCGCGAAACGCGCGCATCGCCACCCCGAACGAGCCCGCCACCACGCGCAGCGACTTCACGATCGCGAAGATGCCCGCCGTCGCGATGGCACCCACGCCCACGAAGCGCACGTAGGAGCGGAAGATTTGGTCGGCCGTCATGTCGCCGATCGGGATCGCGCCCGGCGCGACGATCACGTCGGCCGGAAGGTGGCGCCCGATCATCCAGATCGCCGGCACCAACACGAAGTTCGACAACACGCCGCCCGCGCACAGAATCATCGACGAGCGCAAGCCCATCACGTAGCCCAGTCCCAGAATGAACGCCACCGCGTCGAACTGGAACACCACCTTGGCGCGCGTCGCCACTTTTTCCACCACCGGAATGAAGCGGAAGTTGATCACCTCCGCCCACACTTGGTACGTCGTCACGAAAAAGTCGTAGATGCCCGAGATGAACGTCGCTTGCAGGAGCAGCTTCGCCTGCGAACCGCCCTTTTCGCCCGTCACCAGCACCTCCGTGATCGCCGTCGCTTCCGGATACGGGTACTGCCCGTGCATGTCGCGCACGAAGTAGCGGCGCAGCGGAATCAGGAAGAGGACGCCCAGGCACCCGCCCGCGAGGCAGATGAAGGTCGTCTGCAACGGATGCGGGTCGAGCTTCAAGATGTAGAGTGCGGGAATCGTGAAGATCGCGCCCGCCACCACCGACCCCGACACCCCGCCGATCCCCGTGATGATGACGTTTTCCAGAATCGTCGAGCGCCGCGGGTAGATGCGCGCCAGCCCGATCGCCAGAATCGAAATCGGAATCGCCGCCTCCATCACCTGCCCCACCTTCATCCCCGAATACACCGACGCAATCGTGAAGATGACGCAGAACAGCGTTCCCCAGAATACACTGCGGAACGTGACCTCCGGAATACTCGCGCTCGCGGGAACGATCGGCTGGTAGACTTCGCCCGGCGCGAGAGGCTTGTACGCGTTCTCCGGCAGCGACTTCGTGTCGACGGACTGCATGCGTCCTCCTTGGTATCTTCCTGGATATCGCGCGGAGCCGCGCGACTATTTGATCAGGACGATCTTGCGCGTGCGGAAGTCGGAGCGTTGTTCGAGCCGAACCAGATAGACGCCCGAGCTCACTGTCGCACCCTTCCCGTCACGACCGTCCCAGACCGCGTCATGATGCCCTGCCGGGAACGCTTTGTCGACAAGAACTCGCACCAGGCTCCCGCGCGCGTCGTAGATCGCGATGCGCACCGACCCTTCCATGGGCGTCGTGAAGCGAATCTCCGTCGTCGGGTTGAATGGGTTCGGAATGTTCGGGAGCAATTCCAATCGCTGCGATGTGAGCAACGGGACCGCTGTCGTCGTTCCGCCCGTTGCCGGTGCGCTCTCGTTGCCTGCCAAGTCGAACGACGTCACTTCATAGAGAACACTCCATCCGTCGACGTCCGGATCCGTCCACGACGTCTGCGTCGTCGACCCGACCAACGAACCGCTCCGATAGACCCGGAAACCCGCGAAGTCCGCCGCCGCGACCGCGTCCCACACCAGATGGTTGCCGTCGCCCGTGTTGTACGCGATCGCGAACCCCGTCGGTGTCGGCGGCGCCAGATTGTCTTTCGAATAGCCGTCGTGCGGCGGCGAATCCCAATAGACGAACGGATTCGACGTCATCGCCGAAATGAAGAACGTCGAGACACACTGCCCGTCTGTGATCGTCGAATCGCACAACGTCGGCGCGACCGTCTCGTAGACCGAATCTCCCCGCGACGGCACCGTGCCCAAGTAATCCCATCCCAATATCGCCACGCCGTCACCCCGCGCCGTCTGCGGTCCCAGCGGCTCCTTCGCGAACTGATCCCTCTTCCGATACACCGCGTATCCCACCACAAACGGATTCGCCGTCGGCGAATCATTATCCGAACGCTGCCACGTCAACCGCACCTGCCGCCCCTGATCGTTCCCCACATCCTTCACGCTGAACAACGCCGGCCTGTCATCGAAGCACCCCTGCCCCAGCGCGCCCATCACACCACACTCCGCATATAGACACGGCGACAACGACGACAGATGAAAGTCCCTATTTTGCGCATCGCAGAAGATCGGATCGACGGAGATGTTCCCGTTCAACCCGAGTTGACTCGCGATAGAGCCAACCCAATCGCCGGCCGGATTGCCAAAGATGTCTGTACAAGAGAAGCTGATACTCGTCTCAAGCTCGGCGTGGACGGCCTCGCTCCCAGTGTTGGACGCAAACACGCTACCAACAATAGTTGTTTGTGCATTCGATGTAGTCATGAGAGCCGAGCCATGAACGTTGCTCACCATCATCGACGCGTTCGATAAGCGCGGCGCGCTGGCATCGTTGCCGAAGAACGTACAGCCCGAGATCAGCGTCGGAGGCCCGCTGCCAAAGATCTCGATAGCCCCACCACCCGACAGGCTCAACTGCCCCGCGAAGGCTCCGGTGCTGTTACGGCTAAAGACACAGTTATTGAATGAACAGCCGGACACTAGTGCCGCACCACCTCCCATATTCGCGTCGTTGTCGTCGAATGTACAGGATTCGAACGACGCGTCACTTGCGTCTGCGCCTCCTCCACCTGCGTACGCATGATTGCCGCGGAAAGCGCAATCTTGAAAATACCCTCCCGTAGTTGTAACGCCTCCGCCATTCCATTCACTGGCGCACCCCGAAAATGTACACTGCAGGAATGTCGTTGCTCCGCAGTTGGAGACGCCCCCTTGATTCGAGTAGTTTTGGAAGAATTCACAATCTTCTACCGTGGCGCTTGAATTGAAGAACGCCACAGCGCCACCAGCAATGCTGCAACTAACGCCCTGCGCTGCCGCAGCGCTGCGTTCTAGAAGATACCTTCCACTGTTGTTATGGAAGCTGCATCGACGAATGTGAGGGGCGCCCTCAAAATAGATCGGGCCACCTCCCGCATCACGCGCGTAGCGAAACGTGATTCCTTCGATTGATGTGCTTCCGTCGGCGACACATCGAAGCAGTCTTTGAGATTCTGCACCTGGAACTGGTTCGACTGACACACAATCCGCCTGCCCCGCCGCGCTGCGCAGTGCAATACCGGACTTCATAATGATCTCGGGCGTCTGATACGTCCCGCACGCGACCTCGACAATGTCGCCGACGACAGCGGCGTCGATGGCGGCTTGGATGGTCGGATAGTCGCCAGGAACGTGGCGGACGATGGCGAGAGTGGGTTGCGCAAACAGGAGAACGATGCTCGCGAGTGGGGCGAGGCGATGGATTGGTGGCACGGCGGGGGCCTCCGCGGAGAACGCGTGCAATGCTGAGCGGCCGGGATGGAACGATTCTAGTGCTGCGCGCGGGCAGCGTCAAGGCGCGCGTATACAAGCTAACGCTTCGTCGCGTCCTTCTTCTCGCGTGCGGCGCGTTGAGTTTCGCGGAAGACGCCCCAGCCGAGTCCGAACACGAAGCCGAGAGGGCCGGTGATGAAGATGCCGAGGAGCGGGCCTTGGTTGGCGTCGGG
>CAZLLI010000088.1:0-1614 GCA_964560355.1 uncultured bacterium | reverse complement strand
GCCGGTGGCGTCGGGGATGGCGACGACGCACACGCGCGCGTCCTTGATGTTGGCCTTGAGAAGAGAAGCTTCCTGGGTGGCGTCGCCGAAGAAGATGGGGACGCCGCGCTCACGCTGCTCCTGCACGATGTCGTAGCTGATCTCGATGACTTCGTAGGGAATGTCGCACAGCTTGGCGGAGTGGCCGACCATGGCGCCGATGACGCCGTAGCCGACGATGACGATATGATCGCGCATCTTGTCGTCGGCGTCGTCGGTGACGAAATAACGACCCTCGCGAACCTTGACGGGGAGCGGCATGCGCGCGCCGGCATCGGCCATCTTGGCGGCGGCGGTGACGACGAAGGGGGCCGCCGCCATCGAGAACAGACACACGGCGAGGACGAACTGGTACGCGCCCTCGTCGACCACCGACGCAGCCAGCGCCGCGCTCAACAAGAGGAGCGAAAACTCGCCGGCCTGCGCGAGCGACAGCCCGGTCATGGCCGACACGCGGTACGGCAGTCCGATCGACAGCATGACGCCGGAGGTGACGACGGCCTTGAGCGCCATCACGGCCAGCGTCGCGGCGAGCACGGCGGGCAGGTGGTCGATCACGTAGCCGGCGTCGAGCAGCATGCCCATCGATACGAAGAAGAAGCTGGAGAAGACGTCGCGAAACGGGAGCACGTTCTCGAGCGCGCGGTGGCTGTGCTCGGAATCGGAGAGAATGAGTCCGGCGAGGAACGCGCCCAGCGCGAGCGAGAGCCCCGCGAGCGAGGTAAGAAAGGCGACGAAGAAGCACAGTACGCCGATCGAGAGCAGAAAGAGCTCGTTGCTGTGCGTACGGGCGATGCGCGTGAGTACTTTCGGCACCAGGCGCGGCGCGGCCAGACCGATCACGAGCCAGATCACGATCACCTTGAGGACCAGCAGGCCGACTTCGCGCCACGCGTTACCGGAATTGACGCCGGCGAGAAATGGAATCGCGAGCATCATGGGCACGAAGGCGATGTCCTGGAAGATGAGGATCGCCATGGTGCCCTTGCCGTGCGGGCTAGTGAGCTCGGCGCGCTCCTGCAACAGGCGCAAGATGATGGCGGTGCTCGAGAGCGACAGCATCATGCCGAACAGGATCGATTGCTCGGTCGCGACGCCGGCCGTGCGGCACAGCGCCGCCGCCACCACCGCGGTCCCCACCACTTGCAGCGGGCCCGCGACGAAGAAGAGCCGCTTCACATGCGCGATGGACGCGATGGAGAACTCGAGCCCGATG
Source organism: uncultured bacterium (assembly GCA_964560355.1). Classification (GTDB taxonomy): domain Bacteria; phylum Krumholzibacteriota; class Krumholzibacteriia; order WVZY01; family JAKEHA01; genus JAKEHA01. The sequence goes on along the minus strand of CAZLLI010000088.1, from coordinate 359 downwards.
GTGAACAAGAGAAAGATGACGCCGATCTCGGCCAGCATCTCGACGGCGTCGATTTCGGTGGTGAGCCCGAGCCCGTGCGGTCCCGCGATCACGCCGGTGAGAATGAACCCGACCACGGTGGGAATCTTGAGCCGATGGCACGCGAGGGCCACCGCGACCGCGAGGCCGAACATGACCACGATGTCTTTGAGGAGGAGCATCTGCACGGTGGGCATTCTAGCCCTATTGCGGCTTCACGCGCGACGAATTATTCTCCCCGCATGCGCGTGCTGTTCGTGTGCGTCGAGCACTCGTGTCGGAGCCAGATGGCGGAGGCGTTCGCGCGCATGCACGGCGGCGTCGACGCGTACAGCGCGGGC
>CAZLLI010000087.1:0-11337 GCA_964560355.1 uncultured bacterium | reverse complement strand
GACGGCTTCTGCACCACCATCGGCACCAGCGACACCAGCGTGGTGAGCGCGGTCATGATGACGGGGCGCAAGCGCTCGCGACACCCGCGCAGCATGGCGTCGTAGCGCGGCATGCCTTCGTTACGGTAGTGATTGACGTGTGCGAGCATGACGATGCCGTTGTTCACGACCGTGCCGATCAGCAAGAGCAGTCCCACCGCGGCCGGTTGGTCGAAGTCGGTCCCCGTTAGGTACAAGGTCCAGAACGCGCCCGCGAGCGCGAACGGGAGCGAGAGCAGGAGCGTCCACGCCTGCCGCGCCGACTCGAACAGCGACGCCATCACCGCGAAGATGAGGAGCAGCGCGAGATACAAGTTCGTGAGGAACTCCTGCGCGTTCTCCTTGCGGCGTTCTTCCCAGCGACCGAACGTCCACGAGTAGCCGTACGGGAAGTCGATCCCGTTCATGGCCGCGGTGACGAGCGGGATGTAATCCTCGCGCGTTCCCTCTTCGAAGCGCGCGCCCACCCACACGCTGGTGAGGCGGTTGTCGCGGTTGATCCACTGCTCGCCCGGCTTCTCTTCGAAGGTCGCGAGCGACGCGAGCGGAATCTTCTCGCCTTCGACGGTCCAAATCGGGAGATTGCGCAGCTGCGAGACGGTTTCGTTTTCCTTCTCGTCGAGGGTGACGCGCATCTCGCGCTCGCCGTCGGGGGTGCGGAAGCGCTGCAAGCGCTGGCCGCGGAAGGTGAGCCCGACCACTTCGGCCGGCTGCATCGCGGTGACGCCCATGCGCGAAGCCATCTCGCGGTCCAGTTCGACGTGGATCTCCTGCTGGCGCTGCTCGCTGCCCGAGAACACGTCGACCAGGCCCGGGATGTCCTCCATGCGCACGCGCGCGTCTTCGGCGAGCGTCGCCAGCACTTCGGAGTCTTCGCCCACCAGTTGCAGCGCGACGCGCTTGCCGCGGTCCTGGCGCCAGAACTGGCCGTTCTCCTGCACCTCGATCTTGACGCCCGGAATCTCCGGGAGAAGATCGCGCAACTTCGCGCGCACCGCGGCGATGTTCTCCTCGTTGGCCTCGCCTTCCTTCAAATAGATGCGCGTCATCGACCAGTCGTCGCTCCAGAAACTGTAGATCGAGCGCGCCATCAATTCTCCGCGGTGCGGCTCGAGCTTCTTCTCGACCAGGTTGACGAGCTCTTCCTTGCGCTCGAGGCTGATGCTCTCGCTGGGGTTGTAGTTCACCTGCACGAACAATTCGCTCTCGTTGGTATCGAAGTTCTTCTCCACCTTCTGGAACGGAATCCACGCCGAGGCGAGCGTCCCCACCATCAAGACCGGCGCCAGCCAGCGGTGCTTCAGGTTGAACACGAGCATGCGCTCGTAGATCGACTCGGTCTTGAGCATCCCCTTCGACTTGGGCTTGGGCCGCGAGCGAATGAACCACGACGTCGCCAGCGGAATCAGTGTCTGGCTGATGAAGAGCGAGACCAGGATCACCAGGCACACCGCGATGCCGAGCTCTTTCAGATAGACGTTCATCTCGCTCGGCTTGTTGAAAATGAGCGGCAGGAACACGATCACCGAAGTCAGCGTGCCCGTGATCACGGCGATCGACACTTCGGCGGCGCCGCGCTCGGTGGCGGTCTTGGGGTCCTCGCCTTGCTCTTGGTGGCGGAAGATGTTCTCCATCACCACCACCGCGTTGTCGACCAGCATGCCGATGGCGACGATGAGGCCCAAGAGCACCAGCGTGTTCATCGACCCGCCGCGCGCCCACACGAAGCCGCACGCGACCACCAACGAAAACGGGATGCACGCCACCGACACCATCGTCGTGGACACGCGGCGCAAGAACGCGAACAGCACGAACGCGGCCAGGATGGCCCCGAAGATGCCGGTGAAGGTGAGGTCCTTGAGCGTCTTCTTGATCTCGGCGCCCTGCGAGAACCAGGTCAGGAAGTTGACGCCTTCGAGCTCGGGGTCCTGGTCCATCTCGGCGATGCGCTTCTGGACCGCGTCGCACACTTCCACCGTGTTGGCCTTCGACTCTTGCGCGATGGTGACGCCGATGGCGAAGTCGCCGTCCAAGTGGCGCCCGTACTCGAGCGGCGGCTCTTCGTAGCGAACTTCCGCGATGTCCTTGAGGCGCAGCCCCTTGTCGTTGATGGGAAAGTTCTCGAGGGCGGGGATGTCGTCGAAGGTGCCCACCATGCGCAACGACCAGCGCTGGTCTCCCTCGGTCACCTTGCCGAGCGACTGGTCGAAGTTGCTGCTGCGCAGCTTGCCGATCACCGCGCGCACGTCGACGCCGTGCGCTTCCACCTTGGCGAGGTCGAGGTTGATGCGAACTTCGCGCGGGTTGACGCCGTCCAGGCGCACGTGCGCGACGCCGGGGATGCGCTCGAGCGGCTTCACGATGCGGCGCTCGAGCAGGTCGTAACTCTCCGAGAGGTCCTTCTTCGACGACAGCCGCCCTTCGATGATGGGCATGTCGGACTCGCGCGCGTCCCAGTTGTTCGACACCATGATGTCGCCGATGTCGTCGGGGAGGTCGCGGCGGATGCGGTCGATCTTCTCCCACACCTCGGTGCGCGCGACTTTCATGTTCTGCGACCAGTCGAATTCGAGCCCGATGGTGCCGCCGCGGTCGTTGATGTTCGACCACATGTTCTTCAAGCCGCTCACCGAGCCGACCGCCTCTTCGACCGGGCGCACGACCAGCCGCTCCACCTGCGCGGGCGACGCGTTGTCGTACGGGAGCTGCACGAACAGCATCGGGTTGTCGAAGTCGGGCATGAACGCGAGCGGGAGTCGAAACACCGCGACCAGCCCGAGCACAACCAGGCTCACGAGAATCATGAGCATCGTCACGTGACGCTTGATGGCAATTTCCGGGAGTGTCATGTCACACCTGCCTACGATTACTTAGCGACTGCAGGCGCGACGGGCGCTTCCACCGTCACGCGCGAAGGAACCCACACGTAGATCGCGGGAATCACGATTAGGGTGAGCAACGTGCACACCGAAAGCCCGAACAAGACCGTGATCGCGAGCGGCGCGCGCAACTCGGCGCCCTCGCCCCACGAGATCGCCATCGGCAAGAGGCCCAGCACCGACGTCAGCGTCGTCATCAAGATGGGACGCAGGCGGATGTGGCCGGCACGAATGACGGCGTCGGTCTTTTCCAAACCGGCGCGGCGCAGACGATTCACCGCGTCGATGAGGACGATGGCGTTGTTCACCACGACGCCCACCAGCAAGATGATGCCGATCAGCACCATCACCGACACGTCGGTGCCGGTGACGAGCAACCCGAGCACGACGCCGATGATGGCGAGCGGCACGGCGAACAGCACGATGAAGGGATGGATGAACGACTCGAAGGTGGCCGCCATCACGAGATAAACCAGGAAGATCGCGAGCAGCATCGCGAAGCGAAGGCTCTTGAACGACGTCGCCATTTCGGCGTTCTGCCCGCCCAGCTCCGCGCTGATGCCGCCCGGCGGTGGATTCTTGCCGAGCAGGCTGCTGATGTCGTCGACCACGGCGCCGAGGCTGCGGCCCTTCAAATTCGCGCTCACCACCGCGGCGCGCTGCTGCTGCAAGCGGTGGATCTCGGCCGGGCCTTCGTCCATGGAGACGTCGGCGATCGAGACCAGGCGAATGGGCGCGCCATTCGGCCCCGGCAGCACCAAGTTGCGCACGTCTTCGATCGACGCGCGGTCGGACTCTTGGTTGCGCACGCGCACGTCGATCTGGCGGTCGGATTCCTTGAAGCGCGTGGGCACGACACCCTGCACGCGGCTCTGCAGCGTCGACGACATGGTGCCGAGGTCGAGATTGAGCGCCGCCAGCTGGTCGCGGTCGAACACGACGTGCAATTCCGGGTTCCCCGCCTCCAGCGACGAGCGCACGTCGACCAGGCCCGGCACCGTCGCGAGCTCGCGCGAGAGGTCGAGCGAGTAGTCGCGCAAACCTTCCAAGTCTTCGCCGTACAGGATCACTTCGACCGGAGTCTTGACGCTGAAGTACGAGGGGCGCCCGAATTGCGCGGCGACGTCGGGGATGGACGCGAAGTGCTGGCGCAAATTTTCGATCGCGGCCGCTTCGACGCGGTCGTCGGTCTTGTTCTTCAAGACCACGTTGATCTGTCCGAAGTGCTCGCCCACCGTGTTGAGCGACACGCCGCCCGCCACCAAGCGGCTGCCCACGCGCGCGTAGCTCTGCTCGATGCGCGGGTCGGCGGCGGCGGCGGCTTCGAGGTCTTCCATCACGCGGTTGGTGGCCGCGAGCGACGAACCCTGCGGCAACGTCACCTCGAAGAAGAATTCGCCTTCGGTGAGCGACGGGATCAATTCGCGCCCCAGGAGCGGGATCGCGGCGATGGAGGCCGCGAACAACGCGAGCGCCACCGCCACCGTGGTCTTCTTGCGCGCGATGGCACCGCGCACGAAAGCGTCGTAGAAGCGCGAGAAGCGGCCCAGTGACAGCGCGCTGGTGACGTCCTCGTCGTCGACGTCCATGGTGTCGGTGCTCACACCGGCGACGTCGACCTTGCGCACGCGCGCTCCGAGCGCGCTCAGCATCGGGATCACCGTGATGCCGACTGCGAGCGCGGCGAACTGGCCGATGCTGACCGTCACCGCCTGGTCGCGGAACAACTGCCCCGCGATCCCTTCGACGAACACGATGGGCAGGAACACGGCCACGCTGGTCAGGGTGGACGCCGCCACCGCGGCCGCGACTTCGTCGGTGCCGTCGACCGCCGCGCGCGCGAGCGGGACGCCGAGCTTGCGCTTGCGATAGATCGACTCCAGCACCACGATCGAGTTGTCGAGCATCATGCCGATCGAGAGCGACAGCCCGCCGAGCGACATGACGTTGAGCGAGATGCCCAGCTGGTACATGAACAGGAACGTCGCCACCACCGCGAGCGGGATCGTCATCGCGACGATGATGGTGCTGCGCATCTCGCGCAGGAACAGATATAACACGACGATCGAGAGCAGACCCCCGATCAAGGCCGAGCTGCGCACTTCGTCGATCGACTGCTCGATGAAGTGCGACTGGTCGAACAGGACCGAGAGCTTCTCCCCTTCCGGGAGCTTCTTGTTCCACTGGTCGACGCGCTCGCGCAGGAGGCGCGCGACCGTCACCGTGTTGGCGTCGCCCTCCTTGAAAGCCGCGATCTCGATGCACTCCTTGCCGTCGACGCGCGTGATTTCTTCGCGCTCCTTGGAGCCCATGCGCACGGTGGCGACGTCGCGCAGGCGCACGGCGGCGCCGTCGCGCTCGGCCACGATGACGTCGCCGATCTCGTCGACGGTGTCGAACTCGTTGAGCGTGCGGATCAGGAACTGCATGTCGCTGCCGCGCAGCGACCCGCCCGGCAGGTTGACGTTGGACACGCCGATCACGCGGCGCACGTCGTCGATGGGAATGCCGAGCGCGGCCAGGCGTTCCTGGTCGACGTCGATGTGGATCTCGTCCTCGAGCCCGCCCTTGACCTGCGCCGACGCCACGCCCTTGATGGTCTCCAGGTCGAGCTTGATCTTGCGGTCGGCGAGATTGCGCATCTCGTTGAGCTCGCCGGAACCGGAGAGCGCGATGCGCATGATGGGGTCGAGCGAGGGGTCGAAGCGCAGCACGATCGGTTCTTCCGCTTCGGTCGGGAGCACGAGGCGGTCGAGCTTCTCGCGCACCTCCATCGACAAGAGGTCCATGTCGGAGTCCCAATCGAACTCGAGCGTCACTTCGGAAACGCCCGAGCGCGACACCGAGTGGATCGACTTTAGTCCGCGCAGCACGCCGACCGCTTCTTCGACCGGGCGCGTGACGAGGTTCTCGACCTCTTGCGGCGCGGTGTCGGGGAAGTCGGTCTGGATGGTGACCGAGGGATACGAGATGTCGGGGAAGAGCTCGAGCGGGAGACGGTTGTAACCGACCACGCCGAACGCGGCGACCGCGAGGGCGGTCATCACCACCGTGACGCGACGCCGGACCGCCAGTGCGATGAACTCGCGCATGCGCCTACGAGTCGCCCGCGCTGCCGGAGGCGGTGTCGCCCGCCGCTTGGGCGGCGTTTTCGTCCAAGACCTTGATCGCGGCGCCGTGCTTGAGCGAGCGCTGTCCCTTCACGACCACGCGATCGCCCACCGCGACGCCCGAAATGATCTCCGCGTTCTGGTCGTCCTGGAAGCCGAGCTCGACCACGCGCCGCTCGGCGGTGGTGTCGGCCTGCGAGATGTACACGATCTGCTCGCCGCGGTCGTTGACGACCGCGATCTTCGGCACCAGCGTCGAGTTGTTGCGCCGTTCGGTGACGATGCTGACCTGCGCGAAGTCGCCGGGGCGCACGCCGGCGGGATACTCGTTGATCTCGACCGTCACCTTGATGGTGCCGCTCGAGGGGTCGATGATCGGGCTCACGAGGCGGATGCGGCCCTTGAGCTTGGTGCCGCTGCTCTCGAGCACCAGGTCGACCGGCTGGTCGGGCTTGAGCTTGTTGAACTCCTTCGACGGAACGTGCACGCGCGCGAGGAGCGGCTTGAAGTCGGACAGCACGAAGAGCTGCGTGCCGACGTTGACGGTCTGGCCGGGGTCGACGCTGCGCGTGACGACGCGACCCGAGAACGGAGCGGTGACGCGCGTGTACGAGAGATTCAGGCGCGCCATTCCTTCGGCGGCCTTGGCGGCGGCGAGGTCGTTGACGACCTTGTCGTACTCCTCCGCCGAGACCAGGTCCTGCGAGCGCATGGTCTGCATGCGCGCCATGCGCGCTTCGAGGTCTTTGTGCGCGGCTTCGGCTTGTTCGAGGCGGTATTGGTACTCGTCGTTGTCGATGAGGAGGAGCTCGGCGCCTTCGGCGACGATGTCGCCCTCTTCGCACAACAGCTTCTCGACGACGCCCGACACGCGCGACATGATCTCGGCTTCCTTGTCGGCGGCGAGGGTGGCCGTGGCCGTGTAGTAGCTGGCGATGCTGCCGGTCGCGGCCGCGGCGACCGCGACCGGGACGGGCGGCTGCTTGGGTGCCGCGCCGCCCGGCGCCCCGCCCGGGCCGCCGGCGCCCTGCGCCTGGCTCGCCCCTCCGCCCTTGCCGCACGCGCCCAGCGCCGCCGCGGCGGCGATTACCAGAGCGGGCGCGATCCATGTACGACGAAACCGTGGGGTCGATCTCATGCTAGGAACCTACTTTGCTTCAGGAGCTTACCCGCCGGACCGGGGTAAGTGGGGATACCGGGCCGTCCCAGTTTGTGTGACCCGGGCAGTGGGACCCGGTATCGATTGGACTGGCCATAATACGCTATAGAGGGATTGGGGTTTCAGGTGATCTTCGGTCGGCCGGTCTACCTCTCTCCCAGCGGGAACTTCACCCCGAACATGAAGGCGACCCCGGTGTTCTTGCCGTCGAAGTCGTCCGAGATGCTCGTCGCGCCCAGGGCGTACCGGAAGTCGCCGATGAGCGACATCGACTCCAGCTTGTACTCGACGCCCCCGCCGAAGGTCGCGCCGAACTCGAACGTCTGCGCGTTCTCGATGTCGGAGGTGCCTTCGCCCTCCACGTCGACCTGGGCCGAGAGGTTGAAACCGAAGGTCGGGCCCGCGAACAGGTTCACCGCCCACTTTTCGCCGGTCGGAAAGCCGACCAGGAACAGCACCGGGAACTCGAGGTAGTCGAGCGACAGCGTGACGTCGCTCGCGACGCTGTCGCCGGACGCGGTGAAGCGGCCCTCGGCGCCCTTCTGCACGTAGAGTCCGTCGACGCGCATGCCGAAGTCGTCGGTGAAGTCGACGCCGAAGAAGGCGCCGCCGATGAATCCGTTCTTGCGATCGAGATCGTCGGCGTCGTCACCGACCACGTCGGCCTTGTTGACCCCGCCCTTCACTCCCCCGTACATCGCGCGCGCACCGGCGTCGTCGATCGCGCCCGTAACCAGCGCCGCGCACACACACATCGCCACCAGCTTCATGGTCGCCTCCTACTTCTGCGCGCCGACCGGGAACTTGAGGCCCACCAGCACGCCGAAGCCGATGTTCTTCACACCGTCGTAGGCGCTGGCGGCGTTGTCGAGGATGCCGGTCAGGCCCAGCGTGATGCGCGTGTCGACGAAGAACGACATCGACTCCTGGATCTTCTCGAACTCCGCGCCCACCACGACGCTCGCCTCGAACGTGTTGACGTCGTCCGAGTAGTCCGCGATCGACCCGTCTTCGAGCTCTTCCTCCGCCACCACGTTGTAGCCGAACGACGGCCCGGCGATGAGGCTGAACTCGCTCGACTCCGAGTTGTTGAGATCGAACACGAGCAGGATCGGGAATTCGACGTAGTCGAGCTTGACGGTGGTGTCCTGGCCGCTGAACTCGGGGTTCTCGTTGCGATCGGTTCCCTTCTGCGTATAGAGGATCTCGACGCGGGCGGTCACGCTGGGTGTGAAGTCGGCCCCGACGAAGGCGCCGCCCGAGAAGCCGGGCTTCATCGACGTCTCGTCGACCTCGGTGATGTCGGCCCAGTTGATGCCGCCGATCGCGCCCAGGTGCCAATGGGCCGCGCGCGCGCTCGAAGCCATTACGACCGTCGACACGGCGAACAACACGACGATGAGTTTCTTCACGAACGACTCTCCTTGGTTTGAAACGTCAATCTTCGAGCGCGTACTCGACGGTGGTCACGACGCGCACGGTCTTGTTGAGTTGGGATTCTTCCATCACGCCGGGCGCGCGGTCGCGCGGCAAGATCTGAAACACACCCTGGCTGGCGGTGCGAATACCGCCGAGGCGGCTGCCCGAGTCCTTCGCGAATTGCGCGGCCGCCTCGCGCGCGCTCGCGGTCGCTTCGGCGATCATCTCGGGCTTGAAGTCGTTGAGCTTGGTGAAGAGGAAGGTCGGACCGCCGCCGTAGCCGCCCTGCGACGAGAACACCACCCCCGACTGCACCAGGGACCCCAAGTCCTGGCTCGCCTTCTGCACCAGCGTGGGGTCGTCGACGCGCACCATGAGGGTTCCGCTGATGATGTAGCGGCTGGTGACGGTGCCGTCGCCGCGATAGGGATTGGCGAGCACGTCGGTCACGTCGAAGCCCTGCAGCTCGACGCTGCTCGCGTCGATCGCGTGCTTACCCAGGAACGCGATTACCGCCTGCTTGCTTTCGTCGAACTTCTGCTGCGCGCGCGCGAGGTTGTCGTCGGTCGACACGAAGCGCAGCGGCCACAGCGCCATGGTGGCGGTGACGTCGCGTTCGGAGACGCCCTTCACCGACACGAAGCGGTCGGCGGTGCGTCCGCGCACGAAGCCGTTGCCGATGAACCACCCGGCCAGCGCGACGGCGACGGCGAGCGCGATGGTGGCGAAGCGGGAGCCCACGGGACCTCCTCCTGGGGCGTGGTGGACGAACGACGGAAGGCCTGCATGCTAGCAGCCGAGGCGGCCGCGGTCAAGCCGGCGAGAGGGGCGACGTCGACGTCGAATTACTTGTCGGGCAGGCGCTTGCGCGCTTCGGCGGCGTCGTCCCAGCGACCCGTCGCTTCCAGGCAGCGGATGAATCCTTCCAGCGCCTCGACGTTGTCGGGTTCGACCTTGAGCAGGAGCTCGTACGCCTTCCCCGCCTCTTGGAAGCGGCCGGTCTTTTCGCAGCACGACGCGAACATGAAGCGCGCCCGGTGCGCGCGCGCGTCGTTGGACTCGATTTGACCCAGCACCTTGATCGCCTCCGCGCAGCGGTCGCGCTCGAACAGCATCGTGCCGAGCTTGAAGTAGATGTCCTGCGCGACGCCGGCGTAATAGCGCGACGGCGCGCGCAGGAACGCGTCGTGCGCTTCCATCAGCTCGACCATGGCGTGGTCTTGGTCGCCGCGCTCGCTGTAGGCGCCCGCCAGCGTGTAGTGCGAGATCGCGACGTGGGTCGGGCGCCGGCGCAGGAAGTCGGGATAACTCGCGTTCACCGCGACGAAGAGTGCCGCCACCAAGGCGACGAGCGGCCACGCGGCGCGGCGCGCGCGCCACGCGCTCCCGATCTCGACCGCGCTCCACGCCGCGAACACGATCAAGACCGGCACCACCGGTAACCGATAGCGCGCGACCACGAAGAACGCGACCACGCCGACCATGTACGCGAGCACGAACAGGTACAAGAGCGCGAGCTCGCGGCGCCGCGGCCACAGTCGAATCATGCCCGCGAGCGCGAGCGGCGACACCAACCAAAAGCCCGGCATGGGCACGCGCCCCAACCCGAATTCGTCCCAGAAGAAGTAGATGTACTTCTCGTTCGACCGTTCCGGTCCTTCCCAGAACATGTAGAGCTTCTTCGCGACGAGCTTCGCCGCCGCAGCGGGCTGCGCGGCGATGAAGTCGAGCGCGCGCCCGCGATAGAAGCGCGAAGCCTGCGCGGCGGTGAGCGAATCGCCCGCCTGCTGCGACGCGATCGCGAGCGCTTCGGCGTCGCCGCCCATCCACGGCGTCGTGGCGCCCGGAATCATCGCGCTGCGCCCGTCGGCCTCCGAGTTGTTACCGATGTAGAAGTTCAACCCGCCCGACCAGGCGACGGGGACGATCGCGCGACCCGCGCGATAATTGTGAACCGTCGACGGAATCAAGACCACGGCGCACGCCGCGATCGCGACCAGCGATGGACGCAGCCACGAGCGCGCTGACGCGCGCCTTTCTCCCGCCGCGAACACGAAGGGGAGCGCCGGCAGGAGTACGAGGATGGTCGGGCGCGCGAGTGCCGCGAGTCCAACGCACGCGCCCGCAACCGCGACGCGCGCGAGCGTCGGCGACGCCGCCGCGCGCGCGAGCCGCCACAGCGACAGCACCGTCAGCGTGATGAACACGGGCTCGATCAGGACTTCGCCCTCGAAGTAGACCAAGGGCCAGTACAGCGCGGCGAGGAGTCCGGCGGTCAGCGCGACCGCGCGCCCGAAGTACTCGCGCGCGAGGAGCCACACCAACCCGCACGTCAGCGTGCCCGCCACGTGATTGAGCAGCACGACGCCCGCGATGCCGCCGCCCATCTTGTGCACCAGCGCGAACAAATACGGCACCAGCGGTCCGCGGAAGTAGACCGCGTCGCCCGGGTGTCCGGCCGCGATCGCGCGCGCCCACTCGTCGATGTGCAACGAGTCCATGATGAGGAAGTCGAAGGCGGGGTTGGTGCGCCAATTGATGAAGAAGTACACCAGGCGTACGACCAGGGCCACGCCGAGGACGATCCCGAGATCGCGCGTGAAGATGGAGCGGGGCTGCTTCATGCGCGCGCGTAGTTGCCGTCGCGCGGAAACACCGCCGCGATGCCGTCGCACATCCAGTCGTGCAAGAGCCCGTCGGTGGCGACGACGTGGCCCGATTCCAGGGAGGT
>CAZLLI010000086.1:4696-11454 GCA_964560355.1 uncultured bacterium | reverse complement strand
ACGCCGTAGAACGGCGAGTTCCACTTCACCGCTTTCTGCACGCGGGGGACGTTGCGCACGATGATGGCGTCGAGGCGCTTCCCGACCTCGCGCTTCCATTCCGGCATCGCGGCGATGTACGCCTGCACGGGCGCGTCGCCGTCGCCCTTGGCGATTTGCGGATTGCCCCCCGACAAGTACACGACCTTCTTCGCGCGGGGCTTGGCGCGCTTGACCTTCGCCCTCGCCTTGGCGGCGCTAGCGCTTTTTCGCCGCATTCTGCGCCACCGCAATCTTGATGAGATTCTTGAACGCGCGCGCGTCGATGGTCTCGCCTTCCTTGATATCGATGGCCCGGCGCGTGCCGGCTTCGAGGCTCGCGTTGAAGAGACGCGACGGATCCGGGAGGCTCGCGCCGCGCGCGAACGTGAGCTTGACGGCGTTCTTGTAGATTTCGCCCGTGCACACGATCCCGCCGTGCGACCACACGGGAACCCCGCCCGGATTCGACGGCTTCCTCCATTTCACTTCCTCGACCATCTGGGGGTCGGCGTCCTGGATCAGCGCGCGCATGCGAGCCAGCGTCTCCTCGCGCCAATCCGCCGAGCTGCGCGAGGTGCGCGTGCGCGACTTGGCGGCAGTCTTCTTCTTGCTTCTCACCGGCTTCTTCGACTTCTTGGCGGCCACGGTGCTTCCCTCCTGTAGTTGCGTTACTTCGCGAGCTCGTAGAGATACTGCACGAACGACATCACGGCGCCGTCGAATCCTTCCACCTTGGGGTTGGTGGATTCGATGACGTAGTACTCGTCCGGCGCGTGGGCGCCACTTCCGTGTCCCAGTCCGAAGTGACCGGACGCGAGTTTCAGCGGCTCGCCGGTGAACGCGTAGCCGGGGTACGAGCCCGCGTTGCGCGGCCACATCACCGGGTCGATGCCGGCGCGCTTCAGCACCGCGACTTGCGCTTGAATGAGCCGCGACGAAGCCACCGTGCTGGTCGGGTCGTAGCCGCCGGTCACGTTGACTTCGATGTCGCCGAATCCGTGCGCCGCGAGGTGCGCCTTGAGCGCCGCGACGGCGTCATCCTTGCGCATGTCGGGAACCAGGCGCAGATCGATCTTGGCCGTCGCGCGGTGGGGCAGGATCGTCTTGCCTCCCGGTCCCATGTAGCCGCCCGTCAATCCCTGGATGTTCACGGTCGGCTGCGACTCGAGGCGCTCGTTCGCCTGCTGCCACGCCAGGTCGTCGATCCAGTGCGACACCGAGAGCTGCTTCATCGCCGTGGCTTCGCTGCGGCGCTTCGATGCCTCGGCGATCATCGCGCGCTCCTCATCGGAGAGCGGTCGCGGCTTCGGATAATTGTCGATCGTGATCGTGTTGCCGTCTTCGGAGACCAACGTGTCGAGCGCCTTGATCAGGTGCCACGCGGGGCTGTCGACCATCGCTTTGAGCGACGAGTGAATATCCTTCCCCGGTCCGCGCCCCCACTTCTCCCCGCTCGACACGAGTTCGAGTTCGACCACACCCTTCGCGCCCAAGCTCACCGTCACGATGCCGTCGGGGTCTTGCGACGCCGACGGCATGAACACGCCCACGCAGTTGTGCAGCGCCGCCTCGACGTCCGGTTGGTGAGCGATCTGCCCGATGTGCGGCGAGCCGATTTCTTCTTCGCCTTCCGCGACCAGCACGAGGTTGACCGGCATCTTGCGGCCGGCGCCGCGAATGGCGTGGAGCGCGGCGAGAAACGCCGCTTCGGGTCCCTTCTGATTGACCGCGCCGCGCCCCATGATCACCTTGCCGAACCCGGGCTTCTCCACGATGCGCGCTTCGAGCGGCGGCGACGACCACTCGGCGGGGTCGAACTGCTTCACGTCGTACATGAAATAAAGCCCGACCGTCTTCTTGGCTTTGGCATCGAGAGTGGCGAAGACGCCGGGCTTGCCGTCGGTCGAGATGACCGTCACCTTCTGGAAGCCCGCCTCGGTCGCGAGCTCCGCCATGCGTTGCGCGCCTTCCGCGGAGTTCAGATTCTCCGCCGCGATGGAAGGCAGCGCGATCCAATCCTGGAGTCGCTTGACCGCTTCGTCGTGGCGCGCGACGACCTCGCGCTTGATATCGGCGAAGTCGTCGGCCGCGCGCGCGGAGGTGGCTCCGGTCGTCGCGAGCGTCGTGAGCGTAAGCAGAGTCAGAACGTATCTCATGCTGCTGTCCCCCTCTTGCCCCCGCGGTGAGCCGCCTTCAGCGCCGCGATGTCGAACTTCTTCATCTTCAAGAACGCTTCCTGCACGCGCGCCGCTTTCTTGCGGTCCTTGTCGGCCAGGAGTTCGTTCAAGACCGTTGGAACGATCTGCCAGGTCACACCGTACTTGTCCTTGAGCCAACCGCACATTTCGGCCTTCGGGTCCGCCGACAATTTCTTCCAGTATCGGTCGACCTCCGCCTGCGTCTTGCAATGGACGACGAAGGAAGTCGCAGCCGTGAATTTCTCGAACGGGCCGGCCGCCATCAGCGTGAAGCGCTGGCCCAGAAGATCGACCTCCACCACCTCGACTGTGCCCGAGGGCGTGTCGCGCATGGTCGTCACCTTCACGATCCGGGATCCCTTGCCGAAGACGGAAACGTAGAACTTCGCCGCTTCTTTCGCGTTCTTTTCGTACCACAAAAACGGATTGATCTTCTGAAGCTTTGCCATGGGCGAGAGTCTAGTCCGCGCATTTCGGCCGTGTCAACGCGCGTGCTCGCGACGCCGCGAATAAAGTCTTGCATTCGACGCCGTCCGGGTCCAGCATGCCCCCGGGGGAGCGCGCAGTTGCTAACGCATCCGTTTCGCCGAACGCATCCACGCCCCGTTCTCCGTTTGATCGTGCAGCCATCAGGAGGTGCCAGATGTTGAAGTCCATCAAGCTCAGCCATGGGTTGGCCGTTTTGTCGTGGCTCGGCCTTGCCGCGAGTCCGTTGCACGCGGCCGATGCGGACGGGAGATGGGGAATCGGACTGAATCCCGGCATGTACAAACTCGTCCTCACCGACCATTCGGACGCGTGGACGCCGGGCTGGCTCGTCAATGCTGACGTGACCTACGGCTTGTCGCCGAAGTTCTCGCTCGGCGTCGAAGGAAGCTGGATGAAGACCTACCTCGCCGACTTGAGCGCCAACCCCGGTGACGGCGCCGGCTCATCCTTCGACAAGATCCCCGACGGCCCGCAACAGCGCGGCACCGTGATCGGCTTGATCGGCGACTATCAATTCAGTCCCGACGGCAAGTGGTCGCCGTACGCCTCGGTCGGTGCCGGCATGTACTTCTGGAAGTGGACCGACGCCAACGGCAACACGCTGATGTCGAACGATTCCACGCTCGACGACCCGCGCGCGGGAACCTATTCGGTGCCGGACGTCGACAACGCCGGCAATCCCTACGAGATGAAGGACCAGGAGCTGTACGTGATGTTGGGGACGGGCGTCGACTACAACGTCTCCGACGCCTTCTCGATCGGACTCGGCGTGAAGTTTCGCTACCTCACGCACGTGTTCACCGACTTCACCGGCGACAAGGACATCGTCGGATCCGACCCGGGTCAGCTCGACTTGCCGCGCGGCATCTTCGAAGGACTCCTCGGGTTCACGTACCGCTTCGGCGGCAAGTGCCCCGAGATGGTGAGCACCGCGTCGGCCGACAAGACCAGCGGCGCGTACCCGATGGAGGTGCAGTTCCAGTCGTCCGCGACCGGCGGGTGTCCGGAGTACACCTACGCGTGGAACTTCGGCGACGGCGAGACCAGCACGGAAGCGAATCCGAAGCACACCTACGCCACCATGGGCTCGTTTAATCCGTCGCTCACGATGACGGACGCCAAGGGCAACACGTCCTTGGCGAGCATGCCGGCCATCACCGTGAACTGCCCGCCGATGTCGGCGAGCGCGTCCGGCGATGCCACCAGTGGCACCGCTCCCTTCACCGTCAACTTCAGGGGCCTCGCGGACGGGGGCTGCGCGCCGTTCACGTACGCGTGGGACTTCGGCGACGGCACCACCAGCGCCGATCAGAACCCGAGTCACAGCTACTCGATCCAGGGCACCTTCACGACCACCCTGACCATAACGGATGCGAAGGGTGCCACCGCGAAGTCGACCGTGCCGGTGGCGGTGACGTCGCCGCTCGTTCCGACGACGAAGAAGTCGGTCGTGCTCGAGGGCGTCAACTTCAAGTCGGGCAAGGCCGTGTTGCTGCCGGAGTCCGAGCAGATTCTCAACCACGTGGCCGAGATCCTGGTGGCGAATCCGGACGTCAACGTGGAGATCGGCGGCCACACCGATTCCGACGGAAGCGTTTCGAACAACCAGAAGCTGTCGGAGATGCGGGCCAACAAGGTGCGCGACTACCTGATCAGCAAGGGAGTCCCCGCCGAGCGCTTGACCGCCAAGGGGTACGGCGAATCGCAGCCGATCGGCGACAACGCCACGCCGGACGGAAAGGCGATGAATCGCCGCGTCGAATTGAAGCGGATGTAGACGAATCGTCGCATCGTCGTAACGAACGGAAGCCCGGCCGCCGAGTATCGGCGGCCGGGCTTTTCCCTGAACGTTCGACCGACGTCAGCGCGTGCGCCGTCATTTCTGCGCCGCGTCTTACTTCAACAATGTCATCTTGTAGGTGCGTTTACCCGCGCTGGTGCTAAGCCGTGCGAAGAACACGCCCGAGCTCACCGCATTCCCGCGATCGTCACGGCCGTTCCAGGCTTGCGTGTGCGCGCCCCGTGGCATCACGGCGTCCACGAGCGTCGCGACCAGCGCGCCGCGCGCGTCGAATACAGCAATCGTGACGTGTCCCCTGGCCGGCACGGTGTAGCGAATGGTGGTCTCCGGGTTGAACGGGTTCGGATAGGCCGAGATGGAGAGCTCGTAGCCCGACGGTGTTCCGCCCACACCCGTGGGCGTGCCGGTACTCGCCGGGCTGCTTTCGTTGCATGCGCGGTCGGTGGCAGTCACAAAGTAATAGAAGTATGGCAACGCGGCGACGTTCATCCCCGGTGTCGTGGTGTAATCGACGAATGTCGCCGACGCGAACGAGTTGGTGGTTGAGCCGTAGACGCTGAAGTGGTCGAAGTCGGCGGCGGTTGATGGATCCCATATGAGATGCCCGAGCGTGAACACCAGGTTCGTGGGAATCCCCGGCGCGAGGTTGTCGACCGAGTAGCCCGAGTCGATCGGAGAATCATAGAAAACGCCCGGCGTCGACGTCTGCGCCCGGATGAAGAAGTACGAGTAGTGCTGCCCGGATGCGCACGACGAGTCCTCGTCGGTCGGCGCGTCCATCTCGTATACATCCGCCAGGGTTGCGGGTGTCTCGGCGACGGACACCCAGCCCGGTCCCGCGGGCGTGTCGGTTCGACGGAAGGCCTCGTATTGCGTCACGAGAGGATTCGCTCCCGGAGCATCGTGAACCGACCTCGTGAAGCTCACGTGGACAAATCCCCCTCCGTCGAGAGTAACGTCGGCTAGCTGGGTAATAAACAGCGCCGGATCCTTGTACTTCGCGATGAAGATGTCGGAGCCTCCCGAATTGGATACGTTCCCGGCTCCGAAATCCATGGTTGTACTGAAGAACCATCCCGTCACTACCGCGTTCCCGGAACCGTCGACCGCGACCGCACCGCCGTAATCATCGCTCGTGCCGCCGAAGCCCCGGCTGTAGAAGTGCGCCCCGTTCCCCTTGAACTTGGCCACGAACATGTCCGTGGATCCCGCGCTAAACCAGGTGGTGCCGCCGAAATCCACGCTGAACTCGAACTGTCCCGTCACCACCACGTTTCCCGAGACATCCACGGCGACGCCCTTGGCGAAGTCAGAACCCGAACTACCAAAGCGCTTACTCCACGTGTGCACACCGTTCGGGGTGTACTTCGCCAGAACGATGTCGGCCGCGCCCGAGCACACAAGGTTCGCACCCCCGAAGTTCGCGGTAGTGGCGAAGGATCCCGTCAGGAATACATTCCCCGCACCGTCCACCGCGACGCCCCGGCCGAGATCCTGAAACGAGCCTCCAAAACTCCGGCTCCACTGGTGGGCCCCGCTCGCGCTGTACTTGGCCAGGAAGACGTCATCGAATCCTGCGCTTACGAGGTTCCCACTCCCCAGGCTCGCGGTGCCCGTGAAATATCCCGTCACGAGTACGTTTCCCAAACCGTCCAGTGCGACGGCATAGCCACTGTCCTCGCTGGAGCCTCCAAAACGACGGCTCCACTGGTGCACCCCGCTCGCGTCGTACTTGGCCAGGAAGATGTCAGAGGACCCGGCGCTCGTGAGATTGCCGCCCCCGAAGTTCGCCGTGCCGTAGAAATATCCAGTCACAAGTACGTTCCCCGAGCCATCCACCGCGACGCCGCGACCCAAATCCTCGCTCGCGTCGCCGAAGCGCTTGCTCCATTGGTGCACCCCACTCGCGTTGAACTTAGCCAGGAAGATGTCGTACGACCCCGCGCTCACGAGGTTCCCACCCCCGAAATCAACCGTGTCTCGAAAACCACCCGTGACGAACACGCTCCCGGAACCATCCACCGCGACCGCATAAGCAACATCATCGGACGTGCCGCCGAGGCGTACGCTCCATTGATGGGCTCCGTTCGCGTCATACTTCGCCACGAAGACGTCGAGGCCACCTGCACTCGCGAGAGATCCGCCCCCGAAATCGATCGCGTTGCTGAAATCTCCTACCACCACCACGTTCCCCGCCGCGTCCAACGCCACTCCATTTCCAAAATCATCGCCGAAACCTCCGGGGGCCG
>CAZLLI010000086.1:0-4596 GCA_964560355.1 uncultured bacterium | reverse complement strand
GATCGCGTTACACGCCGCATGAGCGCCCAAGGGCAGGCCGCTCAGAATGGAGGTCGTCATGCGTTCTATCGTTGTCGCTCGTAGTTTGGTATTCGCGTCCCTCCTCTGCGTTTTCTTCGCCATTCCCTCGGTCGCCGCGGTCGTCACGATCGACGGCGTGTGGTCGTCGTTGAACGGACCCGCGCCCGACGCGCGCCGCGAGTACGCGGCGGTCTACGACCGCGAAGCGCAGCGCTACGTCATGTTCGCGGGATTCACGAATGAACAAGGCGGGGGATACTTTCTTTTCAATGAAGTGTGGGTGTTGACGCTCGACGGTTCCCCGGGGTGGTGGGGGATCACGATTCCGGGAGACGTCCCCGGCGGCCGACACAGCCCGCAGTGGGGCTACGACCCCGCGCGCAATCGCGTGCTCATCTTCGGCGGCTACGGCAGCCACCATCCCGGCGACCCGTACGCGTATCTGAATGACGTCTGGGAACTGAACCTCGACGGCGCTCCGAGCTGGAACGAACTCGTTCCGACGGGGACGCCTCCCGCGGGACGACTGGCGGGGGTCGCCGTCTTCGACGTACTGCACCAGCGCTTCGTCGGCTTCGGCGGCACCGCGGGACTTCCCGTCGACACCTGGCAGCTCGACCTGCGCGACATCCCCGCGTGGTCGACGATCGAGACCAACGGCGTAGAGCCCCTCGGCAGCTACGGCATGACGTCGATCTTCGACCCCGCGCGCAATCGCATGCTCATCTTCGGCGGGTCGACCACGGCCGACTATTACGGAACGCACAACGACACGTGGGAGCTGAACCTCAAGCCCGACGTTCCCGTGTGGCGTCAGATGAGTCCCAGCGGTACGTTGCCGATCGCACGCCGCACGCTGACGTCGGTCTTCGACGCACGCCGCGATCGCATGGTGATCTTCGGCGGCTGGGATGGGTCGCCGGATTCGGACGCGTTCTTGAACGACACCTGGGCGCTGTCGCTCTCGTCGGGCGACGGCGAGTGGACGCAGTTATCGCCCGCTGGAGCCCTGCCCCACGTGCGCGACGCCATGGCCGCCGTGTACGACCCGGGCGCCGACCGCATGGTGCTCTTCGGCGGCTGGGGCGGCAACACGATGCTCGGCGATACGCAGTTCCTCACCTGGGGCGACTCGGGCCCCGCCGCGTCCGCGACCTCGAGCGCCGCGATCAACAACGGCGTCGCGCATCTCCAATGGACCACGCAAAACACCGTGAGTCCGATCGGCGCCGTGTACCGTCGCCAGGCGGGAACGGAGTGGACCAGCATCGGGACGTTCGAGGCCGACGGCAGCGGCCACGTTTCGTTCCAAGACGGCACCATCACGCCGGGTGAGGACTACGGCTACCAAATCATCGTGACGTCGCGGGCCGGCGACCAGCTCGTCGGCGAAGTGTGGCTCGACGCCGCGACCAACGTCGGCACGCGCTCACCGAGCGCGGCGCTCGCACTCCAGGTGTGGCCCAATCCCGCCACGGGAGCGTTCGGGATCTCATTCGCGTCGCTGTCGAACGAACCGACGCGCCTCGAGATGTTCGACGTTCGGGGCCAGCGCGTCCTGGCGCGCGACGTCAACGCTCGCCGCGGCGGGACGCCGCGCCTCCACGTCGGGGACGCGAAGGACTTCCCGTCCGGCGTCTACTTCGTGCGGCTGACGCAGTCGGGATTCACGGCGACGTCGCGCCTGGTGCTGGTGCGGTGATCGCGGAGGTGGCGGCGCGCGCCGTTATTGCAGCGCGCCCTCGAGCAGATAGATGTCGCCGGTGTCGGTGTCGCGCGTGTAGATGACTTGCTTCGAGTCCGGGGACCAGCCGCCGTTGTGCACGTGCCACTCGCCCCTTCCCTCGGTGAGGCCGCGGGGCGCCCCGGCCGCGCGCGGCAGCGCGCCGGACGCGGGCGGCGCGAGCGGAAGAATGAACAGGTTCATGTTGGAGTGGCTCAGCGCGGAGCAGTAGCTGATCATCCGGCCGTCGGGCGAAACCCGCGCTTCGGTGAAGGGTGATTCGAGCAGGACCGCCGACTCGCCCGTCTCGATATTGGCGACGCGCATCTCGTTGCCCGCCCCTTCCAGTCCATACACGACGTGCCTCGAATCCGGCATCAGGCAGAACTTCGCGACATTGTCGAGCACCTTTCGCTTGCTTCCGCTCGCGGGGTCGACGAGAAACAGCGCGCGCTTGGCTCCGTCGCGCGAAATGATCGCAATCGACTTGCCGTCCGCCGACCACATGGGGTTGCCGTCTACGATCTCGTTGTCGCCCACCATGCGCAGCGCACCGCCGTCGACGGTCGCGATCCAGAGCCGGAACGGGCCGTCCTGGTTGGAGGCGAATGCCACCTGCCGTCCGTCCGGTGACCAACTGGGGCCGAAGTCTTCGGCTTGACGATTGGTGAGCTGGCGCTCCCCGCGGGTCTGGCGGTCGATGATCCAAATCTCGCCGTTTCCGGTGCGCGACGACGCATACGCGATCAAGCTCCCGTCGGGCGAAATCTGCGCGTCGAAATTGTCCTTGGAGTTGAAGGTCAGGCGCGTTTGCTCCTTGCCGTCGAGGTCTTGGATGTAGAGGTCGGTCTGGTGGCTGGATTCGTCGTAGAGGATGCGTCCGTCCCTCGCGACGATGGGCGCCGTAGCGTTTTCCAGCGCGAGCACCTCGCGCTTCTTGCCCGAGCGGGGATCGAAAACCCAGATGCCACCGGTGTATCTCGCGTACACGACGCGCTGGCCGTCGGGCGCCCACGACGCGAAGACGTACGCCTCGTTTTCCGTCGTGACCTCTTTCGACGCGCCGCCCGCGACCGGCATGGTTCGGATGCTGCACGTCGTCCCGTTGGTACGCACGAACAATAGACGTTCGCCGTCCGGCGACACGCTCGCGTAGTACTCTCCCTCGCCTTCCGCCGCGTCGGTCTTGAGCGCCTGCTCCACGCGCGACTCCAGGCCGATCGTCCACAGACTCATGCCCCCCTCGGCATTGACGCGCATGAAATAGAGCTGCTTGCCGTCCGGCGACCATGGCGCAGTGCCGAGCATCCCGTATACGTAGGGTGAGAACACCGCACCGCCGGTATCCGCCAGCTTCTGCACCTGCCCGCCGAGCGGCGGCACCAGATAGATTCCGGTTTGGCTGCCGCGATTGGAGGCGAAAGCGATCCAGCGATTGTCCGGCGACCAACGCGGACACATGTCGTCGGACGCGCTCTGGACCAGTGTGATGGGATCGCCGCCCGCGGCCGACACCACGAAGATGTCCTCCGGGCCCAACTGCGAGTGAGCGTACGCAAAGAACGTCGCGTCCGGCGACCAGCTGCCGGCGACTTCGACGCCCGCGGCACCGGTCATGGGCCGTGTCTTGACGTTCGCCAGCGGCTCCGGCGCGGGTTTGCGCAGGAACAAGAAGTACGCACCCACCAAACCGACCACGACCACCGCGGCCACGATCGGCAGCCACGGGCGCCGCGGCTTGGGTCGCTCCAGATTGATCGCGCTGCGCGACATCGAGCCGCTGAGATTCTCCTCGATATCTCCCGATTCGACTTCCTTCTGCAATCCTTCGAGCTCGTTGCACACGTCGCGCGCGGTTTGGAAGCGCTTCTCCGGGCTCTTCTCTAGACAGCGATTGATGACGCGGCCGAGGTGTCGCGGCAGATTCGCGCGCACGTCGGTCACCGACGGCGGCTTCTCCTTGATGATCGACGAAACGGTGGAGATCGGCGTGTCTCCCTTGAACGGGCGAATCCCCGTCGCCATTTCGTAGAGAACGACGCCTAGCGAGAAGATGTCGGAGCGGTGATCGAGGGCCTTCGCCTCCGCCTGCTCGGGCGACATGTAGTTGACCGTCCCTAGGACCTTGCCTTCGGCGGTGATGTTGCCGTCCGACATCGTGGTCTCGCCGCTCCCGTCCGGCGCCGCCAGCAGCTTGGCCAGCCCGAAGTCGAGGACGCGAAGACGTCCCTCGTGGTCGACCATGATGTTCGACGGCTTCAAGTCGCGGTGGGTGATGCCCTTGGCGTGCGCGGCGCGCAGCGCGTCGGCGAGCGGGATGGCGATTTCGAAGAACTTGTCGAGCGGAAAACCGTGGGGCGGAATCAGTGCGGCGAGCGTGGGCCCGTCCACCAACTCCATCGTGATGCACGTGCGCCCGTCGATCGTCTCCACCGAATGAATCGTCACGATGTTCGGGTGCTGCAGCGCCGCGACCGCTTTCGCTTCGCGCTCGAAGCGGGCCACGCGCTCGGGGTCGGCCGACATCGACTCGGGCAGGAACTTCAGCGCGACGTCGCGTTCGAGCCGCGTGTCGCGGGCGCGAAACACTTCGCCCATTCCGCCTTTGCCGATCTTGCCCGTAATTTGGTAGTGACCGAACGTCTTGCCGATCATGTTCCTCCGCCTCGATTGGAAAACCCGCCCACTATAGCGGGTGAGAGTCGCAACCTCAAGGAAATGAAAAGAGCGCGCCGTGCAGGAACAAGGTCGTGTTGTGGCGCGGTCGTCTCAGGGCGAGGGCGCGCTCACCGTCACTACACAACGAAATCCGAGGTTGTAGTCGCGAATGCCGGGCGGTTTGGGGGCGCGAT
>CAZLLI010000085.1:3072-11834 GCA_964560355.1 uncultured bacterium | reverse complement strand
GCCGGCATCGTCACCTTCGCGGGTTTCCTGTTCATGTGGTTGTTTCCGCTGCGCAAGAAGCTGCGCAAGCACGAGTGGCTGGGCCCGGTGCCGCGCTGGCTCGACGTCCACATCGGCGTGGGGCTGATGCTCCCCATCGTGGGCGCGATCCACGCCGGCTTTCGTTTCGGCGGTGTGATCGGCATCGGCTACCTCTCCATGCTGATCGTGTGCTTGAGCGGGTTTGTCGGGCGCTACCTCTACGTGCGCATCCCGCGCAGCCGCTCCGGCGTCGAATTGAACCTCTCCGAATTGTCCGCGCAGCAGCGCACGCTGCTCGCCGAGATCGCCGACACCACGCGCCTGTCCGTCCTCGAAGTCCAGGAGTACCTCCACGTCGACGCCTCGCCGGTGCGCGTCGGTGTCATGGCGGCGTTTGTGCAGATGGCGCGCGACGACATGGCGCGCGGCCGCGCGCTGCGCAAGCTGCGCCGCCGCCTCACGAGCAAGGAAGCGGCCGACAAGAAGCGCCTCAAGGACGCGATGGCGCTCGCGCGCCGCGAGATGTCCCTCTCCCAGCAGGCGCGCCTGCTCGACGCCACCCACGCCATCTTCCGCCACTGGCACGCGCTGCACCGACCGGTGGCGATCACGGCCTTCATCGCGGTGACGATCCACGTCGTCGTCGTGGTGGCGGTCGGCGCGACCTGGTTCTAGGAGACGTCGCCGTGAGCATGCTCATCACCTTTGCCGTGTTCGTGGTCATTACGGCGTTCTTCGTGCGCGGTCACATGAAGCGTACGAGCGGCGACGCCAAGGCCACCGCGTGCCCGCGCTGCAAGAAGCGCGTCCCGCCCGGCTCCGCGCGCTGCCCGGGCTGCGGCGTTCCCATGCAGCTGTACGAAGTCGTCGCCGCCCAGACGGTGACGGGCGAAGCGGCCGGCGACGGCGGCGCCGCGCACGCGGTGGTGCGCGCGGACTTGTGCGTGGGCTGCGCCGCGTGCGTTCCGGTGTGCCCCGAGCCGGGAGCGATCCGCATGGTCGGCAAGCTCGCGACGGTGAACAAGGACCTGTGCAAGGGCCACGGCAAGTGCGTCGAAGCGTGCCCGGTCGGCGGCATCGTGCTCGCGACCGGCGGCAGCGTGCACCGCGTCGAAGTACCGCTCGTCAACGCGACCTTCGAGAGCAACATGGCGGGCGTCTACGTGGTGGGCGAGCTCGGCGGACGCGGTCTCATCAAGAACGCGATCAACGAGGCGAAGGTGGCCATCGAGCACATCGCCGACGAAGCCGCGCGCAGGCGCGGAGCCATGCCGCCCGACGTGTTCGACGTCGTCATCGTGGGCAGCGGACCCGCGGGCTTGAGCGCGGGGTTGGAGTCGCTGCGGCGCGGCATCAAGTACGTCGTGCTCGAACAAGGCGCGCTCGCCGACACCATTCGCAAGTACCCGCGCGCCAAGCTGCTCCTCGCCGAACCGCTCAGCGTGCCGCTCTACGGCAACCTGTGGGTCGCCGACGGGTCCAAGGAACGCCTGCTCGAAGTGTGGGAGTCGATCATCGAGCGCACCGCGCTCGACGTGCGCACGCACCACCGTGTGACCGCCATCGAGCGCGACGGCGCGTTCTTGCGCGTGCTGACGCCCGAAGAATCGTTCCGCGCGCGCCGCGTAGTGCTGGCGATGGGGCGGCGCGGGAGCCCGCGCCGTTTGGGCGTCCCCGGCGAAGACTTGGGCAAGGTGATCTACGACGTCGTCGACATGGAGTCGTTCGCGGGGCAGAGGATGCTGGTGGTCGGCGGCGGCGACAGCGCGGTGGAGTCGGCGGTGGGGCTGGCGAAGCAGCAAGGTACCACCGTCGTGTTGAGCTACCGCAGCGACGCCTTCGCGCGCGTCAAGGAACGCAACCGCGCGCACCTGGAAGACGCGGTCCACTGCGGCCGCATTCGCGTCGCGCTCAAGAGCCAGGTGCGCGAAATCCGGCCCGACGCCGTCGTGCTCGACGTCGACGGACACGAAGAGATTCTACCCAACGACACCGTGGTCGTCCGCATCGGGGGCGACCCGCCGTACAAGCTCCTCGAGGAAATCGGCGTGCGCATCGTGAAGAAGGATGTGCCGCTGCCGAAGGAAGAGGAGCACGTCGTTGCCTAGGAAAGAGCAGGCGCAGCGCGCGTTGGTCGCGTCGCTCGTCGGCTTGAGCGTAGTCCTCGCGTGGGACGCGCGCGCGCAAGTCTCGCCGGGTCCGTTGGCGAAGGCGCACGCGGAGTTCGACGGCAACTTGGGCTGCGTGAAGTGTCACGGCAAAGGCGAAGGCACCATGGACCAGAAGTGCCTCGCGTGTCACAAGGAGGTGGCGAGCATGATCGCGCAAGAACGCGGATTCCACGGGCGCGAAGCGCGCTCGAAGTGCGCGAGCTGCCACCCCGACCACGGCGGGCGCGACTTCGCGATGGTGGAGTGGCCCAAGGGCGGCAAAGACAAGTTCGACCACGGGCGCACGGGCTGGGCGCTCACCGGCGCGCACGCGAAGGTCTCCGATTGCACGAAGTGTCACACGCCGAAGCACATGTCGGGTGCCGTCGCCGCGGAGATCAAGCCCGGCAATCGCGACCATTCGTTCCTGGGGTTGGAAGGGACGTGCGCGAGCTGCCACGAAGACATCCATAAGGGCGCGTTCGGGAAGGACTGCCAGACCTGCCACTCCACCACGGCGTGGAAGCCCGTGACGAGCTTCGACCATTCGCGTACGAGCTTCGCGCTGACCGGCAAGCACGCGACGGTGGCGTGCGCGAAGTGCCACGAGGCGCCGCACCTCAACCTGCCCAAGGACGCGAGTGGCAAACCCAAGCCGCTCTACAAGCCGCTCCCGCACGACGAGTGCGTCGCGTGCCACGCCGACGTGCATAAGGGTGCGTTCGGTACCGCGTGCAGCACCTGCCACGTGACCACCGACTTCCATCGCATCGAAAAGGGCCGCTTCGACCACGACCAGACGCGCTACCCGCTGCGCGGAAAGCACGCCGCGCTCGCGTGCGCGAAGTGCCACGACGCCAAGACGGCGTGGGGCAAGACGCCGCCGTTTGCGACCTGCGGCGCGTGCCATAAGGACGCGCACGCGGGGCAAGCGACGCTCGCGGGCAAGCCCGCCGACTGCGCGGCCTGCCACGACGTGGCCGGCTTCAAGCCCAGCACCTTCGACGTCGCGCGCCACGCGCAGACGCCGTTCGCGCTCACCGGCAAGCACGCGACCACCGCGTGCGCCGACTGCCACGCCGCCGATCGCGCGACCAGCGTCGCGCGCACCGCGGACCTGGGCACCGCGAAGTTCTTCTTCCACCCCACGCACGGGCGCTGCGTCGAGTGCCACCGCGATCCGCACGAAGGGCGCTTCGCGCCCGGCGGCGAGCGCGCGCGCAAGGACGACTGCGTCGCGTGCCACGACACCAATCGCTTCCGTCCGTCGTCGGTCGACCCCGACGCGCACAAGGCAGCGCGCTTCGCGCTCGAAGGCGCGCACCGCACGGTGCCGTGCTTCGCGTGTCACAAAGAACTCGACGCGACGGTGGCCGCGTCGGCCAAGACGCGCACCCTCGCGTTTCGTATCGACGCGCGCGCGTGCAAAGATTGCCACCAGAGCCCGCACGGCACGCAGTTCGACCGCCGCAAGGACGGCGGCGCCTGCGACAGCTGTCACGGGCTCGATCGTTTCGTGCCGGCGAGCCGCTTCGACCACGGCAAGGTGAAGTCGTTCCCGCTGGACGGCGCGCACAAGAAGGTCGCGTGCGCGCGCTGCCACCCGAAGGTGACCCCGACGGGCGGCAAGCCGATGACGTTGTTCAAGCCGGTTCCGTCGCGCTGCGAGGATTGTCACGCGGGCGACGGGGCGCTGAAAGGTCGCTCATGAGTACCCCACGTCGACACTGGATGTTCTTCTGTGCGTGCGTGCTGGCCGCGGGCGTGATCCCGCCGGCGGCGGGGCGCGGACGGCGCAACGAGGCGCAGGCCGCGACGCCGTCGCAAGAGATCGCCAATCCGCACGGCGACTACAAAGAAGACTGCAGCCTGTGCCACCGCTCCGACGGGTGGAAGCCGGCGCGCATCAGCGCCAAGTTCGACCACGAGAAGTTCGGCGTGCCGCTCAAGGGCGCGCACGCATCGATCAAGTGCACGCAGTGCCACACCAACCTCGACTTCTCGATGGCGTCGACGGCGTGCGTCGACTGCCATGCCGACGTGCACAACGGCGAGCTCGGCACCGACTGCGCGCGCTGCCACGGCACGCGCAGCTTCATCGACCGCAACGACCAGGTGCGTTTGCACCGCATGACGCGCTTTCCGCTCGCGGGCGCGCACCTCACCCTCGACTGCGAGATGTGCCACCGACTGACGTCGCCCGACGCGCTCACGTGGGTCAACACGCCGACCGACTGCCAGTCGTGCCACATGAACGACTACAATGCGACCACCAACCCCAACCACGTCGCGTCCGGGTTCAGCACCGACTGCGCGATGTGCCACAACGAGCAGGCGTGGCAGCGCGTGCGCTTCGACCACGCGGCCACGCGCTTCCCGCTGACGGGCGCGCACACGACGGTGGCGTGCGAGCGCTGCCACGTGGGCGGCGTGTTCAGCGGCACTCCCACCGCGTGCGTCGCGTGCCACCAGTCCGACTACGACGGCACCACCGACCCGCCCCACGCCGGCGCGGGCTTCCCGACCACGTGCGCGGACTGTCACACCACGCGCGGCTGGGACGGCGCCAACTTCAACCACGCCAACACCGGCTTCCCGTTGACGGGCGCGCACACGACGGTGGCGTGCGAGCGCTGTCACGTGGGCGGCGTCTACACCGGCACGCCGACCGCGTGCGTTTCGTGTCACCAGGCCGACTACGACGGCACCACCAACCCCAACCACGCGGCGGCCAGTTTCCCCACCAGCTGCGTCGACTGTCACAACACGCGCGGATGGGACGGCGCCAACTTCGACCACTCGCAGTGGTTCCCGCTCACGACGGGCGTCCACCGCGACAAGTGGAGAGCGTGCTCGGACTGCCACACCAACGCGGCGAGCTACGCCGACTTCTCGTGCTTGGGCTGTCACCCGCACTCGGACCAGACCAAGACCAACCAGGACCACCAAGGCGAGAACGGCTACGCCTACAACTCGCAGGCGTGCTACTCGTGCCACCCGCAGGGGAGGAAGTAGTGACGCGTTCGTCTCGCATCGCGATGGTCGTGCTGGCGTGCTGCGCCGCCTTCGGCGGCGCCGCGTCGGCGCGCACCTATCGCATCACGTACCTCACGAGTGCGACCGCCTACGTCGACGCCGGCCAGGACGACGGCCTCGTGATGGGCGCACGCATCGACGTGGTGCGCGACGGTGTCGTGATTGCGACCCTCAAGGTCGCGGACGTGTCGTCGCACCGCGCCGCGTGCACGGTCGAGACCACCACCGCCGCGCTCGTGGTCGGCGACGAAGTGACGTTCGTCCCCGCGCCCAAGCCGTCGACGCCACCCGCCCCCGCGGCGGCGCTCGCGCCCGCGGTCGCCGAGCCGGCCGCGGAGCCCGCGCGCCATGACTCCTGGGCGACGCGCAACGGGCTGCGCGGGCGCATCGGCGTCCAGTACCTGGGCGTGTTCGACCAGAGCGGTTACGGCGGCGACATCTCGCGCCCGTCCTTCGACGTTCGCGTCGACGGGCGCCACGTCGCCAAGTCCGCGTTCGACGTCGAGGTCGACGCGCGCGCGCGCCACACCTACCAGAACGTCGCCGGCGGCGCCGAGTACAACGACGCCGAGATGCGCGTGTACCGATTGAACGCGGCGTGGCGCGGGTCGAAGGACCGCGTGCGCGTTGCGGTGGGGCGCCAATTCTCGTCGGCGCTCTCGACTATCAGCACCTTCGACGGCGTCGTGGCCGAAGTCGACGCCACCCGCTACGGCGGCGGCGTGTTCGCCGGCACCCAGCCCGCGCCCATCGACTACTCGTTCTCGACCGACGTCCAGGAATACGGCGCCTTCGTGCGCGTGCGCAGCGCGCCGCGCGCGTCGCTGCGCTGGGAGGGCGTGCTGGCCGGCGTGGGGTCGTACCAGGACGGTCACATCAACCGCGAGTACGTGCCGGTGCTCGCGCGCGTGATGTCGCGCTCGGTATGGTTCACGCTCTTGCAGGAGATCGACTACTACCGCGGCTGGCGCGAGACCGCCGAAGGGCAGACGTACGGCTTCACCAGCACCTTCACGACCGTGCGCTGGCGCGCCACCCAAAAGGTCGACCTCGACGCCGGCTACGACAACCGTCGCGACGTGCGCCTGTACGACGACTATCTCAACCCCGAGACCGCGTTCGACGCCGCCTACCGCGAAGGCGAGTGGGGCGGCGTCACCGTCAACCTCGCCGAGCGCTACCGCTTCGGCGCGGTGATACGCAACAGCAGCGGCGGCTCCGCGGGCGACGCGGTGTCGTACACGCTGACCGCGTCGGCCAACCGGCTGACACCCGCGAACCTCAATCTGCGCCTGCGCGGCACGCGCTACGACAACGAGCGCACCGACGGCTGGATGTTCACGACCGGTGCGGGGTGGTCGCCGAGCCAGCGCTGGTCGCTCGAGCTCTACGGCGGCTTCCGCGGCGACTACGGCAAGACCTCCGCGACACCCGACGTCACCACCTCGTGGTTCGGCGGCGAGCTCGACGTCTCGCTCATGCAGGGCTGGTACTTCAACATGTCGGGCGAGAACAACAGCTCCGGCGCAGACGCCTACAACCAGGTCTACACCGGCTTGAGCTGGCGTTTCTAGGCGCGCACGCGCCGTCTTCTCCCTTCCGTTTCCTCCCGCGGCCGGCGGTGTTATACTGCCAGCCCTGCGCGCGTCGCGCGCGGACTCCGACGCACCCATGCTCGTAAACTGCGCCGTATATCGAAAGGGTCAGCGCGTCGCCGACATCGGCATCGACGCCATCTCCGACTATCTCGGCCAGGCCGACACCTTCGTGTGGGTGGCGATCCGAGACCCCGAAGAATCCGAGCTCGACGCGCTGAAGGAAGAGTTCGCGTTGCCCGAGCTCGCGGTCGAAGACGCGCGCCACGGCCACCAGCGCCCCAAGGTCGAAGAGTACGAGAGCTCGCTGTTCGTCGTGCTGCAGCCGGTCGAGATCGAAGGCGACGAGCTGCGCGTGGGCGAAGTCGCCGTGTTCGTCGGCGCCGATTACGTGCTCACCGTGCGTCGCGGCTCGCGCGAAGGCTTCGTCGGCGTGCGCAAGCGCACCGAGCAGGAGCCCGAGCTGCTCAAGTTCGGACCCGCGTACGTCCTCTACGCCATCATGGACACCGTGGTGGATCGTTACGTGCCGGTGGTCGACGCATTGACCGAGGAGATCGAGACCATCGAGGAGCGCATCTTCTCCGGCCCCACCACGCGCGCGCAGATCGAAGCGCTCTACGAGCTCAAGCGTAAGCTTACCGTCCTCAAGCACGCCAGCGGCCCGCTCCTCGAAGTGACGAGCAAACTCCACGGCGGGCGCGTACCGCCCGCGTGCGCCGGTCTGCACGATTACTTTCGCGACGTCTACGACCACTTGGTGCGGGTGAATCAGTCGGTCGACAGCCTGCGCGACATGCTGACCACCGTTACCGCGGTCAATCTTTCGCTGATCCAGATCCAGGAGAACGAAGTCACCAAGCGTCTGGCCGCCTGGGCCGCGTTGCTCGCGGTCCCGACCATGATCGCGGGCATCTACGGCATGAATTTCCGTTTCATGCCCGAGCTCGAGTGGGAGCTGGGCTATCCCGTGTGCATCGCGCTCATCGTCGGCATCGACGCGTATCTGGCGTACCGATTCCGCAAGGCGAAGTGGCTCTAGCGCCGCTTCGATTTCCCTTTCTCGCATCTATAAGGAGGACGAGCATGAAATGGTTGGGGGCGTTCTTGGTCGCGTTGTCGTTCGCGGCGTCGGCGCAGGCCGCGGTCCGCGTCGAACCCGTCGAGTACAAGCAGGGGAGCACGGTCTTGAAGGGGCAGCTCGCGTACGACGACGCCGTCAAGGGCAAGCGCCCCGGTGTCATCGTCGTGCACCAGTGGTGGGGGTTGAACGAGTACGTCAAACACCGCGCGCAGATGCTGGCCGAGGCCGGCTACGTCGCGCTCGCGGTCGACATGTTCGGCGACGGCAAGGTCACCGACCACCCCGACGAAGCGGGGAAGTGGGCGACGGCGGTCGCGCAGAACAAGCAGCTCGGCATCGATCGCTTCAACGCGGGGCTCGAGGTCCTGAAGAAGAATCCGCGCGTCGACGCCGAGCACATCGTCGCCATCGGCTACTGCTTCGGCGGGTCGACGGTGCTCACGATGGCGATGGCCGGCGCCGACGTCGACGGCGTCGTGAGCTTCCACGGCGGGCTTCCCACCGACGCCCCCACCGCCAAGGTGACCGCGTCGATCTTGGTGTGCCACGGCGTCGCCGACCCGTTCATCACGCCCGAGCAGGTAGCGACGTTCCAGAAGAACCTCACCGACGCCGGGGCGGACTGGGAGTTCATCTCGTACGCCGGTGCCAAGCACGCGTTCACCGACCCCGGCGCGGATTCGCACGGCATCGCGGCCCTTTCGTACAACGAGAAGGCCGACAAGCGCTCGTGGCGGACACTGCTCGACTTCCTGGCGGAAGTGTGCAAGTAGACGGCGGCTTTACAATCGCGCGGCGGTAGGGTAATCTGCTCGCCTATTCGTGCCGTCCGGCGGCACGCGAAGGAGGAGGCAACATGACGAAACGGATCTTGGC
>CAZLLI010000085.1:0-2972 GCA_964560355.1 uncultured bacterium | reverse complement strand
GCGGGCATCCGCTTCGAGCCCAACGAATCCGTCTTCTTCCAGGTCGGATACGAGAAGAACTGGCTCGACTTGAACAGCGTCGACGGGTTCGACATGTTCCGCGTCGACCTCGGATTTACGAACTAGCCCTCTTTCGCGGATCACGCGCGCCATGAGGACGGCGATATGGATCCTCGTTCTCGGCTTGAGCGCCGGAGTCGGTTGCAGCGACGATGCCACCGACTCCGGCGGCGAGCAGCCGCGCTTCGCGACCACGTCGCCGCAACTCCTCTCCACCGGCAGTCCCACCAAAGACGAAGACCCCAGCGTGCTGCGCGCGCGCGACGGTTCCATGTACATCGCGTGGTTCTCGGATCGCGACGGCGCCGGTGACATCTACGTCGCGCACGACGATCGCGGGGACGTCTTCACCCCGGCGACGCGCGTGACGCTCGACCCCGGCGGCGACTTCTATCCCACGCTGGTGCAGGACGCCGCCGGCGTCTTTCATCTCACTTGGTTTCGCTGGTACGCGTACTTCCGCGGCCACATCTTGCACTCGACCTCGCCCGACGGCCTGACGTGGAACGTCGCCGACGAAGAATCGGTGACCACCGACCCCGACGTCGACGACTGGCTGCCGACGCCCGCGTTCGCGGACGACGGCACCATGTTCATCTACTTCGTGAGCGACGTGCGCGACGCAGCCAACCCGACCAGCCAGATCTACGCGACGAAGAAGGGGCCGTTGGACGCCGCGTGGAGCGCGCCCGACACGCTGGCCGGCGTCAACAGCGCCACCGAGCACGACCAGCTTCCGTTTGTCGCGCGCACCGGGAGCGGGTTCACGATGGCGTGGGTTCGCCACGACACCTCCGAGCCGATCCCGTACCTCAATCCGAAGTCGCAGTTGTTCGTGGCGACGTCGCCCGACGGCCTCGCGTGGTCGACGCCGCTGCAAGTAACCAACGACGCGGGCAGCGTCGTGCACTTGTTCCCGCAGATCGTCGCGACCGGGTCGGGCAACACGTCGATCCTGTGGCTGTCGACCCGCAGCGGGGCGCCGCGCGTGTACGAGCTGTCGTTGTCGGAGGTCGACCAATATCCCGCGCGTGTGCGCGACGTCACAGCGCTCCCCGACGGATACTCGCATCGTGTGGCGGCCACGTCGACGAGCGGCATTTTCCTCGGCGCGTGGGTGCAAGGCCCCGAAGGAATACAGGACGTCTATTATAGATTCTTCCAACGGTGATCATGATCCCCCTCTCTCGCAAGGCATCTCGCATTCTGCTCGCGCTGGTCCTCGTCGCCGTCGCGTGCGCGCCGCGCACGCCGTCGCAGAAGGAGCCCGGCGTCTACGAGTCGCCCGACGGCATCAAGTTCACGGTCAAGGTGACGCCGGCCCGCTTCGCCCTGGGGGAGCCGGTGGCGCTCGAAGCGAGCCTGTTCAACGGCGGCAAGCAGGCGTACGAAAAGAAGTTCGCCAGCGGCTGCCAGTGGGATTTCGAGGTCGCGAACGAGAGCGGGCGCGTGGTGGCGCCCGCGCGCGCGTGCGCGATGGCGCAGAGCGAATTGCGACTCGAGCCCGGCGAGCTGCGCATGATCATGCGCGAGTGGAAGGGCAACGACGACTACTTCGGCGCCGGCGCGCCGCTGCCGGTCGGGCGCTATGCGGTGACCGCGGGCTTCGTCGACGAACACTCGCGGGTGATTTCGATGTCGGAGCCGGTGTGGATCGACATCGTGCCGCCGCGATCGCGGCGTTAAACCATTTGCAAACGGTGCGCGCCCGCGCTACTCTGGTCGCAACGCGAGGCCACCTCGCGTCATCCACGTCGAGGAGGATCACTCATGCGTAGACTGGTTCTGTGCGCGCTCGTGGTGTGCGCACTCGACGCGAGCGCTGGCCGCGCGCAAGCGCCTGATTCGACCACGGCTCCGACCGACACTACCGTCTCCACGCCGGCGCCCGCGCCGGCCGCCACGGCCCCGCCGTTGGTGACCCCGCCGTCTTCCACGCCCCGCCGATCTCTGCGCGACCGCGTGTACTACGGCGGCAGCGTCATCCTTACGTTCGGCGACGTGACGCGCATCGGCGTCTATCCGATGATCGCGTACAAGTTCACGCCCAAGCTTTCATTGGGCGCCGAGTTCGGCTACGAATACCTGAAGTACGACAACATCGACAAGTCGGGGAACAACTACGGTTGGAGCATCTTCGGCAACTACCGCATCGTTCCCCAGCTGTACGCGCACGCCGAGTATCAAATGGTGAACTACGAGATCTTCACCAGCTCGACGACGTCGACGCGCGACTGGGTCCCGTTCCTCCTCGTGGGCGGCGGGCTCTCGCAGCGCATGGGCGCGAACACGTGGGCCTACGTCGAAGTGTTGTTCGACATTCTCAACGACGACAATTCGCCCTACGAAGACGGCGAACCAATCATCAGCGCGGGGGTGGGAGTTGGATTCTAATCGCAACCATATCATTCGCGCGTTCGCGGGCGTGCTCGCGATCGCGCTGTGCGCGGCCGTCGGGCTCGCGTGGGCGCAGGCGCCGGTGGAAACGGCGGCGGAAAGCGCCGCCGTCGGCCACGCGGCCACGACCGACTACTGGACCATGCTGACCGTGCTGGTGCTGTCCACCTTCATCGGTCTGGGCGTCATCGTGCGCGTGTCGCGACTCTTGCACACGCCGCTGATGTCGATCACCAACGCCATTTCGGCCATCGCCGTGGTCGGCTCCATCATCGTCACCGGCGGTGACCACCCGAAGACCATTCGCATCCTGGGCGCCATCGCGCTCTTCGCCTCCATGACCAACATCGTGAGCGGCTTCCTCATCACGGACCGCATGCTCAAGATGTTCAAACAGTCGCCGAGTGGAGGGGAGAAGAAATCATGATTCACAATATCGTCCAGGCTGCGTATCTGGCCGCGATGGTGCTGTTCATCTTCGCCCTGCACGGCATGAACCATCCGCGCACGGCGCG
>CAZLLI010000084.1:0-11899 GCA_964560355.1 uncultured bacterium | reverse complement strand
TGCCGTCGCGAATCATGGTGCTGGCGAGGTCGGCCTCGCGCAGGCGCGCGGCGCGCGCGAGCTCGTCGTCCCCCGCGCGGTTCTTCTCGGGCAGCGCCGCGTTCACCGACCGTGCCAGCGCGAGCACGCGGCGCCATTTCTGTCCGATGCTCCCCAACCCCTCGATGAAGACGATGCGGTCGAGTTCGTCCGCCATGCCGTCCATGCCGTGCTTCAAGTCTTCGCGCCAGTAGAACTCGGCGTCCTCGAGGCGCGCGCGCAGCACGCGCTGGTTGCCGCGAATCACGTCGTCGGGGCCGAGCACGGGGCCATCGGTGAAGGTAATGAAGCGCGGCGAAAGAGCGCCCTTCGCGTCGGAGAGCGCGAGGTAGCGCTGGTGCGAGCGCATCGCCACCACGATCACTTCGGGCGGAAGGTCGAGGTACTTCTCGTCGAACGACCCCACCAGCACGCGCGGGTCTTCCAGCATGAACGAGATCTCGGTGAGGAGGTCGTCGTCGGGGACGACACGCAGACGCGCGGCGCTCGCCGCTTTCTCCGCCAGCGCGCCGATGCGTTCCTTGCGCTGCTCGTGGTTCAATACGATTCCAAGCGACGCCACCGTCGCCGCGTACGCGCGGGCGTCGGCGATCGAGCGCTGTTCGCTTCCCTTCCCCGCACGTAGCGGCTCCATCCACGGCCGGCGCCAGGTCACGCGCCCGCTTTCGACGTCCGCGAACGCGACCGGCACCACCGCCTTCCCATACAGCGCGACGATCCAGCGCACCGGGCGCGGAAAGCGCGCGCCGCTCTCCTCCCACTTCATGGTCTTGGGAAACTTGAGCCCCGCGATCAAGGCCGGGAGCTCAGCGGCGAGCACGTCGACCGCGCGCGCGCGCGGGAGCTTCTTGCGCAGACCGAGGTACTCGCCTTTGCTGGTCGCGATGCGCGCGAGCGCGTCGACCGCGACGCCGTGCGAGCGCGCGAATCCTTCCGCGGCCGGCGTCGGCTTTCCATCGGGGCCGAACGCGCGCGCGACGGGCGGCCCCGTCACCGTCTCCTCGAACTCGGACTGGCGCTCGGCCAGGTCGGAGACGAGCAGGGTCAAGCGCCGCGGCGTGCCCGTCGTCGAGAGCCCGCCGTGCGCGAGGCGCGAGCTTTCGAGCAGCGCGCGCGCGTCGCGCGCGAGCTGCGCGATGGCCGGCGGCAGGTACGAAGCCGGTACGTTTTCGACACCGATCTCGAGGACGAAATCGCTCATGCGCGCTTCCTCTTCTTCGCGGCGGGCGCGTTCGCGCGCGCGAGGAGCGGAAAGCCGAGTGCTTCGCGCTTCTCGATGTAGGCCAGCGCGATCTTGCGCGCGAAGCCGCGGATGCGCGTGATGTACGACGCGCGCTCGGTCACCGAAATGGCACCCCGCGCGTCGAGCAGGTTGAACACGTGCGAGAGCTTGACCGCGTAGTCGTACGCGGGCAGCACCAACCCGGCGGCGAGCATGCGGCCGGCTTCGCGCTCGTAGTCGGCGAACAGCTTGAAGTACATCTCCGCGTTCGAGTGCTCGAAGTGGAACGCCGAAAATTCCTGCTCGGCTTGCAGGTTCATCTCGCCCCACGACACGCCGGGCGCCCAGGTGACGTCGAGCACCGACTCGACGCGCTGCAAATACAGGCACAAACGCAAGAGCCCGTATGTGATCTCCGCCGTCACCGGCTCCAATTCGAGCGAGCCCGCCTGCTGGAAGTAGGTGAACTGGGTGATCTCCATGCCGTCGAGCCACACTTCCCAGCCCAAGCCCGACGCGCCCAACGTGGGAGCTTCCCAGTCGTCTTCGACCAGGCGAATGTCGTGGTGCGCGGGGTCGATGCCGATCACGCGCAGGCTCTCGAGGTAGAGCTGCAGCACGTTCGACGGGGGCGGCTTCAGCACGACTTGGTACTGCAAGAACTGCTGCACGCGGTTGGGATTCTCGCCGTAGCGTCCGTCGCGCGGGCGCTTCGACGGTTCGACGTATGCGGCGCGCCACGGCTCGGGGCCCAAGACGCGCAGGAACGTCGCGGGGTTCAGCGTGCCCGCGCCGACTTCGGAGTTGTACGGTTGCACGAGGACGCAGCCCTGCTTCGCCCAAAATTCGTGCAGGCGTATGATGATCTCTTGCTTGGTCGGCGCGAGCGACGGTTTCGCGGCGCGCGCCTTGGTGCGCGTGGTCAACTCCGGGGTCGTCCTTTCGGGATTGGGTGCGTCGCGATTACGCCGGCGACACTCACCATCGTCATATGAGGCTCAGCGATCGAGGCAGGTGGTACCCCTGGACGTGGTAAGTATAGGTCCAGTGCACGAGCCGCCCCAACTCTTTTCTCGCCGACCGTGACACCGCGCCTTCCGCCAGCGCGTCGAACGAATCCGACGCGCAGCGCGTCGCCGCGCTCAACAATTCTTCCGACAGCGACACCGACTCCGGCACGCGCGTTCCGTGCTCGGCGCAGAAGCTCACGCCGTCGCGCGGCGAGTATAGCCCGCCGTCGGGCGAGGTCCCGCAGTGCACGCACCCGAAGGTGTCCGGCGCCACCCCCAGCGCGTCGAGCAACTTGATCTCGAAGGCGAGGAACATGAGCAGCGGGTCGGCGCTCGCCGGCGCCTGCAAGTACGCCGTCGCGGTGTCGACGATGCCGTGGTCGAGCGACGCGCCCGGCACGCACACCTGGTGCAGCAACTCGAGCGCGGCCAGGTTCGCGGCCAGGTGCGGGAGCGACTCGCGCCCCGCGGCCGGGCTCGCGACCAGCGACGTCTCCTTCAAATAGAAGCTCGCGTAGCCGTCCTTGTGATAGAAGACGACTTCCACTTCGTTGCCGGGCTCGAGCACGCCGCGGCTGGGGTGCTTCGACGACAGCGCGCCCTTCGCGAGCAGGCGGATCTTCCCGCTCGCGCGCCCCAGGAACACCACGCCCAGGCTGGTCTCGCCGTTGCGCGCGACCGCGAGCACGATTCCGCTGTCCTTCACCAGCACGGTGGTTCTCCTAGTGGGTCCGCAGGTACGCCGTCGCCAGCGTCAAGTATATCGCCATTCCGATCACGTCGTTCGACACCGTGATGAAGGGCCCCGTCGCCACGGCCGGGTCGACTTTCCATCGATGCAGGAAGAGCGGCACGGCGGAGCCGATCAACGACGCGACCAGGATCGTCAGCATGAGCGACGTCCATAGTAGTACGCCGAGACCGGCATCGTGACGCCACAGGTACACGAAGGTGAACAGCAGCGCACCGAGCACGACGCCGTTGAGCAGCGCTACCTGCATCTCCTTTAGGACGCGCCGCCCGATGTGGAGGATGCCGGCCTGGCCGAGCGCGATCTCGCGCACCGCGACGATGGCGGCCTGCATGCCGTGGTTGCCCGCGGTGGCCACGATCAGCGGAATGAAGAACGCGAGCACGACGAAGGTCTGGAGCGGCGCCTGGTAGCGGCTCATCACGAGCGCGCCCACGATCTCGCCCAGGAAACCCATCACGAGCCACGGCAGTCGAATCCCGGAGACGCGCAGGAAGGATTTTTCGCCGAGCTCCTGGTCGGTGGTGCCGGCGATGCGCGTCAGGTCCTTCGACGTTTCCTCTTCGATGACGTCGATGATGTCGTCCATGGTGATGCGGCCGACCAGGCGCCATTGCCCGTCCACCACCGGCATGGTGAACTCGTCGTACTTCGAGAACAGCGCCGCCACTTGCTTCTGCTCCATGTCGACGGGGACCGCGACCACGTTCAGCTGCATGACGTCGCGCACGCGCGCGGTCGGCGGCTTGACGACGAGGTCCAGGATGGACAATTCGCCGAGCAGCTTCCCGGCTTCGTTGACGACGTAGACGCGCTGCGGATTCTCGACGTCCTCGGCCGCGCGACGCACCACGTCGACCGCGTCCTGGATGGTGGCGTCGTCGCGCACGGCGACGCGCTCGACCTGCATGAGACCGCCCGCGGTGTTGGCGCCGAACTCGAGCAGCTCCTGGATGTCCTCGCGGTCCTCGGTCGGGAGCAGCGCTTCGACGCGCTCGGTCTTCTCCGGCGTCAAGGACGAGATGAGGTCGGCGGCGTCGTCGGAGGGGAGTTCCTCGAGGATCTTCCCGACTTCGTGGTCGGAGAGGAGTGTCAGCAGGGCCTGCCCCGACTTCGCGTCCAGCTCGGCCAGCACCTCCGCGGCGGTCTGGGTTTCGAGGCGCTTCAGGCAGACGATCTGCTCTTCGACGTCGAGCTGCTGCAAGAGGTCGGCGATGTCCGCCGAGTGCAGCGGGAAGAGAAAGTCCTCGATGCCGGCGGCGTCGCCGGCTTCGATCAGCGCCCGCAGGCGCTGGGCATCTTCGACGTGGGTCGGTTCCATGGGAGGAAGCTGTTCGCCGCATGCTAGGGGGAGCGCGGCGCGCTGGCAAGGAGGAGTTGGTAAAGAACTCGCGGCGGGCTACGCGCTATCCTCGCGCGCCGCCGGCTCGGTGGCCGCGAGCCCGCGCGCCAACACCCGCACCACGCGCTGGCGCTCCACCGCTTGCACTTCGAATTCGATCGCGCCGTGGCGCCAGCGGTCGCCGACGCGCGGCACCCGCCCGATCTCGTGGTACAGGAGTCCGCCCAGGGTGTCGGCCGGCGTCTCCGGGAGGTCGAGCCCCAGCATCTCGTTGAGCTCTTCGACGCGCACGCGCGCGCTCAACACCGCGGTCTCGCGGTCGAGGCGACGCACCAAGTCTTCCTCGGAGTCGAACTCGTCGCGAATGTCGCCCACCAATTCTTCGATCACGTCTTCCAAGGTGACGATGCCGGCGGTGCCGCCGTATTCGTCGACCACGATGGCGAGGTGCTGGCGGCGCACCTTGAATTCGCCCAATAGCTCGCTGATGAGCTTGCTCTCGGGGACGAAGAAGGCGTCGCGCGCGAGCGTGCGAATCGAGAATTCTTCGCCCGCGAGGACCTTCACCAGGAGGTCCTGCGTGTGCAGCGTGCCGATGATGCGGTCGATGGAGCCTTCGTACACCGGAATGCGCGAGTGGCCGGCCTCGACGATGGCGGCGAACACTTCCTCGCGGTCCATCTTGACGTCGACCGCGACGATGTCGATGCGCGGGACCATGACGTCGCGCGCGCGCGTCTCGCCGAAGTCGGCGATGCTGGAGATGATGCGCTGCTCTTCGCCCTCGGCGGCGGCGTCGCCGCTCGTCCCCACCAGCTCGATCTTCTCCGCGAGCGGGATCACTTCGAACGCGAACAAGCGCGGGAGCGCGGGCGACGCGCGCCCGAGCAGCTTCGACCCCAGGATGGCGACGGGGCGCAAGAGGTACACGACCGGAATTACCACGGGGCGCACCACGCGCAGGAGCGACCCCGCCCCCTCCAGCGCGAGCGCGCGCGCCGCGAAGGTCGGCAAGAGCAGCGACGCCGCCGCGAACACCCCCGCGCCGACGGGCCCCGCCGGGTGCACCAGCGCCACCGCCGACACCACCACCGCGAGCATGGCGACGCCGCGCGCGATGCCGAGCGCCACCCCGGTGTGCACGGGGTCTTCGACCGCGCGGCGTTGCAGCCAGTCGCCGCCGGCGTCGTCTTGTTCGGCGCGGCGCAAGGACAGCACGCCGAGCGACGTGAGCGCCGCCGACAACGCGGCCAAGAATCCGACCGACACCACGTACACCGCGACGATCAGGTTGCTACTCATACGCCTCCATCAAAACAATTCCTTCACCACGCGCGCGGGCAGCACGCGCTTGAGCGCGGCGCGTTCGCGGCGCTCCATGCGCGCGGCGTCGGCGTCCGACTCGTGGTCGTAACCGACCACGTGCAGCAGTCCGTGCACCACGATGCGCATCGACAGGTCGCGCGCGTCGACGCCGAGCCGGCGCGCGTCGCGCGCGAGCGTCTGGTGCGACACGTACACGTCGCCCACCACGTCGTCGCCCGGGCCCGCTTCGTACGGAAACGAGAGCACGTCGGTGGGCTTGTCCTTGCCGCGGTAGCGCCGGTTCAGGCGCCGCATCGCGCGGTCGTCGATCACGATCACATTGACGGCGTCGCCGCGCCGCCCCACGCCGGCCGCGGCGCGCGCCACCTTTCGGCGCCAGGCCGCGTCCATCCAGCGCGGCGCGCGCGCGCTAGCCCGACTCAGCAATACCTTCATCGGAGGCGCCCACGTCGGTCGGCAACGCGCCCGCGTCGGCCGCCACCGGCTCCGGCTCTTGCCCCGGGTAGGCGACGCGTTTGTGATAGACCGTGGTCATGACCGCGACCAGCTTCTCCTTGATGACGGCGAGGTCGTGCAGCGTGATGCCGCTGTCGTCGAACTCGCCGTCGTGCGCGCGCTGGTCGACAAGCCGCGTCACCATGGCGCGCACGTGCGCGGGGGTCGGGTCCTTGAGCGAGCGCACCGCCGCCTCCACCGCGTCGGCGCACATGAGGAGCGCCGACTCCTTGCTGCGCGGGCGCGGGCCCGGGTAGCGAAAGTCGTCGCGGTTGACCGCCGCGCGCGGGTCGGCGTCGACCGCGCGCTGGTGAAAGTACGTCATGAGAGTGGTCCCGTGGTGCTCGCGAATGCCGTCGACGATCACCTCGGGCAGCTTTTCCTGCCGCGCCAGGTCGACGCCGTCGCGCACGTGCGACGAGAGGATGAGCGCGCTCATCTGCGGCGTAATCTTTTCGTGCTTGTTGAAGCCGGGCTCCTGATTCTCGGCGAAGTACTCCGGCTTGAACACCTTCCCGATGTCGTGGTAGTACGCCATCACGCGCGCGCGCAACGGATCGGCGCCGATCTCGCCCGCGATGGCGTCGACGATATTACCGAGCAGCATCGAGTGGTGATACGTCCCGTGCGCCTCCATATTGAGGCGCTTCAAAACCGGCTTGTTCAAGTCGGTGAGCTCGAGCAGCGTGAAGCGCGACGCGCGGTTGAAGACTTGCTCGAACACCGGCAAGAGGAACACCGTCGCCGCGCCGGTAATGAATCCGTTCAGCGTTCCCCACAGCAGGTGACGCCCCAGTTCGCGCCAGCCCGCGTTCGCTTCCACCGCCAGCACGCCGACCGCGTAGGCCGCGGCGACGAACAGGAACACCGAGTAGCCGCGGCTGCGTGCGCGCATGCGCTCGATGCCGGCGATCCCGGCGGCACCCGCGAGCCAGCCGACGAAGGCGGGCCCGGCGCCGATCGGCGTCGCGAGCGGCAACAGCGCCGCGACGAACGCCCCCGCCACCAACCCCAGCCGGTAGTCGAACAGCGCCGCCAGCACCACGGTCACGAAGGCGACCGGCGCCAGGTACGGGCTCCACTCCAAGCGCACCACCATCGCCGTCGCCACCACGAAAATCAAATTGAGCGACACCACCGCGAGCATGCGGCGCGGGTTCGAGAACACCGGGCGCTGGAACGCCTTCAGGTAGACGCCCAGCATCGCGCACAAGAGCAGCACGCGCAGCGCCTCCGACGCGTAGGCGCGCGCCACCGCGACCGGCGCGCGCTCGGGGCTCTGGGCCGCGCGCGCCTCTTCCAGCGCGCGCAGGATCGTCTCTTGTTCGCGCGACACGCGCTCGTGGCGCCCCACGATGCGCTCCTGCTTCGCGATCTCGAAGTAGCCCTTCACCGACTCGGCCGCCGCCTCGCGGCGCTTGGTGGTCTCGCGCCCGTCGAAGGAGAGGTTGGGGAGCACGTGCCCGCGCACCACGTCGACGAACACGTGCGCGCGCGCCTTGTCGGCGCCGAAGCGCGCGGCGGCTTCGGAGCGGATCGCGTCTTCGACGCGCGCCTGGTCGAACAAACCCGCCACGTCGCGCTTCTGCTCGAAGTCCTCGTCGACCACCACGATCTCGCGGTAGCCGTTGCGGCGCAGCACGCCCGCGTTGTCGATGAGCCCGCGCGTGAACACGGTGCGCTGGTAGTCGCGCGCGGCCGCGTGCAGCGCGCCGAATCCCTCGGGCGCGAGCGCGGGGCGCAGCACGTCGCGCGGGATACCGGGCAGCCACTGCGCGGCGCGCTCGACGCGCTCGTCGTCGTCGAGCCCGCGCGCGTACACGATGGTGGCGACGGAGTCGAGCAGCGCGGAGAGGTCGCGCGTGAGGTCGCGCTCGACTTTGCGCTGGCGCTGGTAGACCGGCGGCACCGCGAGCGACGCGCGCGCGCGCGCCACCTCGAGGTCGTCGCCGGAGAGGGGGACGCGCAGCGCGAAGGGCGCCGCGATGTCGCGGTCGGCGATCTGTCCCTCGCGATAGACGGGGTCGACGATGCCGCGCACGGGCGGAAGCAGCGCGAGCGTCGCGGCGACGAACACCAGGGTCAGCGCCAGGTACCAGGCCGAGGCGCCGAAGGGATTGCGCGCGCGGCGAGCGCTCATCGGTCCTTCTCGTCGTCCGCGCCCGCGCCCTCTTTCGACTCCGCGGCCGCCTGGCGGTCGCGCGCGTCGAACGCGTTAATGATGCGCTGCACGAGACGGTGGCGCACGACGTCGTCCTGGGTGAGCTGCACGAATGAGATTCCTTCGACGTCGCTCAAGATGCGCTGCGCGGCCAGGAGGCCCGAGCGCGAGGGCGGATCCAAATCGATCTGGGTCACGTCTCCATTGACGATCGCTTTCGCGTTTCGTCCCAGGCGCGTGAGGAACATCTTCATCTGCATCTCGGTGGTGTTCTGCGCTTCGTCCAAGATCACGTAGGCGTCGTTGAGCGTGCGCCCGCGCATGTACGCGAGCGGCGCAATTTCGATGGTGCCGTTCTCCATGAGCTTGGCGGTGCGGTCGTGGCCCAGCATCTCGGCGAGCGCGTCGACCACGGGGCGCACGTAGGGGTCGAGCTTGGCCTGGAAGTCGCCGGGCAAAAAGCCCAGGCTCTCCCCCGCTTCCACCACCGGCCGCACGAGGAAGATGCGCTCCACCGCGTCGATGCGCAGCGCC
Source organism: uncultured bacterium (assembly GCA_964560355.1). GTDB lineage: Bacteria > Krumholzibacteriota > Krumholzibacteriia > WVZY01 > JAKEHA01 > JAKEHA01. The sequence continues at coordinate 3,019 of CAZLLI010000084.1, read as the reverse complement.
GCCACCGCGGCCGCGACGGCGAGGAAGGTCTTGCCGGTGCCCGCGGGCCCGATGCCGAACACGATGTCGTGGTGACGAATGGCGTCGAGGTAGCGTTTTTGCCCCGGCGTGCGCGGCGTGATGTTGGCGCCGCGTCGCGTCGACACGATGACGTCGTTCTCGAGCGCCGCGTACTCGCGCGACGGCGTTACCGCCGGTGGGGCGCCGGCCCCGCCGTTGCCCTTGTCGAGGATGTAGGTAATGTCCTGCTCGGACAGCGTACGCCCGCGCCGGGCGATGTCGATGATCTCGCGGAAAAAGCCGGTCAGCCGTTCGATGGTGTCGTGGCTGCCGCTCAAGATGATGTCGTCGCCGCGCACGACGACGGCACCGGGGAAGCGGCGGTCGACGACGGCTAGGTGGCCGTCGCGAGGGCCGAAGAGCTTGAGAGGGTCCACGCCCGCGAAGGACAGCACCCTCCGGTGGGTCTTCAAACGATTCCTACCTCCGACGCTACGGATCCGCTACCGATAATAGGCCAGATGCGAAGGTCCCGCCAAGGATTAGCGCGGGATAGTGAGGACGATATTGGGCTCTAAGTTGGTGGGATCGCTGACCTTGTCCCGGTTGGCCTCGTACAGGCGATTCCACTGCGTGGGATCGCCGTAGACTTCCCAGTAACCCGCGATGATTTCAAGGGTTTCGAAGGGGGCGACGCGATGCTCGGTCGGCAGCTCGCGCGGGATGACGAGCACCATGTTGGGATAGATCCAGACCGGGTCTTCGATCTTGTCCAGGTTGGCCCGGTAGATGCGCGGCCACTTGCTGGCGGCCGCGTAGATATCGTCGCGGTCGGCGATGATCGAGAGGCAGTCCCCTTCCTTCACCGTGTACTCGCGCGGCAGTCGATCGAGCGCGGCGATCTGTCCGGTCAGCGTGCGAATGTCCGACTCGAGGCGGAGGATTTCCTTTTCGACCGGCGTGATCTGGTTGCGCAGCGCGTCGATCTGCTTGCGCGTCGCCACCAGGTCGTCCTGCGCGAGCGCGAGGTCGGTCTGCTCGCTGTTGCGCTCCTTTTCGAGCGCCGAACAGTATGCATTCTTATCCGCGGCCGACATCTTCGCGAGCTCCGCCTCCGAGTAATACTCGCCCTTGGTCACGTCGACGTGGCGGCCGCTGGTCTTGCCGCACCCCGCGACGGCGACACACGCCGCCACGATCATCCATGCCCGCGCGCGCTGCTTCACTACCACGGCTCCTTCTTGGGCGCGGTGCTCGACGGCTTGGCGTTCTTGTCGGCCGCCTTCTTGTCGGTGCGGCCGCTGCCCTTGCGCAGCGCTTCGAGGCGTGCGCGCAGCTCGTCGGGTTTTCCTTTCTTCGACTCGAGGTCGGCCTGCTTCGCGGCCAACTCCTTGGTGAGGTTGTCCTGGCGCTCGCGCGCGGTGGCGAGGTTCTTCTGAACCGTGGCCACGTCTTCGCGCAGTTCTTCAATTTCGACCGGCGACACGTTGCACGTCGGGGCGGTTCCGCACCCGACGACCATCGCGCACACCGCGCACGCAGCCCCTACCAGCCACGCGCGAAGAACGTTTCGCACGCCCAGGACTCCTTTCATATGTGGGGGTTAGGAGAACGAGATAACGCCGGTACGCTACCAGCGACGGCACCCGCTGTCAAGGGGCGAATCCCCGCCGGGCCGCCGGACCGCGCGCGCACGCTCACGAACCCCGCTTGTCGGGCTGCTTGATCTCGATGTGGAGGTCGCGCAGCTGGTGCGGGTCGACCGGAGAGGGCGCTTCGTCCATGAGCGAGGTCGCCTTCTGCGTCTTCGGGAACGCGATCACGTCGCGGATCGACGGCGCTCCCACCAACGTCATGATCAACCGGTCGACGCCGGGCGCGATGCCGCCGTGCGGCGGCGCGCCGAACTCGAACGCCTCCAGCAAGAATCCGAACCGGCGCGCGGCGTCCTCCTTGCTAATGCCCGTCACCGCCATCACGCGCTCCTGCAGCGCGCGGTTGTGGATGCGAATGCTCCCCGACGCGAGCTCGGTGCCGTTGCACACGAGGTCGTAGAGGTGCGCGCGCACGCGCAAGGGGTCGCTTTCCAAGTACTGGATGTCCTCTTCGAACGGCATCGAGAACAAGTGGTGGCACGGCGCGTAGCCGCCGGTCTCGGGGTCGCGCTCGAAGAGCGGGAACTGATTGACCCACAGCATCTCGAAGCCCGGCTTCTGGTCGAGGCCGAGGCGCTGCGCGACGTCGACGCGCAGCCGGCCCAGGATCGACGACACCTCCGCGGGATTCCCCACCAGCGCGAGGAGGAGCGCGCCGTCGCGCAACTTCAGCGTCTCGATGAGGCGGCGCTCGACGGTTTCGCCGAGGAACTTCGCGGCCACGCCCGCGAGCCGGCCTTCGCTCGCGCGCAAGCTCAAGAGTCCGCCCGCGCCCGCCGCCTTCGCCACCGCCTCCAACTCGTCGACGTCTTTCTTCGGAACGCGCTCGCCGTCCTCGACCACGAAGCCGCGCACGGAGCCGCCGGCGTCCAGCGCCTGCTTCACCACGCGAAATTCCGTGCCCGCGAAGCACTCCGACAGCGTGCGCAGCTCGAGCCCGTAACGAAGGTCGGGCTTGTCGGTGCCGAAGCGGTCCATCGCCTCCGCGTACGAGAGGGCGCGGAACGGCGTCGCGAGCTCGACGCCGCGCGTGCGCTTGAACACCTCCGACATCATCGCTTCGACCAGCGCGAACACGTCCTTCTCCTCCACGAAGCTCATCTCGATGTCGATCTGCGTGTGCTCGGGCTGGCGGTCGGCGCGCAGGTCCTCGTCGCGCATGCAGCGCGCGATCTGGAAGTACTTGTCGTAGCCCGCGACCATCAGGAGCTGCTTGAAGATCTGGGGCGACTGCGGCAGCGCGTAGAAGTGGCCGGGATAGAGGCGGCTCGGCACGAAGTACTCACGCACCCCCTCCGGCGTCGCCTTGGTGAGGATCGGGGTCTCGACCTCGACGAAGCCCTGGCGGGTGAAGTCGTTGCGGA
>CAZLLI010000083.1:0-11917 GCA_964560355.1 uncultured bacterium | reverse complement strand
AGCGCGGGGGTGTGATCGGGGTCGGGTTCTGGCGGGGCGCGACGTGCGGCGACGACGTCGACGCGATCGTGCGCGCGCTGTGGCACGCGACCGAGGTCGCGGGCCTCGACGCGATCGCGCTCGGCTCCGACTTCGACGGCGCCGTGCGCACCCCCTTCGACGCGGCGGGGATGTCGCAGCTCACCGACGCATTGGTGCGCGCGGGATGGGACGACGAAGCGATCGCGCGCGTGATGGGCCTGAACGCACTTCAGTTTTTCCTGCGCACGCTGCCCGCCGGCACCCCGTGGCCGATCCCCCCGCGATAGTTTACGGCTTCACGCCTTCCGCCCAGAAGGTGCAGTACCAAATCGCGGCGCCGGGGACGACGCTCCAGCGATCGTAGGCGGCCAGTGCGGCGTCGAACTCCCTTTTCGTTAACCCTCCGTGCGCGAGCACCGACGCGCGCGCACCCGCCAGCACGTGCCGGCAATTCGAGACGATGATGGCAAAGGTCGGCGCGCCCTGGCACGCGCCGAAGAAGGGCCAGTCGCTCGCGCGCGGCTGCGCCCCCGCTTCGACCAAGAGCGCCGGCAGCTTGCGGCCGATGAGGGGGTCGTTGCCGACGGCGTCGTACGCGCGCATGTAAGCGCTCCACGCGGTCTCGAACGCGGGGATGGCCGGGTGGAAGCGAAGCACGTCGTGGTCGTCGTCTTCGAGCACGATGCGGCCGCCGGGGCGCACCGCCTTCACCATGGCGCGCACCACGCGCGCGGGGTCGGCGACGTGCTCGAGGATGAACCGCGCGTGGGCGACGTCGAAGGTACCCCACTCGTCGTCGCGCAGAGGCGGCTCGGCCGCGTCGCCCTCGCGCACGTCGACCAGGTCCGCTTCCCCGGCCGCGTGCGCCTGACGGCGGCCTTCGTCGATCTGTGCGCGGCTGCGCTCGATTCCGACCACGCGGCCCGCGGGACCCGCCGCGCGCGCGATGGCGCGCGATAGCTGCCCCATCCCGCACCCGACGTCGAGCACGCGCGCGCCGCGCTCGACGCGAAGGCGCGCGAGCGACTGCGCGTTCAGGAGTTCGTTGAGGCGCGAGAGGCGTTCTTGTTCGCTGGCGTCGGTACCGTGGATGTACTCGTCGACCACGGCCGCTTCCCTACGACTTGAAGAGCGATTTCAGCACGTAGCCGGCGATGGCGGGATTCTTGCGCAAGCGGCGCAGCGAATACGGATACCAATTGGGGCCGTACGGAACCGCGACGCGAATGGGATGACCGGCGTCGCGAATCACGGTGCGCAGCGGCGCCAGCACACCGAGCAGCATTTGGAATTCGTAGCGCTCGCGCGGCACGCGCAGGCGTTCGACCAGGCGCGCGCCCTCCCACACCAAGCGCTCGTCGTGGGTGGCGATGGCCACGTAGCACCCCGCCGCGAGCAGCTCTTCGGTCAAGCGCACGTAGTTGCGGCTGATGATCTCGGGGTCGGTATACGCGAGATGGTACGGCTCGAGGTAGATGCCCTTGCACACGCGCACGTTCGCCTTCATCTTCGCGAGCTCGCGCACGTCGGCGACGCTGCGGCGCATGCGGGCTTGGATCACGACGCCGACGTTGTCGAAGTCGGGGTGCAAGCGGCGGTAAATCTCGAGGGTGCCGTCGATGCAGGGCGAGTCTTCCATGTCCAGGCGCACGAACAAGCCCTGCCGCCGCGCCGCCACCAAAAGCGCGCGCACGTTCTCGAGACAGAACTCTTTGTCGAGCTTCAGGCCCAGGTGGGTCGGCTTGACGTGGATGTAGCCGTCGATGCGGCGCTCACCCATGGCTCCGAGCAGCGCTTCGTACTCGCGCACCGCCTCTTGCGATTCTTCGCGGCGGGTGACGAATTCGCCCAGGATCGCGGCCGCGACGCGATAGCCGTCGCGATTCAAGTCGGCCCCGATGCGCAGGAGATCCTCCAGGCGCTCGCCCGCGATATAGGGTCCCGCCACGCGCCGCACGACGGGCTTGGGCACCAGCGGGAGTGACAAGGCCACGACGCGATCGAATACGCTCATGCAAACTCTCCCAAAATGGATACGGGATCGACACGGCCGGGTAGCGGCCCGCTTTCCGCGCATTATAACCGGGAGCCGCGCGCCGCGCAAAGCGCCCTCGCCGGGGGCGGGCGCGCGCTACTTCTCGCGCTCGAACTGCGGGCGCGCGATCGGCAGGCTCTGCCCCACCTCGAGCACGTGCAGGCGGTCGCCGAGCACGCGCGCGAGCGTCTCGCGGTCGCGCGGGTGCTTGTTGCCCCCCACCACCCAGTACTTGAACCCGCCCCAGTGGATCGGAATCACCACCGGCGCGCCCGCCGCCCACGCCGCGCGCGTGGCGTCGGTCGACGCGAGGTGCCCGTTTACGTTCAAGAGCGCGATGTCGGGGTGGAAGGTCCACGCCACGTTCGCGAAGCCCGAGAAATAGTCGGTGTCGCCGCTGTAGAAGATGGTCGCGGCCGGGAGCTCGAACACGTAACCGAGCGCGCGTCCGTCGGCGACCGCGTGCGTGCTCCAGCGCGAACCGGGGTGGTGCGCGAGGACGGCGTGGATGCGCACGCCTTCAATTTCGAAGACGTCGCCCGGTTTCATGACGCGCACGCTGCGACCGACGTCTTCCAAGTACTGCGCGGCGGGCGCCGGGCACAGGATCACGACGTCCTTCGGGAAGGTGCGCAGCGTCTCCGTGCTCAAGTGGTCGTCGTGCGAGTGCGAAATGACGACTACCTTGGCGCCCGCGTACGACGCCGGCGGCGGCGACGCAATGCGACGGCGGCGCGTCCACAGCGAGCGGTCGAACACGGGGTCGGTCACGATGCCGAAGCCACCCGCGTCGATGTAGGCGCACGCGTGCCCCCAAAACGTGATGGCGTCGCGCGGGGGCGCGGGAAACAGGTCGGGGTTGGGGGTCGCGAGCCCGCCGCAGCCCGCGCACGCGAGCGCGCACGCGGCGATGAGCGCGTGAGCAGCGTCGCGCGCGGACATCAGTCGACGTCGAACGCGGCCGAAAGGCGCAGCTCGGGCGCGCTCACGTTCACGTCGGGCAGGTCTTTGTAATCGCGGTTGGCGGCGTAGAAGAGATACTCGACGCCGAGCTTGAAGTAATCGCGGATGGGAACTTCGAAGCGCGCGTCGGTCATGAAGATGAAATGGTCGGCAACATTACCGTCGATGGCGTGGAGCCAGACCGCGTCCTGCTCGAGGTACAGGATGTGGTGCTTGCCGCGCTGGAGCGTCCACTGGAATTCCGCCGCCAGGCCGGGGCCGTAGTCGTAGTCACGCCCCGAGATGTTGGGGTAGTCCGAGTACGCCGCGCCCAGGAGAATCGCGTTCAAGTGCACCGCCGAACTCCCGTGATACTTCTCGCCGAGCTGGTAGCGATTCAAGTAGGCGGCGCCGAATTCCTGCGAGCCGTACTTGAACACTTCGTTCGAGTAGTAGTTGAAGTGCGAGAAGGCCGCCCAGAAGCTGCCGACGCCGTCGGAGTTGTACTGGTTCCGTCCGAACAGCCAGCCTTCGGCGTCGATCTGCGCGACCGCGTCGGTGCTGTCGTCGCTCGCCCCGCCGACGTTCAACTGGAACGTGAAGTCGAAATAGTCGAATGGCTTCTCGAGCGCCTCGCCGAAGGGGTCGCCGTAGTCGAGCGCGATCGAAAAGAACGCGGTGGTCTCGTTGTCCTCCCAGATATGGTGCGAGCCGATGGCGCGCGCCCCGGCCTTGAACGCGCCGCCCAAGTGTTCGGGGACGTGGCCCCCGGGGTCCTGGTGGACGTCGAACGCTTCCCCGGTGACGATGCGGTTGACGAAACGCCCCGGGCTCAAGATGCCGCCGCCGATTTCGTGCATGACGCGGCTGAAGCCGGTCGCGCGGTTGTCGAGCACGAGCGTGCTCAAACGATACAGCGATTCGCCGAAGCTCATGCCGCCGTAGGTGGTGTTGATCCAGTCGTTGACGGCAGGGTGGTTGTTCTCGCCCGCGTACTCCCAGCCCGCGCTGCCCAGCGCCGCGAACAGGATCGATTCCCAGAAGGTGTAGTCGTTGGAGCGCGCCGCGCCGAAATACATCGCACCGTTGTACGGGTGCGCAAAGTGGTTGGTGTGGAATTTATTGTCGTCCCACTCGAAGCCGTTCTTCAAGTTCTCCGAGATGGTGTCCCACCCGATCATGAATTGGTCGACTTCGTCGCCGGAACGCACCACGTAGCGATTCATCGCCCACTGCACGCGGTTCAAGAAGATGACTTCGAGCCACGTGCGCGCCAGGCGGTGTTTGGCGACGTACGACTCGTGGGTACGGAGCGTGTCGTCGCCGGCGAGCGCGAGCGACGGCGCGAGCGTGAGGGGCGGCGCGGCGGGCAGCGTCGACGAAATGCCGGAACCGAGCGGTGGGTGTTCGAGCGGCCGCGCGGTCGCCACGGCGGCGTGGGCGCACAACGCTAACGCGGCGGCTCGGAGAATATGGGGGCGCACCATGCGGGTCAGAGTACGCCCGCGCCGCCCGCTTCGACAAGCCGGAATCTTTCCGCGGCGTTCATTTTTCACTTTTCACTCGCCGCGCGCATCGCGTACGATGCCGGCATGCGACACGTCCTCGTGCGCGTTCCCGCGGTATTGCTTGCGCTCTCGCTGTTGGCTGGCTCCGCGAAAACTTGCCACGCGCTCAAATACTACGCGCGCTCGAATTGGATGGTCGGTATCGGCTGGAGTGTCGGCCCCGGCAACGTCCACAACGCCGATCCCCTTCCCGACACCGATCTCGCGGACTACGCGGGGCAATCCGACGGCTACAAGGGCGGCGCGGCGCCGTCGGTGCGCCTCGGTCGCATGATCAACCAGCGCTTCGGTGCCGAAGCGTACTGGGGCGACTGGCTGGTCGAATTCGGCGAGGACCCAGTCAAGATTCGCCGCACTTTCCAAAGTCTTGGTCTCGCGCTCAGCATCTACCCCGGCGATCCGCTGGGTCCGAGCGGCGGCATTTACCTGCGCGCGGGCGGCGGCATGGGACTCGCGGGGACGGGGGCCAAGGAGGCCGAGCAGGGCGTCGCGCAACAGCGCGGCGAGCGCGCCGACGACTACGGTTATTCCCTCTTCGCGGAGGGCGGCTACGAGTTCTGGATCACGCCCAACTTCACTGCCGGCTTGAACGTGGCCGGCTACTACTTCGGCATCGACGGCGACTACGTCGACACCGGTTACTTCACCTCGTTCGGACTGCAGTTCAACGCGCACTTCTAGCGCGCGACCCTACCGCTACAAGCGTCGGCGACGGAAGAGCATCAAGCTCAACGTCAATAGCGCGATCGAGATCAGCGCCAGCGACACCACTTCGCGCAACAGGTCGTGAAAGGTCGCGCCGCGGATGATGATGCCGCGCGAGATGGCGACGAAATGCGTCGCCGGTATCGCCTGCGAAATCAGGCGCAGCGGCGCCGGCAAGGACGACAGCGGAAAGATGTAGCCGGAGAGCATGATCGACGGGAGCAAGATGCCCTGCGCGGCCTGCGTCGCCTCGATCTGCGTGTTCGAGCGCGCGGAAATCATGAGCCCCAGCGACAACAGCGACGTCAGATAGATGAGCGAGAGTCCGGCCAGCAGGAGCACGCTGCCGTGGATCGGCACTTTAAAAAACACGTGCATGCAAAACAGCACCAGCACCAGCTGCACGAACGCGAGCACGAGGTACGGCACCAGCTTGCCGGTGATCATCTCCATCGACGACACCGGTGTCACCATGAGCTGCTCGAGCGTACCGCGCTCGCGCTCGCGCACGATGGCGTAGGCGGTGAGCATCGTCCCCGAGAACGTGAGCAGGATCGCGACCAAGCCCGGGATGAGCAGGTTCGCGCTGCGCGTATCGGGGTTGAATAGAATCTGCGGACGCGGCGCCACCGGCAGGTCGACGACGCCGGTGCGGCTCTGCAGTTCCTGGAGCGATTTCGTCAGCGCCCACCCGTCGATGGCGGCCAGGCTCTGGGACGCGATCGCGTTGTCGGAGCCGTCGATCAGCGCCATGAAGGTGGCCTGGGTCCCTTCGACGCGATGGCGCCCGTAGTCGGGCGGAATCTCGATGCCGACCTTCGCCTGCCCCGCCACGATGGCGTCGCGCAGCGCCGCCCGCGACGGCACGTCGCGCACGATGTGGAAGGTCTTCGTCGCCGTGAGTTCGTCGACGAGTGCGCGGCTCTCGGGGCAGCGGCACTGGTCGAACACCGCCGTCGGCACCGCCGTCACGTTGGTGTCGATCGACCCGAATAGGATCAGCTGGAATACGGGAATGCCGAGTGCGAGGCGCAGCGTGCCCTTGTCGCGCCGCATGTGGATCGCTTCTTTGCGCAGCACCGCGAGGAAACCCTTCACGACCGCGCCCCTTCCGCCGCGGCGCCGTTCTCCTGCAGCCCCGTCAGGCGCACGAACACGTCCTCGAGCGAGGGCGTGATGGCGCGGATCGAAACCGACCCCGGCGCGGACTCAGAAAGGTCGCGCTCGATGACGGCGTCGCCGAGCGACGCCGGCACCAGCAGGTGCAGGCTGTTGCCGAAGATCGTCACTTCCTTGACGTACTCGAGCGTGCGCGCGCGCCGCATCACGGGCGCGGGGTTGCCGTCGATGGCGGCTTCGACGCGGCGCGTGCCCTCCGGCGTGATCTCGGGCAGGCGCACGAGGTCTTCGGGCTCGCCCTCGACCAACAAGCGCGAGAGGTACAAGTAGCCGACGCGGCTGCAGCGCTCCGCTTCGTCCATGTAGTGCGTCGACACCAAGAGCGTGACGCCGCCCGCCGACAAGTCGAACAGGAGATTCCACAGCTCGCGGCGCGCGACGGGGTCGATGCCGGCGGTGGGCTCGTCGAGGAACACGATGCGCGGCTGGTGCATGAGCGCCGCGCCGAGCGACAACCGCTGCTTCCAACCGCCCGAGAGATGGCCCGCGAGGCGGTCGCGATACGGGCCGATGCCGGTCAAGCCGATCACCCATTCGCGCCGCTCGGTCAGCGTCTTCCCGGCCAGGCCGTACACGCGCGCGAAGAAGTTCAAATTCTCGAGCACCGTCAAGTCTTCGTAGAGTGAGAAGCGCTGGGGCACGTAGCCGATGCGCCGGCGCACCGCGGCGGCGTCGTGGGTGACGTCGATGCCGTCGACGAACGCGTGCCCCGCGGTGGGTCGAAGCAGTCCGCACAGGATGCGGATCAGCGTCGACTTGCCGGAGCCGTTGGGGCCGAGAAGACCGAAGATGGTCCCGCGCGTGATGGAGAGGCTCACGTCGCGCAGCGCGCGCACGGCGCCGTAGTTGTGGGAGACGCTGCGCACCTCGATGCCGAGGCGATCGTCGGCGGGTGCCACCGCGCGATCGTCGGCGGCCGGGTTCATTCGCTGGAGTGCTCGTCGAAGCGGACGGTCGCGGTCATCCCCGCCTTGAGCTCGGGGGCGGGGTCGACGTCGAGCTTGACCGCGAACACCTGGTCCTCGCGCTGCTCGGCGGTTTGCACGTTGCGCGGCGTGTACTCGGCGCGCGAGCTGATCGAGATCACGTGGGCCGCAAACTCGCGGCCCGGGAAGGTGTCGATGCTGACCGCCACCGCCTGCCCGACGCGCACCAGGCCGAGTCGCGTTTCGGGTACGAACACGCGCACCCACAACTCACCGGGGTCCAAGAGCGCGATCACACCTTGGTTCGGGAGCACGATGTCGCCCGGGCGCAGGTCCATGGTCTGCACGATGCCGCGCGTGGGAGCGCGCACTTCGGTCTCCGCGAATTGGCGCTCGAGGTACGCCAGGCCGTTGGCGGCTTCGTCGTAGGCCGCGCGCGCCTGGCGCTCGTCTTCGCTCCGGCTGCCCGCGCGCAGCTCTTCGTACGCTTGGTAGGCGGACTGCGCCGTGGCCGCGGCGGCGTCGTACGCCTCGTCGGAGGTGAGCGCTTGCGCGAGGAGCGATTCCTGGCGCTTGCGCTCCTTCTCGGCGCGATCCCACTCGATGCGCGCGCGCTCGATCTGCTCGCGGCGCGGCCCGCTCACGACGCGGTCTAGGTTGGCCTTGGCTTGCGCGACGCGCGCCTGTTGCTCCTTGACCTGCGCGGCGAGCAATTCGCCGTCCAAGCGCACCAGCACTTCTCCGGCGTCGACCGAATCACCCTCTTCGACCATGACGTCGATCACGCGCCCGCCCACCAACGAGCCGACGCGCGCGTCGCGCGCTTCGATGGTGCCGGTGTAGACGAGTTCGCCGCTGCCACCCCCGCGCAGCACGAGCCACGCGAAGATACCGACGATGAGAAGGAGTGGGAAGATGAGACGGCGCATGCGCAGAATTCGCCCATCGGTCCGCATGGACGCGGGGGCGAGTATAGCACACGCGCCGCGCCGCGCAACCGCCGGGCCCTCAAGGGGCCCGGCGGCGTGCGCAGACGACTTACTTGATCATCACCATCTTCTTCGTTTGCACGAAGGAGCCGGCCTTCAGCCGGTAGAAGTAGACGCCGCTCGCCACGTAATCGTGGTTCGCGTTGCGGCCGTCCCACACCACCGACTGGCGTCCGGCGGGCTGGCGTTCGTTGACGAGCTCGCGTACTTCGCGCCCTTGCACGTCGTACACGATGAGCTTCACGTCGACGCCGACCGGCAGGTCGTACGAGATGGTGGTGGTCGGGTTGAACGGGTTCGGGTGGTTCGGCATGAGCGCGAACTCGGTCGGAATCGGGTTCGGATCGAGACCGGTCGAATTGGCGGCGCCGGAGACCGACAGCGTCACCGGCACGACCACCTTGGGAGTGGTCGGGTCGTTGCTGAACACGCTGATCTCGGCGTAGTAATCGCCGCCCGGGAGCCCGGTGGCGTCGAACGCGACCGTGAGGTCCATGCCGGTTCCACCGAACACCGAACCGCCCATGGGATCGATGCTCAACCACGTCGGGCGTCCGATGAATTCGATCGCGTAGTTGTTCTCGATGATGGCGGGGTCGATGTACAGATCGCCGGTCCCGCCGTCACCCATGCCGTTCGACTCGTCGGGGCTTTCGATACCGAACGCAACCGGGTCGTTGGTCACGGTCAGGTACTGGAAGCGGATCGAGTTCGAACCCTCCGCGAAGATGACCTCGAAGGTCTTGTTGTTCCCGCCTCCCTGGTCGGGAACGTTGTTGTACTCGATGACGAAGCGCCGGTTGGGCGCGACCCCCTCGGTGAGGTAGCGCACGTAGGTCGCCGCGGTCGGGTCGAGGTCGCGCGCATAGGGCGCGATCGCTCCCGCGTACACGTCGAGCTGCGGCACGTTGTTCGGGTATCCAACACCGGAACCGTTGAAGCTCAGCCATCCGTCCGCGCCCACGCCCACCGTGGTGAACGTGTAGCCGTAGAAGCGGAAAGTGAAGCCGAGCGGAATGTTCGGCGTGAATCCGTCCGCGGTGAGCGCGACGTTGGTGCCCGCGCTCGCGTCGACCCACGCGAAGGCGGGGCCGCCGGGCTCGTTGCTGTCGCGCCAGCGATAGCCGAAGTAATCGGGACCGCCGCCGCCCTGGGTGGCGTCGCCCGGATCGATCGACACGCTGAAGTTCATCAAGTTGGCACCCACGTTCGACACCGTGAGCGGTTGCGTCGAGTGTCCGCCCGACACCAGCACTTCGGTCATCGAGGACGGTGACACGGAGAGAACCGGCGGGTCGATGCCGTTGACGAGCAAGTACACCTGCACGGTGGGCTCGTCCCCGTCGTTGCTCGCGATGGTGAGCGCCCCAATGGCTTGCCCGTTCGCGGTCGGCGTGCAATTCACGGCCACGGTGTGGCTGGTGCCGGCCGGGATCGAGAAGCTGGTGGCGTCGGGGCCGAATATCGGGTTGGACGACGTGATGTTACTCACCACGAGCGCGCCCGTCCCCACGTTCGATACCCCGAGGTTCACCGTCGCGGTGCCGCCGCGGAACACATCGCCGAAGTTGAGCAAGAGGGCCGAGACATCGATGTCGGGCGTCGGCACGATGCCGGTCCCGCTCAAGGCCACGTTCACGACCGGCTCGTCGGGGTCGTCGCTGGTGAACGACATCGTTCCAGCGCGCGGTCCCAGCGCCGAGGGCGCGAACGTCACCGTGAGGTGCTCGGTCGCCCCCGCCGGTAGCGTGAGGGTGGTCGTCGCGGGCGTGAAGTCCGCGTTGTCGGACGCGATGTTGGTGACGTGCAAGACGTCCGTGCCCGGGTTCGTAATGATGAGCGACGCGTTCGACGACTCGGTCAAGAACACGTTACCGAAGTCGAACGAGGTCGGAACCACGGTGATGTCGGGCGCACCCGTCACGTGCAGGTGAGCCGGCACCGCGAGTTCCGGTGTGACCGGATCGTTGCTGGCGAAGATGAGATCGGCGTTGTAGTCGCCGCCGATCAACCCCGCCGCGTCGAAGGTCACGTCGACCGCGGCACTACCGCCCGCCGGAACCGTGCCCGACTCCGGCGAGATCGAGATCCACTCCGGCGCCAGACCGAGCGCGTTCAGGAACGCGCCCATGATTGCGAGCGTCGACGTGTTGTCCACGTAACCGCCGTTCGCCGACGCGTACAAGATGTAATAGATGCGCTTGCACGCATTGGTGTTCATCACGCGGTGATAGTCGTCGTCGGTGCTGGTCGCGAACTCGTGCGTCACGCCCGGATCGTCCTCCACCATCATGATGTGGTTCACGGAGGGGTCGAACGCGTTGAAGACGCGCTTGACGAACCCCTTGAAGTCCACACCCGACACGCGCGCGCTCAACACCGCGCCGTCGACGTTACCGGAGCCGTCGGCGCCGAGGTTGCCGAAGGTTTCGACGAAGTCGACGTTGTTCAGGTCGGCCACCAGCACCCACAGCCCCTGGTACTTGCGCGTGAAGTAACGGCTGCTGCTTCCGAACGCGCCACTCGGGACGATCACGCCATTCGTGTAGTCGATCGGACCGCCCAGATTGGTCTCCACGAAGTTGCCGCCGTCGTACATATCGTTGCCGCCGTCGCTGATGTTGTTCCCAAACTCGCCTTCCGAAAAGTCGAAGCGGTTCGGAATCAGCGACGTGACGGAGCCGAAGTTGGCGTTCAAGTTGGCGAGGATGTCCTCGAGGCTGGTCATGGCGTGCTCGCCCGCGGGCTTGGGTTCCGCGGAAATCGCGGCGTCACCCATGCCGGGGACGAACCCGTACAGTTCGCCGCTCGCGGGACGCGTTGCGGTCGCCTTGGGCGCCTTCTTGGCGTCCTTCTTGACCGCGGCGTCGTCGCTCGGCCCGCTCCCGAAGGTCGGGCTCGACGCGACCACGCTGGCGCTGCTCCCCGCTTCCGCGGCCGCGGCGCTCCAATAGAGGTTGGAGCCGCCCGCTGTGTTGTCGATGGTGAGCTGGCGCGTCACCGTGCTGCCGGAGAACAAGTCCTCCGACAACGACGTGGGATTGACCGCGATCACCGGCGGTTCGACGCCGGTGCCGGTGAGCGACACGGCGAGACTCGGTTCGTCGGGGTCGTCGCTCAAGAAGGTGAGCGTCGCCGGCGCCGGTCCCACCGAGGTCGGCAGGTACGACACCGTCACCGTCTGGCTCGTCTTCGGCGCCAGCACCACGCTACTCACGTCGACCGAGTAGTCGGGGTGCGAGGTCGCGATGCTGCTCACCGTGAGGACGTCGGTGCCCTCGTTCTTCACCTTGACGGTCTTTTGCACCGTGACGCCCAGGAACACTTCGCCGTAATCGAGCGACGTTTCCGTGAGTGCGATATCCGGCGCGCCGGTCACGTGCAGGTGCGCGGTCGCGACGACGTCCGGATTGAGCGGGTCGTTGTTTTCGACGTGCAGGTCGGCGTTGTAGTCGCCGCCGAACATGCCGGTGGCGTCGAACGTGACCGTGACGTCCATCGACGTCCCCGGCGGCACCACGCCGCTCTTCGGGTCGAGACGCACCCAGCGCG
>CAZLLI010000082.1:0-11948 GCA_964560355.1 uncultured bacterium | reverse complement strand
CGGGCACGTCCTTCGGCTCCAACGGCGAAGGCTTCGTTCGACTCTCCTACGCGAATTCTCAAGCGAACATCAAGAAGGCGCTCGAGCGCATCGCGACCGCGTTCTAGCTCTCGCACCCGCCTTGACACGTTTCGCGCCGCTCGGTATCGTCGGCGTATTCCAGCCGTTGCCCCTCATTCCAGGAGTATCGATTGAAGGTTTTGGTGGTCGGTTCGGGCGGGCGCGAGCACGCGCTCGCGTGGGCGATTGGTCGCTCGCCGCGCGTCGAGCGGGTGTGGATCGCGCCCGGCAACGCGGGCACCGCGAGCGCCGGTGAGAACGTCGCCATCGCGGCGACGGATATCGCGGCGCTGGTCGACTTCGCGCGCGAGAAGCGCGTCGACCTCACCGTGGTGGGGCCCGAAGCACCCTTGATGGCGGGCATCGTCGACGCGTTTCGCGAAGCGCACGTCGCGTGCTACGGACCGGTCGCGGCGGCGGCGCGGCTGGAAGGAAGCAAGGCGTTCGCGAAGGATTTCATGCGACGCCACCGCGTTCCCACCGCCGCCTTCGCCACCTTCGACGACGCCGCGCGCGCGCGCGCCTACGCGCGTTCGCTGGGCGCGCCCGTGGTCGTGAAGGCGGACGGGCTCGCGGCGGGCAAGGGCGTCGTCATCGCCGCGAGCGACGACGAGGCGGACGCGGCCATCGACGCCATGCTGCTCGAGAACCGCTTCGGCGCCGCGGGCAGCAAGGTCGTGGTCGAAGAATTCCTGCGCGGCGAAGAAGTCTCGGTGCACGCGGTGTGCGCGGGCGCGCACGCGGTGATTCTCCCCAGCTCGCAGGACCACAAGCGCGCCTACGACGGCGACCGCGGCCCCAACACGGGCGGCATGGGCGCCATCGCGCCGGTGCCGTGGGTCGACGCAGCCGCGCTGGCGCGCGTCGAGCGCGAGATCATCCGCCCCGTGCTCGACGGCATGATCGCGGAAGGAACCCCGTTCACGGGGACGCTGTACGCGGGTATCATGTGGACCGACGCGGGCCCCAAGGTACTCGAGTTCAACACGCGTTTCGGCGACCCGGAAACGCAGTCGCTGATGCCGCTCTTGGTCGACGGCGACGTGTGCGCGCTGTTCGAGGCGGCGGCGGCCGGGAACGTCCCCACGCGCGTCGGCGTGGCCGCGCGCGCCGCGGCCACCGTCGTGGTGGCGTCGAAGGGATACCCGGAGGGCGCGGAGACGGGCGTCGAGATCCACGGGCTCGACGGCGTCGACGAGCACACCATGGTCTTCCACGCCGGCACGCGCGCGCAAGACGGGCGCGTCGTGACGGCGGGCGGGCGCGTGCTGGGCGTCACCGCGTGGTCGTCGACGCTCGCCGACGCGGTGCGCCGCGCGTACGCGCGCGCCGAACGCATCCGCATCGACGGCGCGTTCTACCGCAGCGACATCGGACGCAGACATTTGTAATCACGAAAGGACCGCATGATGGCGAAAGCACCGCGAGTAGCAATTCTGTTGGGCAGCAAGAGCGACGAGGGCCACCTGAAGGCGACCACCGACCTCCTCGATCGTTTTCAAATCGACTGGGAGCTCAAGGTGATCTCCGCGCACCGCCAGCCCGAGCAGTTGCACGAGTACGTGCGCGGCGCCGACGCGGGCGGTACGCAAGTCTTCGTCGCCGCGGCGGGTTTGAGCGCGGCGCTCCCGGGCGTGATCGGCTCCATCTCGAACAAACCCGTCGTCGGGCTCCCGATTCCGGGCGGCGCGCTGAACGGGATCGACGCGCTCTTGTCGATGGTGCAGATGCCGGGCGGCATCCCGGTCGCGACCGTCGGCATCGGCTCCAACGGCTCCAAGAACGCCGCCATCTTGTGCGCCCAGATTATCGCGCTCGCCGACGCCAAGGTGGCCGAGCGGCTGCGCGCGTACCGCGACGAGCTGCGCAACGGATGACGCCGCGCGCCGCGCTCGCGGGCGCGGTCGACGACCCGCGCGTCCAAGTCCTCGCCGCCGAAGCGCTCGTGCGCGGCGCCGTGGTCGCGCTCCCGACCGACACCCTGTTCGGATTCTCCGCCGCGCTCTCGCACGACGCCGCCGTGCGCCGCATCGCCGCCATCAAGCGCGCGCCCGAAGACCGGCGCTTCATCGTGCTCGCCTCTTCGATCGACATGGTCGCGCGCTACGTGTCGTCGTTCGGATGCTCGACGCGCGACGCGCTGGCGTCGCGCTGGCCGGCGGCGTTCACCGCGATCTTGCCCGCGGGGCCGTCGTGCCCGGCCTGGGTCGGCCCCACCGTCGCGCTGCGCGTGCCGGCGTGGGAGCCGCTGCGCGCGGTGATCGCGCGCGTGGGCGAACCCATCGTGTCGACCAGCGTCAACCGCACGGGGGCGCCGGCGCTCGACGACGCGCACGACATCCTGCGCGAATTCGGCGACGACATCGACGCGGTGTTCGAGCGCGCGGGAGCGGGCGGAGGGGCGTCGACGATCGTGGACTTGTGCGGGAACGCGCCGCGCGTGGTGCGCGCGGGAGCCTACGCGTGGGACGGGGCGGGGAAGCCTTCGAAGTAGTGGCCCTTGTAGGCCTCGCAATTCGAGCACAGCAGGATTTCTTGGCGACGCCCCTGCGCGAGCAGGTCGCGGTAGCGGCGGTTGAGCTCGCCGTTCCAGATGTCGAGTACGTGCTCGCGCGACGCGTCGCCGATGACGCCGCGCTCGTGCGAGTCCCAGCAGCACAAGGTCGCCTTGCCGTTGACGTAGAAGAACATCTCCTTCAGTACCTTCTTGCACGGTAGCTGCACCGGCTTCACTTCCGGCTCCCACGGCCACACGTACAAGTCGGTGATTACCGCCACCGCGCCCACCTTGGTCCAAAACTCGACGAAGGGCTCGTGCTCGTGACGGTTGTAGTCCATCGCGATCATGCGGACTTCGATGTGGGCGGTACTGCCGCGTTCGCGCGCGAGCTCGATGAACCGCCGCGTGCGCGCCACGGTGACGTCGTAGTCGAGACCCACGCGCGACTTGCCGAACGTCTCCGCGCTGAAGCCGTCGATGGAGAAGCGGATGATGTCGATGCCGGCGTCGAGGATCTCCTTGGCCTTTTCCTCGCGCATGAGCTCGCCGTTGCTATTGATCTCGATCTTGGCGGTGTCGTCCTTGCGAATGTAGCGCATGATCTCGCCCAGGCGATGGTCGGCGAGGGGCTCGTTGATGAGGAACGGGCGGTAGGTGATGCCGAGCCCGCGCGTCTCGTCGATGATCTTCTTCCACAGCCAGTCTTCCATGCGCCGCGGCCGGCGCGTGAGCGTCGAGTGCGAGCAAAACGGACACTCGGCGTTGCACGCGAGCGTGGTTTCGATCTGAACGACTTTGGGATGGGCTGGTTGGATCATGGTCGAATTCACACGGGTCCTGTCCGCCGACAGCCCACTGCGCCGGGCCTACCGCGCCTCCGCACTAGTAGTCCCGGACTTGTGGGCGCCCGTCGGCGGCCACCCGTGTGAATTCGAATTCTACAAATACTTCGTGAGCGCCGCCATGCATTTCTCGGTCGCGCCGAGCTGCGATTCGACGTAGGCGCGGGCGGCACGGCCCGCGGCGGCGCGGGCGTCCTCGTCGCGCAGCCACGCGCCGAGTGCGGTGTAGGCGTCGTCGGCAGTGCGTATGGCGCGCGCCGCTCCCTTCGCCACCAGCTGCAGCGCTTCGAACGAGTTGTCGTGGCGCGGACCGAACACGACCGGGACCCCCGCGATGGCGGGCTCGATCACGCTGTGCACGCCGGTGGTGAAAGCTCCTCCCACGTAGACGACGTCGGCGAAGCGGTACGCTTCCGCCAGCACGCCGACCGTGTCGACGATGACGACGCGCGCGTCGTCGTCGCCGGGCGCGGGAGCGCTCACGACGCGCGTGCGTAGCGCCGTTTGCGCCGCCCACCGGCGCAGCGGCTCGACGTGCGCGGGCGTGGGCTCGTGCGGCACCAGCACGACGCGCAGGCTCGCCATCTCCTTCAGCAAGCGCGCCAGCGCGGGGAGCAGACGCTCCTCGTCGGGCGGCCACGTGCTGCCCGCGATCAGCGTCGGTTTGCGATCGGAGAGCACGAACGTGCTGGCGGTGCGCTCTTGCCAGCGCTCCAGCACGCGGTCGAAGCGCGTGTCGCCCGTCACCGACACCGACGGGTGCGCCGGCACCGAGGCGCGAAAGCGCGCCGCGTCTTCGTCGCTGATGGCGAGGATGGCGTCGAGGCGGCGGTACACGTCGCCGTACAGCCAGCGCACGAGCGGCGACAGGCGTCCCGACGACGCGCTCAGGGTGGCGTCGACGAGCACCATCGGTACGCCGCGCGCGTGCGCCTCCCACACCAGATTGGGCCACAGGTCGAACTTCACGAACACGAGCAACCGCGGCCGCGCGCGCTCCAAGCAGAAGCGCATGTTGGCGACGGTGTCGAAGGGGAGGTAGTCGAGGAAGCGAATCGAGCCGGCGCCGACCGACTCGCGCTTGCGCGCGAAACGGTAGCCCGAGGGGGAGGAGAAGGTCACAACGACCGGGATCTCGGGGTGCGTACGCTCGAGTGACGAGATAATCGGTCGCGCTTGCTCGAATTCACCGACGCTCGCGACATGAATCCAAACCGGAGGCGACGTGAGCTCGCGAGCGAGTATCTCCCAGCGCGCGCGAAATCCGCGCCGTCCCGCGATCGACTCGCGCATCTTGGGGAGAAAGCGCGCCGACACGCGCGCGCCCGCTTCGGCGGCAGGCAAGAGCGCGTTGTACACCGCGCGCGCCGCCGACATCAGTCGACCACCACGCAGCGCTCGGCGCGCGCGCCCGTCACCACGCGCGCGACGTCGTCGGGGCGAATGCGTTCGAGGCACTCGTAGGTGCGCTTGGGGCAGGGAGCGGCACCGTTGCGCGAGCACGGCCGGCACGCGAGGCGCCGCTCCACCACGACGCTCCGCACGAGCGACGGCGCGTAGCCGAACGCGCGCACGGTGGGGCCGAAGAGCGCCACCGCGGGGACGCCGACCGCCTCCGCGAGGTGCATGAGCCCGGAGTCGTTGCCGACGAACGATTCGCAGCGCGCGATGAGCGCGGCGGTTTGCACGAGCGTGCTCTCGCCCGCGGCGTCGACGCAGCGGTTGCCGAGCTTGGCGGCGATGGGCGCGGTGAAGCTGCGGTCGCGCGCGTCGCCCACCAGCACGACACGGTATCCCGCGTCGGCGAGGCGCTCGCACAGCGTGGCGAACCCGCCCCAGCGCTTGGCGCGCCAGCGGCTCCCGGGCGCCACCGCGATGGCGGGCCCGTCGCCCAGGCGCGCGCGCGCGCGTTCGACTTCGTCGCGCGGAACGCGCACGCCGCCGGGCGCGAGCGCCGCGCGCTCGAAGCCGGCGCGCTCGGCGAGCGCGGCGTATTGCGCGAGAATGGTGGGTAGCGCGCTCTCGCGCTTGCACACGATCAAACCCGCGCGCTCGCGGTAGTACTTGCGAAAGCGCGCGCGCGCGCCGCCCGCGGCCGCCGCCACCACGCGGCTGCGCACGTTCGCGTGCGCGTCGATCACCACCGTTTCGTCGTCCGCCGCGCGCAGCGAGCGTCCGATGCGCGCGAGGTCGAACAGTGTCGCGCCGGGTTCGATCGCCACCACCCGGTCGACGCCGTCGGCGAGCGCGAAGAGGTCGGCGTACGCGCGCTTGGTGACGACGACGACTTCGCCAGCCCCCGCGCGCTTCAAGTGGGCGAGGAGCGGGCACAGGAGCACGCAGTCTCCCAGCGAGCTGAAGCGAATGACGATCACTCTCATGTCGGCAGGTCGTGTGCGTTGACGCTTGACAGGTGGCTCCGGCGGAGAGAAGGTGCGAGCGTGCCCATGCGAACCCCCTCCCACGAACTCGGCGAGCGAATCAAGAGGTTGCGGCTCGCGCAGAACCTTACACTAAAGGAACTCGAGGCGAAAGCGCGAGTTTCCGCCACGCACCTATCCGAGATCGAGCGCGGGCTCACCTCGCCGACGGTGGGCGCGGTGGCGCGCATCGCGCGCGCGTTGGGCGAAGACCCCGCGCTCCTGGTGCGCGAGCACACCGGTGCGCGCGTCGCCGTCACGCGCGCGGGTGCGCGGCGCGTGTGGGCGTCGAACGGGGTCGCCATGGAATCGTTGGGCGCGCCCTTCGACGGCGCCGAGACGTCGGTGGTCGAAATCACGCTCGCGGGCGGGACCACCTTCGAGCCCGCGCTCGCGCCCGGCGAGGAATTCGTGCTCGTCCTCGCGGGCTCGGTCGACCTCGCGCTGGGGTCGACCACGCATTCCCTCGGCGAAGGCGACGCACTCCACTACGCGCCGGTCGCGGCGCGTGCGCTGCGCGCGCGCACCGACGCGCGCGTGCTGTGGGTTGCGCTGCCCGCGGCGGCGTGGTGACACGATGGACGTCGGCGCGAGAATCAAGCGCCTGCGCAAGGAGCGCGGCCTCACCCTCAAGGACCTCGAGGCGCGCGCGGACGTGTCCGCCGCGCACTTGTCGGAGATCGAGCGCGGCGCGACTTCGCCCACCTTGGGGTCCCTCGCGCGCATCGCGCGCGCTCTCGGCACGTCGACCGCCTTCTTCTTCGAAGAGAACGACCTCGGCGAGGTTTCGCTCGTGACCGTGAAGGACCGTGTGCGCGAAGTCGTGCACGCCAAGGGAGGCGCGCGCCGCGACGGCGCGGCGCTCGAGCGTCTCACCGCCGGCATACCGGGCGGGCGTCTGCACGCGCGCCGCGTCGAGCTCGCGCCCGGCAGCGCGTACCGCGCGGAGCGGCACGCGCACGCGGGCACGGAGACGATCGTGGTCACCGCGGGACGCGTGCGCGTGGAGGCCGGCGACGCGTCGCTCGAGCTCGGCGCCGGCGACGCCGCGTCGTTCGACGCCACCCTCCCGCACGGGTACGCGAACGCGTCGCGCGACCAGCCCGCCGCGCTGATTTGGATCGCGACGCGCCGCGACGTCGACTGAACGCGCGAGCCCCTTCGAATTCCGCGGGCGAGAGCCCCAAACCGCCCATGTTTTCTTTTGACAGCCTTCGCGGGGCCTACCTATCATCGCGCGCGTCAACGTATTTCGTATTTCGGTATTTGGCCCGGGTGCAGGACCGATGAAACCCGATTCATCTCGCGACGAGCTCTTGTTCGTTCATCTCGTGTCGATGTTTCAGTTCGCCGCGATGCAGAGCATGGGGAAGATCCCGAACCCCGCGAGCGGAAAGATCGAGCGCGACCTCGAGCAGGCGCGCATGTCGATCGACATGATCGAGATGCTGCACGCGAAGACGGAAGGGCGTCGCACGCCGCAAGAACAGGACGTCATGGACAAGGTCCTGTTCGAGCTGCGGATGAACTACGTCGACGAAACGCGCCGCGACGAGCGCGAGCGCGCGGAAGGCAAGGCGCCGGACGCACCGGGTGCGGGCGAGAGCGGCGCGGAAAGCCCCTAACGACCGCCACCGGGGGGATGGGGCTGGAATCAATCTTGCTCTGCCGGTAGGAATTCCCCGGTACTGGCAAGAAAGGAGACGGTTCGATTATGCACGGATTTTCGCGTTCCGGCCGCATGGGGTTGCTCCTCGTCCTGGCGGCGTGTTTGGCGCTACCCGAGGGAGCGACTGCGAGCGCGTCGTATAACGGAACGCGCGGCCTGATTCGGACCAAGTCGGCCGACACCTTCCGCAAGGGCAGCTTGAGCTTCCAGCTTTCCTCGAACTACGGGAAGCAGGACAACGAAGAGCTGACGCCCGCGTTCTTCGGGAGCGCGGACTCGGCCACCGTCGACTACCACACGTTCATCACGCGCGTGGCGATCACGTACGCGCTCAGCGATTTCTTCGAGATCGCGGGCGACCTCGAGGTGCGCAACTGGATTCGAACCATCCAGGAGCAGAGCCCCGGCGCGAACCAGGACACCTACACGCGCGGCGGTCTGGGTGACACCGACGTCTCCGCCAAGTTCACGATTCCGCTCCCGTCGAAGACCTTCAAGCTCGGCGCGTACGGAAACATGTCGTTCAAGACCGGCGACAAGGACAAGGGTTTCTCGACTGACTCCAACGACATCACGGTGCTGGGACTCGCCACCATCGACATGTCGGACCTGCAGAGCTTCGTGCCGACGCGCCTGCACCTGAACGCCGGCTACCGCTTCAACAAGAACGAGGACGAAGGCTACGGCATCTTCAACCCCGAGGACCCCGATTCGTCGGGCTTCAACCCGCCGGGGTACCCGCTCGTCCCGACCGGCGAGAGCGACTCGTACAACGACGAGTTCCTGTTCAACGCGGCGCTCGAGTTTCCCGCGCCCGCGGTGACGTTCTTCGTCGAGTTCGACATGCACAAGCTCTCGAACGTCGACATCCCCGACAGCCTCAAGGTGAGCGCGACGACGTACACGCTCACGCCCGGCGTCGAGTTCAAGGGTAAGGGGTCGTCGCTCGAATTGGGCGCCGACATCAACTT
Organism: uncultured bacterium; assembly: GCA_964560355.1. Classification (GTDB taxonomy): domain Bacteria; phylum Krumholzibacteriota; class Krumholzibacteriia; order WVZY01; family JAKEHA01; genus JAKEHA01. Next base: position 3,486 of record CAZLLI010000082.1, on the reverse strand, counting down.
GAATTCGGGCGACACTCCTTCGGGCATCAACCCGCCCGACTGGGGCCTATGGATCGCGTTCAACTACGTCGCCGAAGTCGTGCCGCGCGACAGCGACAAGGACGGCATCGCCGACAACGTCGACGGGTGCGTCGACCAGGCGGAAGACATCGACGGCCACGACGACAAGGACGGCTGTCCCGACCTCGACAACGACGGCGACGGTTTGCCCGACAAGGCCGACATGTGCCCCGACTTGGCGGAGGACACCGACAGCTTCGAGGACGGCGACGGGTGTCCCGACCTCGACAACGACCAGGACGGCATCGTCGACACGCAGGACAAGTGTCCCGGCGAGCCGGAAGACTTCGACGGCGAGATGGACGACGACGGTTGTCCCGACCTCGTGAAGGACAGCGACAACGACGGGATTGCCGACGACGTCGACCGATGCCCGCTGCAAGCGGAGGACGTCGACGGCTATCAAGACGACGACGGCTGCCCGGACCTCGACAACGACTTGGACGGCATCCCCGACGCGCAGGACAAGTGTCCGACGCAGCCGGAGACGTTCAATAACGTGGACGACACCGACGGGTGCCCGGACGCGAAGGAGATCGGCAAGCAGTTCATCCTGCGCGGGATCAACTTCGAGAGCGGCAGCGCCGCGCTGACGCCGGATTCACACCCCGTGCTCGACCAGGTGATCGCGTCCTTGAACGCGTACCCCGAGGTTCGCCTCGAGATTCGCGGGCACACCGACAGCCAGGGACCGGCCGCGTTCAACCTGCAGCTCTCGCAGAAGCGCGCCGACTCGGTTCGCCAGTACCTCATCAACGGCGGCATCGCCGCGGACCGCATCACGTCGATCGGGGTCGGCGAAGAAGAGCCGATCTCGTCGAACGGCACCGCCGAGGGCCGCTCGCAAAACCGCCGCATCGAGTTCAAGCGGTTGAACTAGAGCGGCGTCGCGCGAGCGATGAGACACGAAGGGGCCGGTCGCCAGACCGGCCCCTTTGCGTTGCTACGAAAAAGCGGATAGACTGAAAGCGGCCGCGCCGAATCACGCAAACCACTTTCCGACCCAATTAGCTATGACTACCAAGCGAACCCGCACTCTCATCCTTGGCGCCGCCGGCCGGGACTTTCACAATTTCAACGTCGTGTACAGGAACGATCCCGCCGTCGAGGTGGTCGCGTTCACGGCCACCCAGATCCCGCACATCGAGAACCGCCGCTATCCGGCCCAACTGGCCGGCGCGCTCTACCCGTCGGGCATTCCAATCGTGCCGGAAGAACGGTTGGAGTCGCTGATTGGCGGCGAACGCATCGACGTGTGCGTGCTTTCGTACAGCGACCTGTCCTACGCCGCCGTGATGCACCTGGCGTCGCGGGTGAACGCGGCCGGCGCCACGTTTTCAATGCTCGGCGCCGCCGCCACCATGCTGAAGAGCACCAAGCCGGTGATCGCGGTGGTGGCGGTACGCACGGGCTGCGGCAAGAGTCAAACGTCGCGCGCCGTCATGCGCATGATCCTCGAAGCAGGCAAGCGCGTGGTGTCGGTCCGTCACCCCATGCCGTACGGCGACCTCGCGAAGCAGAGAGTGCAGCGTTTTGCCGAGCTGGCGGATTTGGAAAAGAACGAGTGCACCATCGAGGAGATGGAAGAGTACGAACCGTACATTGCCATGGGCGGGGTCATTTACGCCGGGATCGACTACGAGGCCATTCTTCGCGAGGCCGAGAAGGAAGCCGACGTCGTCATCTGGGACGGCGGCAACAACGACATGGCGTTCTACCGGCCCGACCTTACCATCACCGTGGCCGACGCGTTGCGCCCGGGACACGAAGTCGGGTACTACCCGGGAGAGGTCAACCTGCGTCTGGCCGACGTCGTGCTCATCAACAAGGTGGACTCGGCGAAACCGGAAGACATCACGACGGTGGAAAAGAACGCCCGCGCGATAAACCCCAAGGCGAAAATAGTGAGGGCCGTTTCGACCATTCGCGTGGACGACGAATCGGTGATCCGCGGCAAGCGCGTTCTCGCCATCGAAGACGGCCCCACGCTCACCCACGGCGAGATGCGCATCGGTGCCGCCACCGTCGCCGCCGACCGCTTCGGCGGCGCCGGTCTCGTCGACCCCCGGCCGTTTCTCGTCGGCGAACTCAAGGAAACGTTTGCTCGCTATCCGAACATCGGGCCGCTCTTACCGGCCATGGGCTACGGCAAAGAGCAAATGCACGATCTGGAAGCCACCATCAATGCCACCGTGTGCGACGGCGTCGTCGTCGGCACGCCCGTCGATCTGGCTCGCTTCATCAAGATCCGGAAGCCGTCCACCCGCGTGCGCTACGAGCTGGCGGACGAGGCCCAGAATCAACTGCGGGAAACCCTGCGGGATCGACGCCTGCTCTAGGAGACGGCGGCGAGGAAGCGGGATAATCACGACGCCTTCGCGCGCTCCCAGTAGGCGTTCATGTCGGCGAGCGTCATGTCTTCGAAGCGGCGCCCGTCGGCGAGGATCATCGTTTCCATAGTATTGAAGCGGCGAATGAACTTGGCGGTCGATTGGCGCAAGACGTCGTCGGTGTCGACTTTCAAGAAGCGGCCGACGTTGGCGGCGGCGAAGAGCACATCGCCCATTTCGTCTTCGACCTCGGCGCGGTTTCCGCCTCGCAGCGCGGCGTCCAATTCGTCGACTTCCTCGCGCAGCTTGTCGACGGTCCCGGCGACGTCGTCCCAGTCGAAACCGACCGCCCCCGCGCGCTCCTGGACCTTGACCGCGTGGCGGAGCGGCGGCAGGTTGCCGGCCACACCGTCCAAGACGCGCGCGCCCTTCTGCGTGCGTTCTTCCTGCTTCATGCGCTCCCAGTGGACGACGCTCTCGTCGGGCGTCGACGCGTGCTTGTCCCCGAACACGTGCGGATGGCGCGACTTTATCTTGTCGTGAGCCTGATCCGCGAGCGCAGCGAGCGTGAATTGCGGCGCCGACTCACGCTTGATGGCGATGGCGAACAGCAAGACAAACAAAACGTCCCCAAACTCCTCGAAGAGTTCGCTCTCGCCGTGCTCCTTCGCCGACCACTCCAACTCGTAGGTTTCTTCGATCAGGTCGGAAAGGACGTCGGGGAGCGTCTGCGCGCGGTCCCACGGGCAGCCGTCGGGGGCACGCAGGCGCGCGATGAGCTGGAAGACGCGCGCCAGCGCGCGCCCATCGTCGTCGTGTGATTTCGCCATGACGGCCATCATAGAGTCGCGGTTGTCTCCCAACAAGTCAAACTTGCCCCTTGCCCGCACGCCCGAAGAGAGCCTACAATGTCCAGTTTCCCCGCGCCCGAGGGGCGCGTTTCCTATGATCGACAAGATCGTCGTGCGCGGTGCGCGCGAGCACAACCTCAAGAACATCGATGTCGAGATTCCGCGCGGGAGTCTCACCATTATCACCGGGGTGTCGGGCTCCGGTAAGTCGTCGCTCGCCTTCGACACGCTCTACGCGGAGGGCC
>CAZLLI010000081.1:0-12003 GCA_964560355.1 uncultured bacterium | reverse complement strand
CCTCGATCCAGCCCACCCGTTGTTCGACGCCGGGCTTGCACGCGACTGGCGGCTCACCCGCGACCCGCTCGCCTGACTCCTGAAAATCGCATAAGATAGCCCAATTCATTGGGTTGTGAAACCATTCCCGAGGGCCTCCAAAAAGAATGTTGACACGTTTTGGCGGGCGCCGATAGATTTCGCCCTCAAAGCTGGAAGCGTCCGAATTCTGGGCGCTTCCCCGGGAGCTTCTGCCCGCATGGCGGGTGCCGGAAGAGTACCGGGGGGCGTGGGCCTGGAAGGCCGCGCGATTGATGACTCGTGGAGCGGGCTGTTACAGCCGCCGACCAGACGTGCCTTCGTAACAAGGAGGTGATGGGCTCGGGTAATTGATCGTCGCGCCCGTGTGGCGCACCGCCCCAACGGAGCACCCGTCAGGGCAAGTGTGATAGGAAGCCGATATAAACGGGAATGGGCCGGTGGTGACCGGCGAATGATCGGTGAAAGCGCCATTCCCACCAGAGGAGGTCAAAATGTTGAAGAACTGGAGCAAAATTGCTCTGGCTTCGGTCCTAGTGCTAATGCTCGGCGTCGTGGCCGCGAATGCGACCACGTCGCGCGTTCGTTCGCTGGGGAATACCGGCGACTACATGAGTGATGATTCAGCCGTCAATCGTTGGTACAGCACGCTGGTTTCGTTCGCCAACCAGGTGAACGCGGAAGTCGGCAGCTGGGCCAACGGCCTGACGGACACGCGCGGTTTGGGCTGGAACTTCGCTTGCGGCGAAGACGGCAAGTGGGGCACGTATCGCGTTACGCTGAACGAGGCCTCGCTCAACCATCCGGGCTTCTGGATCGGCAATCCGTTTTATCAGCTGCATGCGCCGCAAGAGAACGCGTTCCCGTTCATCGGGCAGCTGGACTTCCCGTACACCGATACCCCGATGAACCGTTGGGATATCGCGGGTGCGTGGGAGATCGGCGAGACGTTCGCGCTCGGCGTGTCGATCACCGAGTCGAAGTGGTCCATTTCGGACACCGCGGCGGATTTCGAGTCGGATAACAGCTGGCTCGTGTTCGGTGCGGGTGGTACGTGGACCAACAACGACAACATGGTCCTCGACGTCTTGTTCAACTTCGGCAACGCCGGTGGTACGACCACCACGGGCGCCACGACGCTCGAGTGGGACAGCGGGACGGCGTTCGAGTTCGCCGGCCGCATGTTCTACGACTGGAAGGACAACGTCACGTTGGTGCCGGTCGTGGACTTCGCGACGTCGGATTACAGCCTGACGTCGAGCCCGACCGCGTTGGCGAATCCGAACGGCCAGAAGACCACCGACTTCATGCTGGGCCTCGGCCTCAACATGGACGTCAACCAGGACAACATGCTGATCTTCTCGCTCGAGTGGATGAACCACAAGACCGAGTACTCGAACGAAGACACCACGGCGACGGACATCGCCAAGGTGACGGCGAACATCCTGCCGACCATGCGCTTGGCGCTCGAGTCGCACATCACGTCGTGGCTCACGACGCGTATCGGCGCCGCCAAGTACATCGGCACGGTGAAGGCCGAAGCGAACAACGGCGACGAGATCAAGGTTTCGCCGGGCCACCCGTGGGATGAGTTCGTGCCCAGCGGGTTCGAGTGGTTCCTCGGTGCGGGCTTCACGTTCGCCGAGTGGACCGTCGACATGGAGCTGGCGCCCGAGACGCCGTTTGGTCTCGGTTACTGGCTCACCGGCTACAGCGACATCTGGAACGACGGCGGCTACGGCCCTGTCGGTCGCATCTCGGCCTGCTATAACTACTAGGCCGACTGCGGATCCAGGCATTCGCGACGCGGCTCCTTCGCAAGAAGGGGCCGCGTCTTTTTTTGCCCCCGATTGGTCACCTGCCCCGACGCGGTCTCGCGGCGACGCGCGCGCGTTCCTCGTTGTTCCTCATCGCTCCGCGCATGCGTGCCTTTCCGGGGCTTGGAAATTGCGTTGGACGAAGTCGTCCGGACGTCCGTTGCTCCAACGCGCGGGCGGTGCATCGCATGTATTTCTTCTACTACTTTCCGGTCGGCATCGACGCCGAGGTGCGTCGCGTTCCGTTGCTCACCATCGCGTGCGCCGCGCTGTGCACGCTCGTGTTCGTGGTGAACAAGTTCTTCGCCGGCTCGGTCCCGCTCGACTTTCGCAACTACATCTACTTCCCGGGCCACTCCAACTTGGGTCCCGCGCTGGCGGCAGCGTTCCTCCACTTCGACTACTTTCATCTCATCAGCAATCTGCTGTACCTCGTCCTCTTCGGTCGCTATCTCGAAGACCGGGTGGGGACGCTCGGCTTCGCGCTGGTGTTTTTCGGCGCGGTGGTGGTCGGCAACGTGCTGCAGGGCTGGTACAACATCTACATGCTGCACACGAGCGCGGGCATCATCGGGGCGTCGGGCGGGGTGTCGGGCGTGCTCGGCGCGTTCCTGGTGCGGCTGCGCCACCATCGCGTGAAGGTCGCGTACTGGGTGTTCGCGCCGCTGCTCGCCACCAACAAGGTGGGAAAATCGGAACTGCACGCGGTAGCGGCGATCGGGTTGTGGATCCTGATCCAAGTCGTACGCGGGTTGGTGCAGCTCGAGGGTGCCGCGGCCAACGTCGCCTACGTCACCCACGTCGCTGGATTCTTCTTCGGCGTCGGCGTCGCTGTCGCGACCGGCGGCTGGGTGCACGGGCGCGTCGACGGACACATGCTGAAAGCGCGGCGTAGCCTGCGTCGCGGCGACTTCTACGGCGCGCAAGACGAGCTCGAACATTACGCGGTCGCGCGCCCCGACGACGGCGAGGCGCACGTCGCGCTCGCGCGCGTACGCGCGCAGTGCGGCGACCATCAGGGCGCGCGCGCGAGCTACACGCGCGCGTGCGAGTGCTTCCTCGCGGAGGGGCGCCGCGGCGACGCCGAGCGCACCTACCAAGAGGCGTCGCGCACGTGGGCGCAGTTCGTGCTGCGGCCGGACGCGCACCTCGACTTGTGCTTCGGACTCGAGCGAAATCTCAAGGCCGACGTCGCAATTCGCGCTTACGAGACCTTCACGCAGACCTACCGCGACCACCCCGAGGCCGCCTTTGCGCTCCTGCGCGCCGCCAACCTGCACGCCAAGCGGGGCGATCTCTCCCGCGCCCGCTCCTGCTACGAAGCGATCCCGCTCCGCTACCCGAACGACGCCTGGGCGGAGTTCGCGACCGAGCACGCCCGCCGTCTGGCGTTGGCCACCCAAGGCTAGCCGCTGGCCGCCCGTACGCCCAAGTCGGTAATAATCTTGCCATTGCATCCGTCCCGGTGGTAGCCTGCCCGCGGCCGTGGGGGTTTGGGGCGTGGGCGGAATTCGGGAGGTGGAGGGATGGGTCGAGGGGGCCGGAGGGGCATTCCGTCGAGCGACCGACCGCGTGAGCGGCTGTATACGCGCGGCGCGGCGGAGCTTTCGCTGCAGGAACTTCTCGCGATCGTCATCGGGGGAGGCACGCGCGGGCAGAGCGCGCTCGTACTGGCGCTAGGTTTGCTTGGGGAGTTCGGGGATCTGGTGGTGATGGGACGGGCCGGCGTCGACGAGATGCGCCGGGTACCCGGAATCGGGTTCGCCCGTGCGTGTCAGTTGGCGGCCGCCTTCGAGCTGGGCAAGCGTTTCGCCAGGGAGTCGCGGTCGGCTGGCACGTCCGTGCGCGCGCCGCGCGACATCGCGCGCATGTTCATGGACGAAATGAAGGATTATGATCGCGAGCACTTCAAGGCGGCGTTCCTGAACACGAAGAACCAGATCATCAAGGTCGTGACGGTGTCGATCGGTTCGCTAAACGCTTCCATCGTGCACCCGCGCGAAATCTTGAAGCCCGCGATCGCGGCCAGCGCCGCGTCCATCGTCTTGGTCCACAACCATCCGACGGGCGATCCGACCCCGAGTCGCGAGGACGTCGAGTTTACGCGCCGCTTCGCGAAGTGTGGCGAGCTGATCGGAATCGAATTGCTCGACCACATCGTCATCGGCGCGGATCGGTTTCAGAGTTTGAAAGAGGCGGGGCACTTCTAGCCGTAACGCTCCGGGAGTTTTAGGAATGTCGCTGTTCGCCAAGCTGTCGAATTATCTCACCAACGACGTCGCCATCGACCTCGGCACCGCCAACACGCTGGTGTTCGTGAAGGGCAACGGCATCGTGCTCAACGAACCCTCGGTGGTCGCGGTCGACCAGCGCACCAAGAAGGTCTACGCGGTCGGGCTCGAAGCGAAGACCATGCTGGGCAAGACGCCCGAGTATATCAACGCGATCCGCCCCATGAAAGACGGCGTCATCGCGGACTTCGAGATCACCGAGATGATGCTGCGCGAGTTCATCCGGAAATCGCAGAAGAAGAAACATTTCATCCGCCCGCGCATCGTGATCGCGGTGCCGTCCGGCATCACCGAAGTGGAGAAGCGCGCGGTACGCGACTCCGCCGAGCACGCGGGCGCGCGCGAGGTGTTCCTGATCGCGGAGCCCATCGCGGCCGCCATCGGCGTGGGGCTCCCGGTCGACAAGCCTTCCGGCAACATGATCATCGACATCGGCGGCGGGACCACCGAAATCGCCGTGATCGCGCTCGACGGCATCGTGGCCGACAGCTCCATCCGTGTCGCCGGCGACGAGCTCGACGAAGCCATCGTCAACTACGTCAAGCGCACCTACAACATGCTGATCGGCGAGCAGACCGCGGAGCAGATCAAGATGAAGATCGGGTGCGCGGTCAAGATGGACAAGCCGTACGAGATGGAGATCAAGGGGCGCGACTTGGTCGCCGGCATCCCCAAGAACCTCCGCCTCACCAGCGAAGAGATCCGCGAAGCGATCAGCGAGCCCATCTCGCAGATCGTGGAGGCGCTCAAGAACGCGCTCGAGCAGACCCCGCCCGAGCTCGCGGCCGACATCGTCGACCGCGGCATCGTCATGACCGGCGGCGGCGCCATGCTCAAGGGTCTCGACCAACTCTTGAAGAGGGAGACGGGCCTGCCGATCAACGTCGTGGACGACCCGTTGCTTTGCGTCGTGCTCGGCGCGGGCAAGGTGCTCGACAACGTCCACGAGTACGATCGAGTCTTGATGCACAGCTCGCGCGACTAGCGTATGCGGCTGTTCGAGACCGTCTTCGAGAAACACCGCGACCGTACGGTTCTCGCCGTTCTCATCGCCGCGTCCTTCGCGCTCCTGTCGGTCCCGGAGACGCGCCAGCTCGACTTCGCGCGCAACTTCCTCGGCCGTGTCATGCGGCCCGCCCAGAACACCGTCGACTTGGTGGGAGACTACACGTCCGTGCGCTCGGAAAACGAGCGCCTGCGCCGCATGCTGGCCACACTCGCGCTCGAGCGCGGCCGCCTGCTGCAGTTCCGCGACGAGCGCGAGCGCCTGCGCCGTCTGGCCGAGTTCAAAGAAGAGCAAACCTTTCAGCTGGTCCCGGCCGAAGTCATCGGCCGCGACTTCGACCGCATCCAAACCAGCCTCGTGATCGACAAGGGCGCGCGCGAAGGACTGCGCGAGCGCATGCCGGTGTTTTCCTACGACGGCTTGGTGGGAAGTCTCTCCCACGTCGAAGAACAATCCGCGTGGGTGCAGCTGCTCTCGAGCAAGAACCACCCGGTGAGCTGCATCGACAAGCGCAGCCGCGTGGTGGGCGTGCTCGAGTGGCGCAACCGCAATAATTTCGAGCTCAAGCACGTGAGCGCGCTGGAAGACGTCGCGGTGGGCGACACCCTCTTGACCAGCGGCTTCGGCGGCACTATTCCGAAGGGCTTCCCGGTCGCGGTCGTGGTGCGCGCGTCGTCGTCGACCGACGGGCTCTCGCTGCGCGTCGACGCGCGCAGCCCGGTCGACTTCATGTCGCTCGAAGAAGTGTTCGTGATGACCGAGCAGATTCCGTGGAATCGCTCGCTGTTCTACGACGAGGCCGACACACTGCTCATGCACGACGTGCTGCAGAAAGCGCGGCGGCGATGAGATTCCTGATCCCGGTTCTCACCATCGTCGTGTTCCTCGGGCTGCAGTCGACGGTCGCGGGGAAGATCGCGATCGGTCACGTCGCGCCCGACTTCGTGGTGGTGTGCGTGATCCTGTTCGGCTTGCAGCGCGGCCCCATCCAGGGCTCGCTGTTCGGTTTCCTGGTCGGGTTCCTGGTCGACCTCGGTAACCCGGGGTACCTGGGGTTGAACGCGCTCACCAAGTCGCTGGTGGGGTACGCGGGCGGGCGCCTGGGCGCCACCGCGTCGCCGGGCACGCTGGTCCTGGTGTTCCTGATTTTTCTGGCCGCCTTCGGCCACGACGTCGTCTACTTCCTCGTCTATCTGTGGCCGCGCGTCGACAGCGCTCTGGTGAGCATCTTCACCAACGGCTTGCCGTCCGCGATCTACACCGCGCTCGCCGGCATCCTGGTCGAGCGCGCGCTCGCGCTTCTGGGAGCGAAGGTGGTGACGAGGGTTGGCAAAGAGAGACAGTAGAAGTCTCGCGGAAGGCCCGTTCCGCATTCGAACCCTCCTGTTCGCCGTCGCCGTCGGCTTCCTGATACTGATCGTCCGCCTCTTCACGCTGCAGGTCGTGCAGCACGAGCAGTACGTCCAGTTCGCGCGCGACAACCAGCTCCAGCGCGAGCGCGTGCCGGGCCCGCGCGGATTGATGCGCGACCGCACCGGGCGCGTCATCGTCGACAACGCGCTCCACTTCGAAGTGGTGATGTCGTGGCGCTCGCGCGAAGGCGCCCAGCGCACCGTGCGCGAGCTCGCGGCGTACATTCCCGTCGACACCACCAAGGCCATGGCGCGCTTCGACGCGTGGAACAAGCGCTACGGGCGCGTCGCGTTCCCTCTCTTTCCCGACGCCGACAAGTTCGTGATCTCGTTCGTGCGCGAGAACTGGATGGAGTTCCCGACCCTCAAGGTGGAGACGCGCCTGCGCCGGCGCTATCCCAACCACTCGATCGCCGCGCACGTGTTCGGATACGTCGGCGAAGTCACCACCGAGGAAATCGCGGGCGCGCCCGAGGACACCTACGTGGCCGGCGACTTCCTGGGCAAGGCGGGGCTCGAGCGCCAGTACGAAGACGCGCTGCGCGGCACGCCGGGCCAGCGCGCGATCGAGGTCACCGCATCGGGCACCGCGCTGGGCGAAGTCTCCGAGCTGTCGACCGCGCCCACGCCGGGGCGCGACATGTTCCTCGACCTCGATTACGACATGCAGGAGTACCTGGACTCGCTGCTCGCGTCGCACCCGAATCCGTCGGCGGCGGTCGTGATCGACGTCGAGACGGGCGGCATCATCTCCGCCGCCAGCCGGCCCGCGTACGACCCCAACGCGTTCGCGATGGGTCCGTCGGCGTCGTTGGTGGGCGACCTCCTCGAGGATCCCTCGAAGCCGATGTTCAACCGCATCTCGCAAGCGCGCTACGCGCCGGCGTCGACGTTCAAGGTGATTGTCGCGTACGCGATCCTCACCAACCAGCTCATCGACCCGGGGCGCGTGCTGGTGTACTGCGACGGCACCCACCGCTTCGGCAACCGCATCTTCAAGTGCTGGAAGGAAGAGGGACACGGCGGCATGAATCTCATGTCGGCCATCGTCAACAGCTGCGACGTCTACTTCTATCGCGCGGGCGAGATGATGGATGTCGACGTGCTCGCGCAAGCGGCGACGGCGTTCGGCTACGACGGCAAGACCGGCATCGACCTGCCCATCGAAGTGTCGGGCAACGTCCCCACGCGACGCTACTACGACCAGCGCTTCGGTAAGGGACGCTGGACGCAAGGCTTGATGCTCAACAACGCCATCGGCCAGGGCGAATACCTCGCGACCGTGCTGCACGTCGCGCGCATGTCGGCCGCGATCGCGAACGGGGGCTGGCTGGTGCAGCCGCACTTCGTCGAGCGCACCGACGGCGTCATCACGCCGGCGCCGTCGCGCACGCGCATCGCGGGGCTCGAGGGCTCGACGCTGACGTTCCTGCAGCGCGCGATGGAAGGCGTGGTCGAGACGGCGGGCGGCACCGCGTACTGGACGCGCATTCCGTGGCTCAAGGTGGCGGGCAAGACGGGCACGGCGCAGAATCCGCACGGCGAGGACCATTCGTGGTACACGGCGTACGCGCCCGCCGACAAGCCCGAGATTGCACTCGCCATCATCGTCGAGAACGCGGGGCACGGCTCCGAGATCGCGGCGCCCATCGCGCGCGCGTATCTCGCCGAGTACTTCCGGCCCGGTCGCCGCGCTGCCCCCGCGGTGACGAGCTCGACCGCGCCCACCGCCGCCGCGCAACAGGGAGGCACGCCGTGAGGGTCGGCCGCGATTTCGATTGGGTGATCGTGCTGTGCTCCGCGTTGTTGTCGATGATCGGACTCGCGGTGGTGTTCTCGGTCTCGCAGTCGGTGGGCGAAGTGTCGGCGGTCGCGATGCACGGCACCCACTTCGGGCGCCAGCTCTTGTGGATGGGGCTCGGCGCTGCCACCATGTTGGCGGCCTTCGTGATCCCGTTCCGCATGTTCGAGTCGCTCGCATTCGCGTCGTACACGGTGTGCCTGATCATGCTGGTGGTGGTGCTGATGCTGCCGGCGCGGGGCGAAACCCAGCGCTGGTTCATCATCGGCCCGCTCGCCATCCAGCCCAGCGAGTTCACCAAGGTGGCGGTGATCCTGGTGTGGGCGCGCGTGCTCTCGACGCACCGCGCGGATCCCAACCGGATGCGCACCCTGATCCCGATCTTCTTCCTGTTCGCGGTGCCGTTCCTGCTCGTGCTCAAGCAACCCGACTTGGGGACGGCGATGGTGTTCGCGGGTATCTTGCTCCCGGTCTTGTTCTGGCGCGGATTCCGCGCCCTCCACATCCTGTTCCTGCTCTCACCGCTCGTGAGCAGCGTGCTCATCATCTACGGAGAAAACGTCACCCACAACCCGTGGCCCTTCGGCATCTTCATCGTCGTGATCCTGGTGGCGGCGTACATGCGGCGTGCCTTCCTGGTCGAGAGCATCTCGCTGGTGGTGGCGAACGTCGGCATCGGGTTGTTCCTGCCCGCGCTGTGGGCGCATTTGAAACCGTACCAGCAGCGCCGCGTCACCAACTTCCTCGACCCCGATTCCGACAAGCTCGGCGCGGGCTGGCAGGTGATCCAGTCCAAGATTGCGATCGGCTCCGGCGGCTTCACCGGCAAGGGCTACTTGGAAGGCACGCAGAAGGCGCTCGAGTACCTTCCCGCCAAGCACACCGACTTCATCTTCTCGGTACTGGGCGAAGAGCTCGGATTCATCGGCGCGATGGGAATCCTGGTGCTGTTTGCGATCCTCATCACGCGCGCGCTCATGATCGCGCAAAAGACCAAGAGCGAGTTCGCGTCGACGCTGTGCGTCGGCATCGCGGCCTACTTCGCGTTCCAAGTCTTCGTCAACATTGGCATGACGTCGGGCATCGCGCCGGTGGCGGGGATTCCGCTCCCGTTCGTGAGCTACGGCGGCAGCTCGATGCTGGTGAGCTGCTTCCTGGTCGGCCTCCTGCTCAACTGCGCGGTGCGCTGGAGCGAGTACTAGCGCGCGGGCGAGCCCAAAGCGCTCCCCGTGACAGCGCCGCGCGAACGCGCTATATTGCCAGCGCGCCGGCGGAACCAACTTGCCCGCCGGTCGTAAAGGACGTCATGCATCCCATTCTGGTCGAACTCGGTCGCTTGCAGATTCGCTCGTACGGCTTCATGCTGGCCGTGAGCTTCCTCCTCGGCATCTGGCTCGCCGGCCGGCGCGCCAAACGCGCGGGCGTCGACCCCCAGAAGATCCTCGACTTGAGCGTCGTCATCATCCTGGCGGCGGTGGTGGGTTCGCGCCTGTTGTACGTCGTCTTCCACCTCGACCAGTACCGCAACCCGCTCGACGTGTTCGCGCTGTGGCAAGGCGGCGCCACCTTCTACGGCGGCTTCCTGCTCGCGATGGCGGCGTCGTATTGGTGGGTACAGCGCAACGGGATGTCGTTCCTGCAAGTGGCCGACATCATCGCGCCCTCTATCGCGCTGGGACTGGTGTTCACGCGCATCGGTTGCTTCTTGAGCGGGTGCTGCTACGGCAAGCCCACCGATTCGGCGATCGGAATGGTATTCCCGCCCGACAGCCCGGCGGGCGCGGCCGCGGCCGCGTTCGCGCAGCAGACCGGTCACGACCACGTCGCGCTGTACCCGACGCAATTGTTCTCGTCGCTGAAGGGACTCATCATCTTCACCGTGCTCATGCTGCTCCAGCCCAAGCTCGTCAAGCGCGGTTCGACCTTCGGGCTCTTGCTCGTGCTGTACGGAATCGGTCGCTTCATCATCGACTTCTTCCGCATCTACGAAGACAACGCGCGCATCCTCCTCGGTCTTTCCTTCAACCAGGTGATCAGCGTGGCGCTGATCGCGATCGGGACGTACTTGCTGGTGCGGCGGCCCAAGGCCGCGAACGTGCCGGCGTAACGCGACGGCGAGGGGGTGTGATGGGCGGGGTGGGGACGGCGCTGCGCGCCCTCGCGGATTTCCTCATCGACGAACGCTGCCACGCGTGCGGTCGCGCGGTGGAGTCGTCGGCGCGGCTCACGCGCCCGGAAGCGCCCGCGGCCGCGGCACTCGCCGAGCCCCTTCGCATCGGGCACGGACCGCTCGCGCTCGCGACGCGCCCCTTGTGCCGCGCGTGCTGCCACCAACTTCCGGCGGCGACCGCGCCGGTGACGATCGACCGCCTCACGGTGTGGCCCGCCTTCGAGACCGACGACCGCGTGTTGTCGGTGATCCACGCGCTCAAGTTCTCGCGCCGCGAGCGTCTCGCCGCGTGGCTCGCGCGCGCCCTCGCCGAGGGACTTCCCGCGCGCGCATTGGGTGCGAGCGCACACGACGCGCTCTTGGTTCCGGTTCCGATGGACCGCGCGTCGCTGCGCCGGCGCGGTTTCAACCAGGCGGAGCGACTCGCGAGTGCGTTCGGCGCGCTCGCGGGCGTTCGCGTCGAGCGTCGCGCGCTCGCAAAGATTCGCGCGACGGCGCCGCAGTCGTCGCTCGGTCGCGACGCGCGCGCGCGCAACGTCGCGGGTGCGATGGCGGTCGTCGCGCGCGACGCGATCGCCGAGCGCGACGTGATCATCGTCGACGATCTCGTCACCACCGGCGCGACCGCGCTCGCGTGCGCGAGCGCGCTCGCCGACGCGGGCGCCCGTTCGGTGCGCGCGGCGTGCGTCGGCTACCGTCCGTGAGGCGCACGACCGCCCGCTGCCAAGGCCGCGTCAAACCGTCGTTTCTCCAATCTTGACAACGACTTCCGGGGCGGCTAGAATAGCCTCACCGCACACGGCGCATCCGTGTTCCACGATGCATTTGCCACTCCGGTAGCCTTTCCTTTACGTTGTTGTCCCCGGCCTTTGGTCACTGCGGCCGGGAACGACGGGGAAGCACAGGAGCGCATCGGAACTCGCGGGGCATCGACGCGCGATGCCTTCGCAACCGGGACCGCATAGGAGGTTTGGACCCTTGGCGATGAAGTTGGCGATCAATGGCTTCGGACGCATCGGACGTCTCGTCTACCGGCACGCATTCAACGACCCGCGCTTCGACATCGTCGCGGTGAACGACTTGACCAGCCCGACCATCCTCGCGCATTTGCTCAAGTACGACTCCGTGCACGGGCGCTTTCCCGCCGACGTCGCCCCCACCGAGACGGGGATCAAGGTCGGGGCGAAGACGCTGCGCGTCATCTCGGAGAAAGATCCGGCCAAGTTGCCGTGGAAAGAACTCGGCGTCGACGCCGTCATCGAGTCGACGGGCCTCTTCACCAAGCGCGACGACGCCGCCAAGCACCTCACCGCCGGCGCGCGCCGCGTGCTCATCTCCGCGCCCGCGACCGACCCCGACATCACGGTCGTGCTGGGTGTGAACGACAAGGAATTCGACGCCGCCAAACACACCATCATTTCGGTGGCGTCGTGCACGACCAACTGCCTGGCGCCCGTCGCCAAGGTGCTGCACGACAGCTTCGGCATC
>CAZLLI010000080.1:0-12122 GCA_964560355.1 uncultured bacterium | reverse complement strand
CGGACGTGAAGGGCTTGGTGGTCAAGAACCGCATCTTCCAGGACCGCACGCGCGGTGTCGGTATCATCAGCAAGGAAGACGCGCTCTCGTTCGGGTGGACGGGACCGTGCCTGCGCGCGAGCGGCGCCGATCTCGACCTGCGCAAGGTGCGCCCGTACTACGGGTACGAGACCTTCGATTTCGACATTCCCGTGGGCGCCAACGGCGACGCCTTCGACCGTCTCATGGTTCGCATCGCGGAGATGGAAGAGAGCTTGAAGATCATCCACCAGGCCATCGACCGCGTCCCCGACGGTCCCATCAACATCGACGACAAGCGTGTGATGCTGCCACCCAAGGAAAAGGTCCACACGTCGATGGAGTCGCTCATCAATCACTTCAAGCTGGTGATCGAAGGCGTGCAGCCGCCCGCAGGCCGCATCTACGACGCCACCGAGACGCCCAACGGCGAGCTCGGCTTCTACATTATTTCCGACGGCAGCGGACACCCGTACCGCATCAAGGTGCGCCCGCCGTGCTTCTACACGATGAACACGCTCAAGTTTTTGGTCGAAGGCGGCATGGTGGCGGACATCGTCGCCATCCTGGGCGGATTGAACGTCGTCGCGGGCGAGTTGGACCGCTAGCATGTCGCACCGAACCCACGCACTCGCGCCGAGCGGCAAGCCCTTCGCCTTCTCGAAGGAGAGCGAAGCCAAGTTCGCCGACCTGCTCCCCAAGTATCCCACCAAGCGCGCGGTGATTCTGCCCGCGCTGTGGCTGGTGCAGGACCAAGAGGGCCACATCACCGTCGAAGCGATGGAGTACGTCGCCAAGCGCTTGGAGCAGCCCGCCGTCGCCGTCTTTGCGGTGGTCGAGTTCTACACCATGTTCAAGACCGAGCCGACCGGGAAGCACCACATTCAGTTGTGCCGCACGCTTTCGTGCTGGATGCGCGGTTACGAGAACCTGCAGGGCGTCATCGAGAAGAAGCTCGGCATCGGCCCGGGCGAAAAGACGCCCGACGGAACCTTCAGCTTCGAGTTGGTCGAGTGCCTGGGGTCGTGCGGCACGGCACCGATGATGCGCATGGACAACCGCTACTTCGAGAACCTCTCGGCCGACAAGCTCGAGCGCATACTCGAGGCGTGCAAGCACGGCCGCGACCCCGCGAGCGAGGACCACGCATGACGCCGACCATCATCTCCGCTCGCTTCGGCGAGAAGAACGCGCACACGCTCGAGGGATACCTCGCGCTCGGCGGTTACGGCACCTTGAAGAAGCTCTTCAAGATGAAGCCCGACGACGTCATCGACGAAGTGAAGCGCTCCGGATTGCGCGGGCGCGGCGGCGCGGGATTTCCGACCGGCATGAAGTGGAGCTTCATCCCCAAGAACACCGACAAGCCGAAATACCTGTGCGTCAACGCCGACGAGGGCGAGCCGGGGACGTTCAAGGACCGTTTGATTCTCGAGCGCGACCCGCACGCGCTGATCGAGGGCATCATTATTTGCTGCTACGCGGTCGGGATCAAGACCGCGTACATCTACATCCGCGGCGAGTACGACTTTCCGTTCGCGCGCTTGGACGCGGCGGTCAAGGAAGCGTACGCGAAGGGTTATCTCGGCAAGAACATCAAGGGTTCGGGCTGCGACGTCGACGTCGTGATTCATCGCGGTGCGGGCGCGTACATCTGCGGCGACGAAACCGGACTCATCGAATCGCTGGAGGGCAAGAAGGGCCAGCCGCGACCGAAGCCGCCCTTTCCCGCCATCGTGGGTGTGTTCGACTGCCCGACCGTCGTCAACAACGTCGAAACGATTTCCGCGCTGCCGTGGATCATGACCAACGGCGCGGACGCGTACGCCGCCATCGGCACCGAGAAGAGCAAGGGCACCATGCTGTTTTCGATCTCCGGCATGGTCGAACGCCCCGGCGTGTACGAAGGCGCCTTCGGCGTCAATCTGTGGGAGTTCATCGAGCAGTCGACGGGCGGCATAAAGGGCGGGAAGAAATTGAAAGCGGTCATTCCCGGCGGTTCGTCGTCGGCGATCCTCACCGCCGACGAAGCGCGCAGCGCCAAGCTCGACTACGAAGCGCTCGCCGCCATGGGCACCATGGTGGGTTCGGGCGCGATCATGGTGCTCGACGAAGACACCGACGTGGTGAAGGCGCTGGAAGTGGTGCTGCGCTTCTACGCGCACGAGTCGTGCGGCCAGTGCCCGCCGTGCCGCGAAGGAACCTACTGGCTGTACGAGATCGTGAACCGCATTCGCACCGGCCGGGGACGCCCCGAGGACATCGACCTCATGCTGTCGATCTGCCCCGACATGCTGGGTCGCACCGTGTGCGTGCTGGCCGACAGCGCCGCCATTCCCGCCGCGAGCTACCTCAAGAAGTTCCGCGGCGAATTCGAAGCCTACATCGCGCGCGCCAAGGCCCCCGAACGCAAGCTCCACGCGGGCGGCGTGAACCTCGAGTCGCGCGCCCTCTAGCCGGCTCTCACTTCAAGAGCACTATCTTGTAGCTCTTCGTGCCGCTCGCGTGAGTGACGCGGGCGAAGTAAACCCCCGAACTAACTCTCTCGCCGCCCACGTCAGTTCCGTTCCAGTCGCGAGAGTGCGTCCCCGCCGCCGCGTCCTCGTCCATCAAGGTCGTGACGCGCACGCCGCGCGCGTCGTACACGCTCACCACCACACGACCGCGCGACGGTAGGGTGAACTCAATCGTCGTGTGCGGGTTGAAAGGATTGGGATACGCAAAGAGCGAGAGCGCGTTCTCGGGTGTCTCGCCGATGGCGGAAAGTATCCCACTGAACTTCGCGAGGTAGATGTCCTCGAGCCCAGCGCTAGTGTGGTTTCCGCCCCCGAAGTCGACCGTTCCTCCCATGTCTCCGGTCGCGAATACATCCCCGCTCGCATCGGTCGCGACGGAATATCCTGCTTGAGGTTCTCCATCGCCGAAGCCCTGGCTCCATTGGTGAAGACCATCCACATCCAACTTCGCGACGAAGATGTCGGCAAGCCCCCCGCTAATTAGGTCGCTGCCCCCGAAGTTGACCGTCCCCCAAAAGTAACCGGTGACCACGACGTTCCCGCTCGCATCCGCCGTCACGGAATAACCGGTCTGATTGCCGGCGTCCCCGTAGCGCCGGCTCCACTTATGCACTCCCTCGCTGTTGAGTTTCGCCACAAATATATCGGCCCCTCCCGCGCTCGTGAGATCGCCGCCGCCGAAATTGACGGTCCCCCCAAACGCGCCTGTGATAATCACGTCGCTGTCCAAATCCGTTGCCACACCATAGGCGTTCTGACCGGGCAAATCCCCAAATCGCTTGCTCCATTGGTGGGCCCCCGCGGCGTCGAACTTCACGACGAAGATGTCGCTAAACCCCGCGCTGACAAGGTCGCTGCCCCCGAAGTTGACCGTCCCATAGAAATCGCCCGCGACGATGACGTACCCGAAGGGGTCCGTCGCCACCGATTCGGCCACGTTGTCGTTCGCGTCCCCGAAGCGTTTGCTCCACAGATGGGCGCCGTCTTGATCGAACTTCGCGACGAAGATGTCCTTCAATCCGGCGCTGGTGCGATTGCCGCCGCCGAAGTTGACCGTCCCGTCAAAGGCGCCGGCGATGATTACATTCCCGCCCGCATCGGTGGCGAGAGAGTAGGCTTCTTGGGCGCTCGCATCCCCGAAGCGCTGGCTCCATTTGTGGGAGCCGTCCCAGGTGAACCGCGCCACCCAGATGTCGTTGGAGCCCATGCTGGTGAGGTCACCGCCGCCGAAGTTGACCGTCCCCGAAAAGGAGCCGGTAACGAAGATATCCCCGCCCAAACCCGTCTTAACGGAAAAGGCGCGCTGGTCGCTTGCGTCGCCGAAGCGCTGGCTCCACTGATGAACCCCCGCGCCGTTGAATTTCGCGACGAAGATGTCGAAACCCCCTGCACTGGTGAGGTTGCCGCCGCCAAAGTTGACCGTCCCGCGAAAGAAGCCAACAACGATCACGTTCCCGCTCCCATCGGTCGTTACCGAACGGGAGAACTGGGCGATCGCGTCTCCGAAATGTTGGCTCCACAGGTGGGTAACCGAGGCGCGGGCGTCCGCGTGAGCGATCGTCACGCACCCCGCGAGGCAAACGGCGAGCGATGCAGTTCGGGAGGAGAGTCGCATAGGGGACGATCCTTTCCGGACGGTGAGTCTACTTCAACAGCACCATTTTGTAGCTCTTCGTGCCGCTCGCGTGAGTCACGCGGGCGAAGTACAAGCCCGAGCTCACGCGCGCTCCATTGTCGTCGCTCCCGTCCCACGGTAGCGTGTACGCCCCCGCCGGCTTTTCTTCGTCGAGCAAACTCGCCACGCGCTCGCCGCGCGCGTCGTACACGTCGATGGCGACGCGTCCCTTGGACGGCAGCGTGTAGCGGATGGTCGTGCGCGGATTGAAGGGATTCGGGTACGACGAGATCGACAGCACGTAGCTCCGCGGTGTTCCTGCGTCCGAGAGCGTGTTGACCATCGCGGGCTTGCCTTCGTTGCCGGCGAAGTCGGTGGCGGTGGCGAAGTAGTACGTGTAAGGCGACCCGCTCACGTCCATCAACGTCGCGACCGTGTAGTCGATGAGCGTGGCCGAGGCGAACGACATCGTGTTGGATCCGTACACGGAGAAGTAATCGAAGTCCTCCGCCGTGGATTCATCCCACTTGAGCAGGCCGCTGCCGTAGACGAAGCTCGTCGGCGCACCGGGCGCGAGATTGTCGACCGAGTAGCCGCTGTCGGGCGGCGACTCGAAATAAATGCTGGGGCTGGCGGTCGCCGCGGTGACGAAGAACACCGAGCGGTACATCCCGAGGATGGTGGAGTCGGCGGCGGTCGGCGCGGTCATGTAGTACTCCGACTTTCCGTGCGCCGGGACGGAGCCCGCGAAGACCCAGCCGGGCGCCGCGAGGACGTCGCGCAACGGCACGACGAGTGACGGGTTCGCGCTCGCCGGCGCGCCCGCCGGGAGCGGATCGATGCGTCGATACGCGTCGTAGCGCTCGACGGGATTCGCGGCCGCGGGGTCGTCCTCTCCCGAGCGCGTGAAGCGAATCCGAACCTGACGCCCTTGGTCGTTGCCCACGTCGACGATCTTCAGGATCGACGGCTCGACGAATCCGCCCGCGATGGAGGTCAGGTACCAGTCGTAACCTCCGGCGCTGGAGAGATACGCGCCTCCCACGTTCGCCGAACCGAGAAAGTATCCGCCCACGCACGTACTGCCGGTCGGACCGACGGCCAGCGTGAGGCTGTACTGGTCTTGCGGACCTACCCAGGCGGCGCTCCACACGTGCGCGCCGGCGCTGTTGAACTTCGAGATGAACGTATCGTAGTAGCTCCCGACCGCGAACAACGTCGCGCCGCCGAGATTGATCGACCCCAAGAAGTCGCCGCTCAAGACCCAATTGCCCTGCGCGTCGGCCGCGAGCCCGCTCGCGTATTGGTCCGTGGCGTCGCCGAATCGCTTGCTCCACTGGTGGACGCCGGCGGAATTGAACTTGGCGAGGAAGACGTCGCCGTCGCCCAGACTAACGAGCGGGCCGCCGCCGAGATTGATGGTGCCGGCGAAGCCGCCGGTCAACCCGATGTTCCCGGATGCGTCCGTGGCCACGGGACCGCCGAGCTGTTGGCTCGCGTCGCCGAAGCGCTGGCTCCACTGGTGCACGCCGGCGCCGTTGAGCTTGGCGAGGAACGCGTCGTAGGCGCCCGCGCTGGTGAGGTTCCCGCCCCCGAAGTTCGCCGTACCCGCGAACCGGCCGGCCATGATGACATTGGCGGCATTGTCGGTTGCCAGCGATGCGAGGATTTGCACGTTGGCGTCGCCGTAACGCTGGCTCCATTGATGAACGCCGGTGGCGCTGAACTTGGCCACGTAGGCGTCGTAGCCGAGGGCGACGAGGTTCCCGCCGCCGAAATTCACCGTGCCGGTCATGGTACCGCCGACGAACACGTTCCCGGCGGCGTCGGTCGCGACCGTATACGCGTACTGGTCGCTTGCGTCTCCGAAGCGCTGGCTCCATTGGTGGACGCCATAGGAGTTGAACTTCGCGACGTAGATGTCGAAGCTCCCGGCGCTGACGAGCGGGCCAGGACCGAAGTCCAGAAACCCATCGAAGGATCCCACCACGATCACGTTCCCGGAAAGGTCGGTCGTCACCGCGTACGCGAACTGAGTGTTTCCGTCCCCGAAGCGCTGGCTCCACTGATGCACGCCGGCGGCGTTGAACTTGGCCAGCACGATGTCCGTGTTTCCCACGCTGACTAGGTCGCCGCCTCCCATGTTGACCGTGCCGGAAAAGTCGCCCGCGAAGACGATGTTCCCGGACGGGTCGTAGGCGACGTGGATCTCATTTTCGTCGGACACACCCCCGATGCGATGGCTCCAAAGGGGCGCGTAGGTCCCGGCCAAGGACGGCGCGGTGTCGACGAAGAGAGCCGCGAGAACGGTGACGACGAGCAACGATTTAGGGAGCGTCACCACTTGGAGCGTGAGTTTGCGCACGACGGTACCCCGCAGGGGTTGGAGGCACGACAGAATGAAAAGCGAAATCACCACGCGGCGCGAGGAAGTCGGTCGGTCCGCTGACCGATCGTGCGTGTGGCTGGCGTGGGTGAGTATAGCAGGGAGCTGGTCTCCAAGCCACTTCGGCGGGCTCGCGACCCGGGCTTGACACTCGCGCGGATAGCGGGTAGCGTAGCGGCTCTAACCCCTTGTGAAAACCGGCACAACACGCATGCCAGTCAACATCATCGTCGACGGGAAGAAGATCCAGGCGCCCGAGGGCGCGCTGTTAATCGATGTGTGCCGCGACCACGGCATCGACATCCCGCATTTCTGCTATCACCCGGGGCTCGGCCCCGACGGCAACTGCCGCATGTGCCAGGTCGACTTCGTGGGGCCGCGCGGTAACAAGCTCGGCATCTCGTGCAAGACCATCGTCGCCGAGGGCATGGAAGTGCTCACCGCGAGCGACGCCGCCAAGCGCGCGCGTGCGTCGGTCGAAGAGATGCTGCTCTTGAACCACCCGCTCGATTGTCCCATTTGCGACAAGGCGGGCGAGTGCACGCTCCAGAATTACTACATGGAGCACGACCTCCAGAACGGCCGCCAGGACTTCACGCGCTTCAAGAAGGAAAAGGCAAAGGACATCGGGCCGACGCTGGTCTTGGATCAGGAGCGCTGCGTGCTGTGCGACCGCTGCGTGCGTTTCTTGCGCGACGTGGCCGGCGACCCGCAGCTCTACATCGCGGGGCGCGGTCACGAGGCCTACATCACGACGTTTCCGGGCCAGGGCGTGACGAGCCCGTACTCGATCAACACCGTCGACCTGTGTCCGGTGGGCGCGCTCACCGCCAAGGACTTCCGCTTCGGCTCCGCGACCTGGTTCCTGAAGAACACCAACTCGGTGTGCACGACCTGCGCGCGCGGCTGCAGCATGGAGATCCAAACCAAGAAGGATCAGATCTATCGCATACGCCCGCGCCAGAATGACGACGTCAACGGCTACTGGGCGTGCGACGAAGGCCGCTTGAACTACAAGTTCGTGAACAGCGACCGCCTTGCGACGCCGTTCATTCGCCGCGGCAGCGAGACCTTCGAGTGCTCGGTGCAGGAAGCCGTCGCGGAGATGCGCGGCGTGCTCGGCTTCAAGCCGGCGGGCCCCGTCGACGCGCCGAGCGGGACGCGCGTCGTGGTGCTGTTGTCGGCCACCGCGACGCTGGAAGAGATGTTCCTGTTCCAACGCCTCGCGAAGGAAGGGTTGAACGCGCCCATCTTCGTCGCGCGCCACGTCGCCGACGGGGCCGACGACCGCTTGCTCCGCCGCGCCGACAAGCACCCCAACGCGAAGGGCGCCGAGATGCTCGGCATTCGCGTGGTGGACCTGCACAAGGGCATGGTGGCGCCGGTGGTGGAAGCGCTGGGCGGCGACGGCGTCCTGGTCGCGGTCGGGTTCAACACCGACGTCGCGCCGCTGGACGCGATTCTCTCTCGCGCGAAGCGCGTCGTGGCGCTGTCCGGTTGCAAGAGCACGCTCACCGAGCGCGCGCACCTCGTGATTCCGGGGCTCACCTTCGCGGAGAAGGACGGGCTCGTGGTCAACTTCGAGGGGCACGTGCAGCAGCTCAAGCCCGCGCTCGAGCCCCAGGGCGAAAGCGAGTGGCGCGTGGTCGACCGCTTGATCGCGTCGCTGCACGGCACCAAGCCGCACGAATTCGTGACCCAGATTCGCAAGGCGATCCAAGACACGGTGCCCGCGTTCGCGGGCGTCGACCTCACCAAGCTGGGCCCGACGGGTGCGCGTGCGAACGCGCACGCGGCGGCGAAGTAGCATGCCGAACTGGCTCGACTTCGTCATCATCGGCGGCAAGGCCGTGTTCATTTGGGGCTTCGCGCTGACGCTCCTCCCGGTCTTGATTTGGTTCGAGCGCAAGGGCGCGGCGTTCATCCAGGATCGCGCGGGACCCAACCGCGCCGCCATCCTCGGCATTCGCCTGGCCGGATTCATCCACAACATCGCCGACGTGGTGAAGCTCCTCATGAAGGAGATGATGATCCCGCCGCACGTCAACCGCGCGTACTTCATGATCGCGCCCGTGCTCGGGTTCACGTTCATCTTGTCGGCGTTCGCGGTGATTCCGTGGGCCGACACGCTCACGGTGGCGGGGCGCGAGATCACGATGCAGGTCGCGAATCTCAACTCCGGCATTCTCTACATCCTCGCCATCACGTCGCTCAACGTGTACGGCATCATCCTGGCGGGGTGGTCGTCGAACAACAAGTTCGCGCTGTTGGGCGGGCTGCGCTCGTCGGCGCAGATGATCAGCTACGAGATTCCGCTGGGGTTGGCGCTGGTCGGCATCTTCATGGTATTCGGGAGCGCGCAGTTGAACGAGATCGTGCGCGGGCAGGGCGACCTACTGTTCGGATTCCTGCCCAAGTGGGGGCTGTTCGTGCAGCCCCTGGGCGCGATCCTGTTCATCACGGCCGCGTTCGCGGAAACCAACCGCAACCCCTTCGACCTGCCCGAAGGCGAGTCGGAAATCGTGGCGGGTTACCACGTCGAGTACAGCGGCATGCGCTTCGCGCTCTTCTATATGGGTGAGTACGTCGCGATCGTGCTGTCGTCGGCCATGATCACGACGCTGTACTTCGGCGGTTGGCAGGTTCCGTACTTCCCGACCGAAAAGATCGTGGCCGGCGCCGACACCTGGCTCAAGGTAATGCTGGGCGTGGGCGGCATCGGAGCGCTCGCGTTCGCGGCGCTCATGCTGGTGTGGGCGCGGCGCATGAAGATCGGCGGCGGCTTCGGCGACTTGCGCGACAAGGAAGGTATCGTCCTCGGTGTCGCCCACGTTTTCATCGGCGCCGCGATGCTGTTCTTCTTCTGGAAGACGCTCTCGATGGGACCGATGCCCGAGTGGGGCGCGCGCACGGTCGCGGTGGTGGCGCAAATCTCCGCCTTCGCCGTGAAGACCATCTTTTGGTGCTGGGTGTTCATCTGGGTGCGCTGGTCGCTCCCGCGCTTCCGCTACGACCAGCTCATGCGCCTGGGTTGGAAGCAGATGATCCCGCTCTCGTTCGTCAACATTTTCATCACTGGGTTGATCTTGCTCTGGATGAGCCGTTGAGCGATGCAAGCCGTCCTCTTCTATATTCTAGCGACATTCGCGGTGGCGGGCGGCCTCCTGATGGTGAGCCTCAAGAATCCGCTTTCGGGCGCGTTCGCGCTGATTCTGTCGCTGTGCTCGCTGGCGGGATTGTTCGCGATGCTGCACGCCGAGTTCGTGTTCATCCTGCAGATCCTAGTTTACGCCGGCGCCATCATGGTGCTGATCATCTTCACCATCATGCTGCTCAATTTGAAAAAAGAAGAACTGCAGGAAGCGCCGGTGGGCTGGATGCGCCTCTTGTTCACGGCGACGGTTTGCGCGGTGGGCGCCTTCGGCGCCATCCGGGTGTTCGGCCACGTCGCGCCGACCGCGGTCGAGCCGGCGGCGAGCTTCGGCAACATGGAATCGGTGGGTCGCCTGATGCTGTCGAGCTGGGTGTACCCCTTCGAAGTGATCTCGCTCATTCTGCTGGTTGCGGTCGTGGGCGTCGTGCTGTTGGCAAAGAAAGTCATCTAGCCGCGGCGCCAAAGGAGACGATATGAGAAAACTACTCACGATGGCGTTGGTGATCGTCGCCGGTGCGGCGCAGGCCGACGTCTTGGTGCGTACCGACGAATCGTCGATCAAGGGGACGTTCAAGGGCGGCACCGACTCCGCCGTCGTGTTCGACGTGGGCGGCAACATTCAGCAGATCAACTACGCCGACATTTTGAGCATCATGTTCAGCGCGCGCGCGGGAAGCGCGCAGGTGTCGCTCGCGGCCGGCGGCACCGGCACCGGCGCGGCCATCGGCGGGGCGGTCGCGGTGCTCTCGGCGGGCGGCAACCACGTCGGCATTCCCAAGGGCTCGAAGGCGCAGGTCGCGCTCACCGCGGACGTGAAGCTGTAACGTGGTCGGCCTGCACGAATACTTGTACTTGAGCGCCATCCTGTTCTTCATCGGCGCGTTCGGGGTGCTGTTTCGGCGCAACCTGCTCGTGATCCTGATGTCGATCGAGCTGATGCTGAACGCCGTCAACCTGTCGTTCATCGCGTTCGCGCGCTACGGGACCGGGAACATGGACGGGCACGTGGCCGCGTTCTTCGTGATGGCGCTGGCGGCGGCGGAGGCCGGCATCGGGCTGGCGATTCTGGTGATGTTGTTCCGCAACCGCACCACCGTGCAGGCCGACGACCTGACCTTGATGCGAGATTGAGCACGACGCGCCGGACCTATGGCGCGTCGGTCACGGCCCACTACGGTATCTCATCGCGGCGGAAGCCGGCGCGCAGACGCGAGCCCGGCAGTCCCGACACAACTCTGCTCCCTTGAGGTCGACCCCCTCGACGCTGGTCGAGGCGTGCATCGCGCAGCGGTAGTCGCGGCAATGCACGAGTCCGTACGTGTGCCCGAGCTCGTGCACGACTTCCTTGTCGAGCCGTGACAACAGCAGAATGGGGTCGTCGGCGAGTCCGTAGAAGCTGTTGCGAAGCCGATGGGTGGAGACGATCGCGGCGCGACCGTCGAACTGCGCCTCGCCGAAGACAAAGGTCAAGACCGGGATGAACAAGTCGAGGTCGGTGACGGCGACGATGCGCGCGCCCACCGCGGGAACGTGCTTCAAGAGCTCGGCGAGCAGCGTGGTCGAGTTGTACTGCTGGCGCCGGCGGTCGAAGGCGATGGCAGGGTCGATCGACGGCGCGGCCGGCACGACCGCGGTGGCAAACGTCGCCGACAACCGCGCCACCAGTCGCTCGAGCGCGCCGGGCGGGGCCGCGCGGATGAAAGCCACCCGGATCATGGATGCGGTGTCTCGGCGCGGGCCAGGGAGTACTTCTTGATCTTGTTATAGAGCGTCACCCGGTCGATGCCGAGCGTGTGAGCGGCGCGAGTGATATTCCAGTGCGTCTCTTCGAGTGTCTCCGCGATGTGCATCTTCTCGACCGCCTCCAGCGTCCCGCCGACCGACGCACTCCGCTTGCGGTCGTTGAACACAGGGAGGTCCTCGATCTGGATTACCGGCCCGGTCGCGACGACCACCGCGCGCTCGATCGCGTTCTTGAGTTCGCGCACGTTGCCCGGCCACGGGTGGGACATGATCGTCTCCATGGCCCGCGGCGACACGCCGTCGACCTTCTTGTTGATCTGGCGGCAGAACTTGTCGAGGAAGTGCTGCACGAGGAGTGCGATGTCGACCGGGCGCTCGCGCAAGGGCGGCACCTGAATCGGAAAGACGTTGATCCGGTAGTAGAAGTCCTGCCGAAATATCCCGCGGCGCACCAGATCCTCGAGGTCCTGGTTGGTGGCGCAGATGAGGCGGAAGTCGACCGTGATTACATCGTTCCCGCCCAAGCGCGTGAACTGATGCGTATCCAATACGCGCAGGAGGTCGATTTGCGTCTTCATCGAGATGGTGCCGATCTCGTCGAGGAAGAGGGTGCCGCCGTTCGCCATTTCGAGTTTGCCGCGGTGGCGGTACTGCGCGCCGGTGAAGGCGCCCTTCTCGTGACCGAACAGC
>CAZLLI010000079.1:0-12528 GCA_964560355.1 uncultured bacterium | reverse complement strand
CCGTTGCCCGCGCCGGTCAAATTGAACGTGAGCAGCGCGCGATCCTTCCCCACCCAGCGCACCAGCGTGGCGGGGAATACGTTGACGCCCAGCACCAGCTGCGCGGTGCCGCCCTTCGCGAAACCGCCGCCGTCGACTTGCAGCTGCACGGTGGTACCGCTGACGCCGGTCGCGGGCGCGACGGTAGCGAGAGTCGGCGCCGGCCAACCGCCCCTCATGGTCGCGACAATGGGGTCGGCGTTGCCGGTCAAGAGTTGCACCGACGCGGTCGACGCGGTGCCGTTGTAACCGTTGCTGTTGGGCGTGGTGCCGCTGTTGAACAAGGTCTTCGCGGTCGCACCCGGCCACGGGTCGCCCGCGTCGCCGCGGTTGGCGCCCGCTTCCAAGTTGAACAACCCGTCCGCTTGCTCGAGCGCGAGCCCGCGTGGACGCGTGTTGGTGGAACCGCCGGTGTTGCCCGCCCCGCGCGTGACGGCGTCGTCGACGTGCCAGATCGCGAGCCCGCCGCCGCCCCAAATGTTGACGTCGGAACCGAGGGGCTTGCGGTTCTCGACGAAGAAATGCTCGTTGGGCACCGTCATGTCGGGCGCCCACCCGTCCTCGCGCGCTTCGAAGTCGGTGAAGTACGACTCGCCGCCGCCGTTGACCGCGATATTGTCGAGCAGCATGGCGGCGCACGGCGTCGCGAAGAATCCGTCTTCGTCGGACGCAGCGAAGTCGGACGTCATGCGGAACGAAATACGGTACGTCGCCGGTCCGCTCAAATACGGCGCGAGGTTGATGTTCGCGAGCCCGGCCGACGTTCCGTTGTAGGTCACGAAGGTGCTCTTGGTCGCACCCACCGTGATTTCGCCGTACACGTAGTCGTAGCCGGGTTCGAGGCTGTACGAATATTGGTACTGCAGCGTCACGGCACCCGCGCCGCTATAGGTGAAATCGCGCGACACCGTTTCGTTCCACCCGTCGCCGTAGCCGGCGCCGGAGGCCCAGTTGCGCGCGGTCGCTTCGCCCGCGAGCAACCCGCACTTGAGCGAGCGCGTGCCCACGAGCGGGCAATCCGCCGTGCGACGCCAGCGCTCGTGCATGACGTCGAGCCGGTAGATGTCGCGGTTGCCCTCCACGTTCGCGATGTTGTAGTTCGCGGGCGGATTGTCGACCACGGTGACGTCGCTCCAGCCCAGTTGGTCCTTCGACCACGCGCTCATGTGCGCGGGGTTAGTGGGCTGGTTCCAGTTGCCGCTCCCCATCAAGCACCAGTGCCCCACGCCCTCGGAACCGCCGTTGGTGTCGTACAGATCCGGCAGGCCGAACGCGTGCCCGAACTCGTGGCAGAACACGCCGATGTCGACGACGGTGGCGCCGCCGCAGTTGTACGCGGGCTGGATCACGTAGTCGTCGACCTTGATGAAGCCGCCGCCGGTGCGCGCGTCGTTGGTGGTGTACGGGGTGTGCCCGGGCCAGCTGTCCAGGTTCCACCGGTGCGACCAGATGTTGCCGTTCACGCCGCACTCGGCGCCTTGCGTCGGGTGCACGAAGGCGACGAAGTCGACGAAGCCGTCGTCGTCGCCCGAGTTGGGGACACCGTCGGGGCCGTCGTTGTCGTACTGGCCGTAGTTCACCGCGACGTCGTTGGCCGCGATGGTGTACACGATGAGGTCGCCGATCTTGGCGGTGCTGCACAGTCCGTTGCAGGTTCCCGCGCCGGCGTAAAACGAGCGCGGGTTCGGCAGCGTCGTCCAGTTGTAGACCGTGCCCGTCATGTTGAGGTCGCCGTAGGAGATCTCGCTGTAGAACTGCTTGAGCGTACGCGGCGAGAAGGGGCCGTTGAACAACTTGGTTTGCAGCAGCGAGACCGGGTACGGGTCCGCGCCGGTGTCGGAGAACTTCACCGCGAACACCGGGATCGCGAAGTTGCCCGATACCGCGAACCGGGGTCTCTCCGACGCCGGCATCATGTCGCGCTGGTAGAAGCCGCGGTCGTCGACGAAGCGCTCGCGCGTCGCGCGAATGCCCTCCGTCTTCGCGATCCACGCGTGCTTGAACTGGAACGCGTTCTGGCCGCGCTCTTGAATACTCTGGATGACTTGCAGCGGAATTTCCACGCCGGGCGCGGGGGGGACGACTTGTGACCAGGCGGTGGAGGCGGAGGCAAGAAGGAGGGCGAACGCAACGGTTGCTCGACGCATGTTCACTCCAGCTGGATTGGAACCCACTGCGACTCCCGGGGGACGCGCAATTATAACACGACGGGTTACCGCTTGGCCTTGTGTTTCCCCGCTTCGATGTATGGCTTGAAGCGCTCGACCAAGAAATGATTCCAAACTTTCGCGACGACGTCGGGCCAGCCCGGCTCGACGTGTCCCGCGCCTTGCGCCTGCAGGGTCAGCTTGGTCGAATCTCCCCAGATGGGTTCGAACTTGTACGTGAACACGAGCTGCACCGCATTGCCCGCGAGTCCGAGCGGGCCTTCGAAGCGCAACAGCTTGGGCCGGTCGACGTAGGTGACGACCGCGTGCTGCACGCCGTTACCGGCGTCGTCGAAGATTTCGCAGAAGCACCCGCCGACTTTGGGTTCCAAGTAAAACTTCTTCGGGTGCTCCGAGAACGAATGGTCCCACCAGCCGCCGATGTCGCCGGTGATGGCGCCGAAGATCTCGTCGGGAGTTCCCGGCAGGCGGATCGTCTGCTCGAACGAAAATGCGCCGCTCGGGAGCTGCTTGACCTCGGCGTGCGCCGCGGACGCGACCGCCGCAATCGCGGCCGCGATGAAGACGACTCTCATGGACTCCTCCTAATACTTCGCGAGAATGGGCAGCACTTCGGTCTGCAGGCCGCCGGTCACGTGCACTTGTCCGTCGCCGTCGACGAACACGTTGATCTCCGAGCGCACCCCGAACTCGGGCAGATAGATCCCCGGCTCGATCGAGAAGCACGTGCGCCGGAGCACGCGGCGTTCGTCGTGGGTCTCCAAGTTGTCCATGTTGGCGCCGTTGCCGTGGGTCTCCTGGCCGATGCTGTGGCCGGTGCGGTGCACGAAGGCCTCGCCGTAGCCCGCCTTCTTGATCACGTTGCGCGCGGCGTCGTCGACTTCCCAACCACGCAGGTCGTGCTGCTTCGCGAACGCGTCGCGCACGCACGCGATGGCGGCGTCGCGCGCGGCGGCGACGATGTCGAAGACCTTGGTGTACTTCTCCGGCACCGTCTTACCGACGAAGCCCACGCGGGTAAGATCGCTGTACACCGCGCGCGGCCGGTCCATCTTGGCCCACAAGTCGACCAGCACGAAGTCGCCTTCCTTGATCTCGGAGTCCTTCATCGGCACCGGCTCGTAGTGCGGGTCGCCGCTGTGCGGCCCCACGCCCACGATAGGCGGGTGGTACGTGGTCATCTTGTTGCGAGCGAAGTGGTCCATGATCGCCTTCTGCACGTCGACTTCGCGCAAGGGTCTTCCCGCGCGCACGCTCTCGGCGATGAGCTTCCACGCCACGTCGTAGCCCGACTGCGTGTGCTGGTCGGCTTCGAGGTGCATCTTCCACTGCGCGTCGTCCCAGCACGCTTCGAACACCGTGATCAAGTCGCCCGACGAGACGATGTCGACGCCGGCCGCGCGCACCAGCTCGATGGTGCCCGCGTCGATGTGCGACACGTACGGGATCGCGTTCTTAGGCGAGTACTCCATGGCGACGCGCTTGAACGGCGACACCAGCTCCTGGATTCCCTTCGCGAGCTCTTCCCAGCGCAGGTACACGACCTTGTCGCCGGGCAGCGTGTCGAGCACGAAGGTTTCGATGCGGTGGAGGAGCTTGCGGGGCGCGCCGTCGGCGGGAATCAGATAGAAGAAGCGGCGCGAATTGATGGCCTTCTCGTCGAGGCCCAGCACGCGGCGCGCGAGCGGATTGCTGCCGCGAAAGTCGTACAGCAGCCACGCGTCGAGGCCCAGGTCGCGCAGCGCGGATTGAATCGCTTTCAAGTCGAACATGGTGGTCTCCGTCGGTTGGAACGTGGAGCGCGATTATAGCCGAAGTAGGCTGTCGATCACCATCACGGCACCGACGATCAACAGGAACACGCCGAAGGCGGGGCGCAGTCGATGGCCCGATAGACGCTTGCCGAGTCGTTCGCCCACCAAACTCCCGATCGCGTTGAACGCGGCCACGGTCAGCGTGACGCGCCACGGGAAGCTCTCGTGTGCGGCGAAGCCGAGAAATCCACCCAGCGAGTTGACCGCGATTATAAGGAGGGACGTCCCCACCGCGATCTTGACGTCCATCCCGCACAACAGCACCAGCGCGGGCACCAGCAGAAAACCGCCCCCCACGCCCATCATGCCGGTGAAGAATCCCAGCGCCGCTCCCACCACGACGATCTTCGCGGTCGGGATCGAGCGCGGGTCCACCGCGGGCGCGAGCGAGCGCCGCCGCATCATCGCCGTCGACGCCACCACCACCACCACGGCGAACATGGTCAAGAGCACGCGCTCGGGAATGAATTCCGCGACGCGTCCCCCGAAGTACGCCGCGACGATCCCCACCGCGGCCCAGCGCAGCCCAATCCACCACGAGACGTTGCGCGAACGCGCGTGCGCGAGCGTCGCGACGAATCCCGTCACCGTCAAGATGAGCAACGACGTTCCGAGCGCCGACTTGACCGGAAGGTCGAGGATATAGATGAGGATGGGAACGAGAAGGATGGAACCGCCCGCGCCGAACAACCCGAACAACACTCCCGCCACGAACACGAGAGCGCCGGCGCCGAGTAGTCCCATGGCGCGCAGTATAACGGGAGGCGAACGAAAAAGGGCGACTAGACTTCGGCGCTGGATTCGTCGAAGAGGCGGCAGCCTTCCATGAGGACGGCTTCGGTGGGATCGGAGATGTTGGCGACGGGGAACGTCGACACCGGCTCGACCGTGAAGGAGCCGTCGTCGCCCCAGGTGATGACGCGATACACCGCGTCGTTGCCGGCGTTGGCGCCCGCGCGCCCGTGCACCAGCCGGCCCGAATCCAGGTAAATGACCGCGCCCTCGCCGTCGCCGCGCAAGAGGTCGACGCGCACCGACTTCCGGCTTTGCGAAAGACTCTGCACCAAGTCGACGAAGGAGAAACTCGCGAAGGTCCCGCGGAAGCCGACCGACTCGCGCGCCTGCTTGCGCGCCATGCCGCGCGCCGCGCGCGACACGCGCGCCGCCACCACGTCCCAGTCGAGCGGCGGCGCCAGCACGTCGTCGAAGCCGGCGTCGATCAGGTCGAGCGTGACCGCGGGGTCGCTCGACTCGACGATGGCGTAGAGCATGAGGTTCGGAATCAGTCGCAGCACCACGCTCAAGCGCGCGGCTTCCATGCCGAGGGTCGCGAAATCGACCAGCACCGCGACGGGCGGCGTCGCCTCGCAGTACGGGCGCGCTTCCGCCATGCTGTGCTTGTGCACGATGGGCAGCCCCATGCGGCCGAAGCGCGGCGACATCTCCTTGACGATCTCGTCGTTGAGCGAGACGAGCACGACCTGGCGCCGCTCGCTGTCGGCGCCCGCCGACTCCAGCATGCGCACGTAGGCTTCGACCACTTCCAGCGACGCGATGCGCCCCACCGCCGCGCGCAGCCGTCCCTTCACCGAGGCGGTGTCCTCGGGGTCTTCGCCGACGCCGACCGCGTGGCGGTACCACGCGATGCCGAGGATCTGCGCGGCGACGTCGATCTCCTGCAGCGTCGCCCCCGCGGTCGGGCGCTCCTCGCCCGCGAACAGCGCGCGCGTCTTTTCGAGCAACGCGTCGATGCGCCACGGGAACGCGAGCGCGCGCGCCTGCGCGATCGAGCGCGCGAGGTCGCGAAACGGCGCCGGCGTCGACGGCGGCGCGGGCGTCAGCAGCCACGCGGCGACCTGCACGCCGTCGGTGGCGACGCGACGGAGCCCGAACACCTTCGCGAGGTCGCGCACGTCGCGCGTGACCAGCGCGAACGGCGCCGACACGCCCGCGTGCGCGAGGCGGTCTTCGGCCAGGATCTGCACCGCGGAGAACACCGCGCGCAACATCTTCGAGTACGAGGCCGGGTTGTCGAGCAGGGTGCCGCTCACGCTCGCGAGCACGCTCACTTCGACGCCGACCGGCGCGCCGGCGCCTTCCGACATCCACTGCGAGAATTCTTCGACCAGGTCCTGCGCGACCAGGATGTGGCCGACGTTCTGCTCGGCGAGGATCATTTCGATTTCTTCTCGCGTCGACGCCGCGTGGGTGTCGCGCCCTTCGCGCTTGAAGATGGGGACGAGGAAGTTCTTGAGCGCCGGCGAGCGCGCGACCAGGAGCACGGAGCGGTCGGGAGCGGGAGCGGCGGGCTCGCTCGCCTGCGGCGATTCTTCGACCTCGGCGTCGAACAGCTCGGGCAGCTCGATGCGCGTGCGCGTCTCGGCTTGTTCGCTCGACGCGAACATCTTGTGCTTGGTGGAACGCGGCTTCATTTCACGTCCGCGGTGACGGGCTTCGACGTCGACGCCGGCTGGCCCAGCAGGGCTTGCGGTTCGGCCGCGAAGCGCGCCGCTTCTTCGGCGGTGATGACCTTCTGCGTCACCAATTCGCGCAGGTGCTGGTCGAGCAGCTGCATGCCCTCCTTCTTCGCCGTCATGATGACGTTGGGCACGAGGTGGCTCTTCCCTTCGCGAATGAGATTTCGAATCGCCGGGGTGCCGACCATGATCTCGAGCGCCGCGACGCGCCCGTTGCCGTCGGTGCGGCGCAAGAGCTGCTGCGAGCAAATGCCGACCAGCACTTCCGAGAGCGTGAGTCGCACCGCGGGCTGCTGGTCGACCGGGAACGCGTCGGCGACGCGGCTGATGGTTTGCGCGGCCGACTTGGTGTGCAGCGTCCCCATCACCAACAACCCCAGCTCGGCGGCGGTGAGCGCGAGCGAGATGGTCTCGAGGTCGCGCATCTCGCCGACCAGGATCACGTTGGGGTCTTCGCGCAAGGCACCGCGCAGCGCCGACGCGAACGAAATCGAGTGCTCGCCGATTTGGCGCTGGTTGATGAGCGAGTTCTTGTTGGCGTGGATGAACTCGAGCGGGTCTTCCAGCGTGATCATGTGGTAGTTCATGTGCTCGTTGAGATAGTCGACCATGGCCGCGAGCGTGGTCGACTTGCCCGAGTTGGTGGGCCCCGTCACCAGGATGAGCCCGTTCTTTTGGTGCATCATGCGCTTCAAGACTTCGGGGAAGCCGAGCGCGTCGAGCGTGGGAATGTCGTGGGGGATGATTCGAAACGCCGCCGCCAGACCCGGGTGCTTGCGGAATACGTTGATGCGAAAGCGCGCGACGCCGGGCAGCGTGTACGCGCAGTCGAGCTCGCCGTTCTTCTCGAGCAATTCGATCTGCGAATCCGACAGGAGCTCGTACACCAGCACTTTGACCTCTTCCACCGTGAGCACGCGATGGCTGGTCTTCTCGAGCGACCCGTGGATGCGGAGCATGGGCTCGAAATCGGCACCGATGTGCAGGTCGGACGCGTCGTGCTCCTGCATGATGCGAAGAAATGCGTCGATCTTGGCCATGGTGCTCGAGAGCGTCCCCTCCCTCGGCGCTAGTGGTGCTGGAAACCGGCGACGATAGACGTGCGAAGGGCTGCAAGGAGCGTGCCCATGGAGGGCCCGCGACAGCGGGCCAACCCATGATGAATCAATCGGTTAAGACGTTCGGTGAGGCCGGGAAGAAGCCCGGATCCGGGAAACGTCTCAATTTGCGACGTGGTCGCGCGGAAGGTCTTCGGAAGGAACCACCACAAGGTCGTGTCGATGCCCCCCGTTGCGCAGAACGGTGACCGCCATTGCCTCACCCGGCGTCCATTTGGCGAGGATGCGCTGCAAATCATCGACGCTCGCCACCGCCTGTCCGCCCAGGTTGACGATCCAGTCGTGCGGTCGCATCCCGCCGCGCTGCGCGGGTCCGTTTTCGGCGAGCGACACCACGTGCACCGCGGTCGGTCGCGCGAGTTGGAAGCCGCGCTGCACGCGGCGATTCACCGGCCGCGTCTCGCCCACCAATCCCATCACGGCGCGGCGCACGCGACCGCGCGTCATGAGCTCGCCCACCACCCACGTCATGGTGGCCGACGGAATCGCGAAGCACAATCCTTGCGCCATGCGAATCATCGCGGTGTTGACGCCGATCACGCGGCCGCGGCTGTCGACCAACGGACCGCCCGAGTTGCCGGGGTTGAGCGCGACGTCGGTCTGGATCACGTTTTCGATCAAGCGACCCGACTGGCCGCGCAGATTGCGCCCGAGCGCCGAAATCACGCCCGCCGACACCGTGCTCTGGAAGCCCAGCGGGTTGCCGATCGCGATCGCCAATTGACCGACGCGCAGCTGCTCCGACGCGCCGATGGTGACGGGCGCGAGGCCGCCGTCGGGGACGCGCAGGAGCGCCAAGTCGGTGGCGGGGTCGGTGCCGACGACACGCGCTTCGAGCTCGCGACCGTCGGTGAACACCACCACGACGCTCTTCGCGCGGTCGACGACGTGGTCGTTGGTGACGACGAAGCCGTCGGGCGCAATCACGAAGCCCGAGCCCGCGCCTTCGCCCGCTTCGCCGCGGCGATTCTCCGCCACCACGCGGATGCTCACCACCGACGGCGCTACCGCGTCGACGACGTCGACCACCGCGCGCGAGTAGGCGTCGAGGAGCGCGCCTTCGTCGACGGGCGCCGGGGCGGTTCCGTCGGAATGACCGGCCGCGCCATCCCCCATCAACCATTGGAATTCGGACTTCATACCGATGCCTCCGCGGGCAATATAACGAGGCCGTCGCGGGCGGGCAAATGGGGCGGCGCGACGGACTAGTAGTTGTGGCGGAGGATCTCGCCTTCGACCATGAAGACCACGTCTTCGGCGATGTTGGTGGCGAGGTCGGCGATGCGCTCCATGTGGCGCGTGGCACTGATCGTGTTGATGGCGGGCTCGATGTACTTCGGGTTCTCGCGCATGACGGTTTGCATCGCGGTATACATGAAACGATGGATGCGGTCGACTTCGTCGTCGGCCATGCACACCGAGCGCGCGAGCTCGGCGTCCCGCTCGACGAGCGCGTTCAGGCTGTCGTGCACCATGTGCTGCACCACGTCGACGAGCTTGTGGAATTCGTCGGGGAGCGGGACCGGGTCCATGTCCGCCAGCACGCCCGCACGCTCCGCCACGCTGACCGCGTGGTCGCCCATGCGCTCGAGGTCGTTGTTCACCTTGAGGGCGGTAATGATGAAGCGGAGGTCGGCGGCGACGGGTTGGTGGAGCGCGAGGATCTTGAGCGCGCTCTCTTCGATCTGGTTCTCGCGGTCGTTGATGGCGTCGTCGCCGGTGGCCACCTCTTGGCCGAGCGTCTTGTTGCGACGCACCAAGGCGTGGATCGCCTTGTTAGTCGCGTCTTCGACCATCGCCCCCATCGTGAGTAGGTCCTTCGCGAGGAGGTCGAGGTCTCGTTGTAGGTGTTTCGCCATGCCGCGCTCGAGTGCCGCTAGGGTCTTAACGCTATCTTTAGAGTAAGTGCCGAACCACGTCAACCTCCGGCTTTCGGGATCGACCACGGCACCCACACCCGTTCCTACGCCGTCCCCGACCCGCCGCGCTTCAGCGGAATCTGGACCCGAAACGTGCTGCCGCGCCCCGGCGAGCTCTTCAAGGAGACGTTGCCGCCGTGCGCGAGGGCGACGTGCTTCACGATGGAGAGGCCGAGCCCGGTGCCGCCCAACTGCCGCGACCGCGCCTTGTCGACGCGGTAAAAGCGCTCGAAGATGCGACCCTGGTCTTCGGGCGCGATGCCGATGCCGGTGTCTTCCACCGTCAGCACCGCGTTGGGACCCTCGACGCCGAGGCGCATGTCGACGCGCCCGCCTTCGGGCGTGAACTTGATCGCGTTGCTGAGCAGGTTGTCGACCAGCTCGCGCAGCGCCTCGCCGTCGCCCTCCACCAGCACGGGCGTGTCGGCGACGCGCGCCGCGATGTCGATCTTCTTGGTCTCCGCCGCGTGCACCTGCGCGCGGTACGACTCCGCCACCGCCTCGCGCACGTCGACCTTCTCGACCTGAATGCCGCCCTGGTCGGACTCGAGCCGCGACAGCGTCAAGAGGTCGGAGACCAGGTTGCTCAAGCGCATCGATTGGTCGTGGATCTTTTCGATGAAGCGCTGGTGCGTGTCGGGGTCCATCTCGCGGTCGTCGATCAGCGTCTCTACCAGCCCGCGGATGGCCGCGAGCGGCGTCTTGAGCTCGTGCGAAATGTTGGCGACGAAGTCGCGGCGCACGCCTTCGAGCTGGCGCAGGTCGCTGACGTCGTGCAGCACCACCACCGCGCCGACGCGCTCGCCGTCGGCGTTCTTGAGCGGCGAGCCGATGAGCTGGATGACCTGGTCGTTCTGCGCCTTGGTGATGCGCGCTTCCGACACGCGCACGCGGTCTTCCTTCATGGCGTCGTTGAGCGCGTCGCTCACTTCGACCACGCGCGTGACTTCCCAGATGCGCCGGCCCAGCGCGCCGGCGGCGTCGACGCCGAGAATCGCCTCGGCCGCGCTGTTCACGTGCACCACCACGTCGTCGCGGTCCACCGCCACCACGCCCTCCACCATGCTCGCGAGGATGGCGAAGGTGACGTTGCGATCGGCGGTGATGGTGTCGATTTGCGACTTGAGCTGCGCGGTCATGGCGTTGAGCGCGCCCGCGAGCGCGCCGATCTCGTCCTTGCGGTCCACGCGCACCGGGCGGTCGTAATCCCCCGCCGCCACCGCGCGCGCGGCCGCGGTCATGCCGACCAGCGGTTTGGTGTAGCTGCGCGCGAGCACGAATCCGATCAGGAGCGCGAGCACCACCGCGAGCGACGTGCCGAGCAGCACCATCCCGCGCACCGCGCCTTGGCGCTTCTCGAGCGCGAGCAGCGGCTGGGCCGCGCGCACGTAGCCGACCACTTCGCCGTCCCGCGTCACCGGCACGGCTACGTACATCGCGGTCCCGCCGAACGAGCTGCTGTACAAGCGTGCGACGCCCACGCCCTTGGTGAGCGCGCCGACGATCTCGGGGCGCGTGCGCTGGTTGTCCATCGCGGACGGGTTCTCGCGCGAGTCGGCCAGCACGCGGCCGTCGGCATCGATCACCGTCATGCGCGTGTCCGCGCGCGAACCCAGCATCCACACGCGGTGCTGGAAGGCGGAGTCGGGGGGCGCGTCGACGTAGGGACGCGCGATCTCCTGCAGGAGGAGCGCTTCGGCGTGTAGCGAGCCTTGGATTTGTTCGGTGAGGTCGCGCTCGAAGCCGCGCACCACCAGCACGCCGACCGTGAACGCGGTGAGCAAGATCACGACCGCGTACCCGGCGTATAGCTTCCAGAGGAAACGCGAGCCGAACATCACGCGCGATCAGTCTCGGTCTTGGAAACGGTAGCCGACGCCGCGGATGGTCTCGATGAGGTCGCGGCGCGAACCCAGCTTCTTGCGGATCGCGCGCACGTGGACGTCGATGTTGCGGTCGATGACGATGGCGTCGTCGCCGATGACGCGCGTCAGCAGGTGGTCACGGGTGAACACGCGCCCCGGGTGCGACGCCAGGAAGTGGAGCAGGC
The DNA here is from genome assembly GCA_964560355.1 of uncultured bacterium. Taxonomy (GTDB): domain Bacteria; phylum Krumholzibacteriota; class Krumholzibacteriia; order WVZY01; family JAKEHA01; genus JAKEHA01. Next base: position 943 of record CAZLLI010000079.1, on the reverse strand, counting down.
GAAACTCGGTGGCGGTGAGCAACACCGCTTCGCCGTCGACCTTTACCTCGTGGCGCTGCGGGTCGATGACGACGCCCTCGAACGCGAGGCGCTCGCGCTTGTCGACTTCTCCCTTGCCCTTGGCGCGCCGCAGCACCGCCTTCACACGCGCGGTGAGCTCGCGCGGGCTGAAGGGCTTGGTGACGTAGTCGTCGGCGCCCACGCCGAGCCCGAGCACCACGTCGCTCTCTTCGCCCTTCGCCGTCACCATGATGACGGGGATCGACTGTGTGGACGGGTCCGCCTTGAGCTTGCGACACAACTCGATGCCGTCGATTTCGGGCAGCATCAAGTCGAGCACCACCAAGTTGGGCTTGGTGCGCTCGATCTTCTCCAGGCCGTCTTCGCCGCTCGTGCTGGTGACGACCTCGTAGCCTTCGCGCTTCAAATTGTACGCGATGACTTCGAGGATGTCGGTCTCGTCCTCGATGACGACGATCTTCTCAGTCTTGAGCAAGGTCTGCCTCTTCTCCAAGATCATAGTGCTCGACAACATAGCGCTCCTCCAAAAAGAACGCGTAAACGCGGCGTAAATCGTCGCGACCGTCCGCGCGACTTCGGTGTGGCAACACGCGCTCCATTTATCCGAAACGCCCCGTCACGTAGTCGGAGGTTTCCGACAACCGGGGCTTGGTGAAGATGTCGCCCGTGGGACCGTACTCGATCAGGCGGCCCAGGAACATGAAGGCGGTGTAGTCGCTGACGCGCGCCGCCTGCTGCATGTTGTGGGTCACGATCACGATCGAGTAGTTGCCCTTCAACTCCTGCATCAAGTCTTCGATCTTGCCGGTCGCGATGGGGTCGAGCGCCGAACACGGCTCGTCCATGAGCAGGACTTCGGGCTCCCCCGCGATGGCGCGCGCGATGCACAGGCGCTGCTGCTGCCCGCCCGACAACCCCAGCG
>CAZLLI010000078.1:0-12650 GCA_964560355.1 uncultured bacterium | reverse complement strand
CGCGCCCTACTTCGTGGCGGGCGCCATCTTCTCCGGTTGCGGCATGGTGCTGACGCTGTGCATCCCCATGCGCAAGCTCCAGCACCTCGAGCGCGTCATGCCGATCGATCACTTCGAGAAGCTGGCCAAGACCATGCTGTTCACGTCGATGATCGTCGGCTACGCGTACACGTGCGAGTTCATCCTCGCGTACTACAGCGGCAACGTGTACGAGTTCGGCGTCTTCAAGGACCGCGCCATCGGGCACTACAAGTTCGCGTACTGGATCATGGTGTTCTGCAACGTGGTCTCGCCGCTGCCGCTGTTCATCAAGAAGGTGCGGCGCAGCCTGGCCTGCCTGTTCGTGATTTCGATCTTCGTCAACATCGGGATGTGGTTCGAGCGCTTCGTGATCATCATTCAGTCGCTGGCGCACGAGTTCGTGCCGTACGCGTGGGGTAACTACAAGCCGCGCTGGCCCGAGGTCAGCATCATGATCGGGACCTTCGGGTTCTTCTTCATGATGTTCCTCCTGTTCGCGAAGTTCCTGCCCGTGGTCGCGATCACGGAGAAGAAGGAGGAAGTGCATTGAGCGAGCGCATGGTTTTCGGCAGCGAGCACGACTTCCTGCACAAGCTGGAAGAACTGGTGAAGAGCGGCGTCAAGCCGAAGGACATCGAGATCTACGCGCCCCATCCGGTGCACAAGGCGGAGGAGATCCTCGAGATGAAGCCCAGCATCGTGCGCACCTTCGCGCTGGTGGGCGGGCTCACGGGCGCGTGCACGGGCTATTTGTTCACGTCGCTCACCGCGCTGGACTGGCCGCTCCCGGTGGGGAACAAGCCCATCGTCGGCATCCCGCCCTACACCGTGATCGCGTTCGAGTTGATGGTGCTCTTCGGCGGCTTGTCGTCGTTTTTGGGTTTCATCATCGCGTCGCGCATGCCCGCGGTGCGAACCATCATCTCGCAAGACGAGTTTCGCGATACCTTCGAGATCCACGTGAGGAAGGGCTAGCATGGGCATTCGACTCAACACGGCGCGCTGGATGATCGCCGCGGTCGCGGTGGCGGCGATCGCGTTCGCGCTCGACCGCGTGCTCGAGCCCGCGCCGGGCGGCGCGCTCATGATCGCGATGACGCTGTTCATCGCCCTGTCGGAAGGCGCCATCGCCTTGATGGCGGGGGCCGAGATTTCGGACGGGCACTGGCATCGTCCGCTGCTCCCGCGCGTGGCGTCGCTGGTGTACATGATCCCGGTGGGCGCGCTCCTGTTCGTGGTCAACATTCCTCAGCTCGCCATGTATCCGTGGGCCGAAGACCCCAGCGGCTGGCTGAGCAAGAACATGTTCATCGCGCGTCATCTGATTCTGTTCGTGCTCGTCTTCCTGGTGGCGCGCAAGTTCGTGGGCGAGGCGGTGCGCGGGGCGCAGCGCACGCGCTTCTGGGCCGTCATCTACGTGATTCTGTTCGTGGTCCATCTGTCGATGATCGGCATCGAGTGGTTCATGACCATCGAGCGCCCGTGGTTCTCGACCCTGTTCGGCGCGTTCGTCATGGTGAGTGCGTTCCTCTCGGGCATCTGCGCGCAAAACCTGATCGTGTTCGGTTGGCGGCACCGCACCGACGCCGCCTCGAAGTTGGTGCAGAAGTCGCTCGGCGGGCTCATGTTCGGCTTCGCCACCTTCTGGGCCTACTTCTACTTCTCCCAGTTGATCGTGATCTGGTACGGCAACATCCCCGAAGAGACGATGTACCTCGCCAAGCGCATCGGTTACCACACGCCGTATTGGCTGCCGGCGCGTTTGATCTTCGGGATGATTTGGGTGACGCCGTTCTTCGTCCTCTTGCGGCGCAAGAACAAGACCCTGGCGCCGGTGACGTCGACCCTCGCGGTCATCGTCCTCACCGGCGTGACCATGCTGTTCTGGATCATGCTGGCCCCGGTGGTCCCGGTCAGCATCCCGCTGCTCGCGATCCTGATCGCCATCCTAGCCTTCCTGGCCGCGAGCATCGTGAAGTCGTACGACACCCTGCTGCGGGTGCCGGCCGAGGCGGTCCATTCGGAAGGGGCGCACCAGCCGGCCCATTCGCACTAGCCGCCGGGGAGGCCCCGGGGGCGGCCAGAGACGGGGCTTGACGGGAAGCCCGGTCGCTGCTATATCTTATCGACTTTTCCCCAACAGCCTGATCGCATTGGGGCGCGCGAGAGGTCGCGCAGGTGGTTTCGCTATGTTCATGAAGACCCATACTGTAAAAGCCGCGGACATCCGGGAGCACTGGTACGTCGTCGACGCGACCGACAAGCCCCTGGGCCGGCTCGCCAGCGAGATCGCGGGCGTGCTGCGCGGCAAGCATCACCCCGAGTTTTCCCCGCACCTGTCGCTCGGCGACCACGTCGTGGTCGTCAACGCCGACAAGGTGCACATCAGCGGCAACAAGCGCGAGAAGAAGCTCTACTACCGCTTCTCCGGCTACCCGGGGGGCTTGAAGTCAAAGAGCATGCGCGACATCATCGAGCAGAACCCGACGCGCGTCGTGCACCTGGCCGTGCGCCGCATGCTCCCGAGCACGCGTCTCGGCCGCCGCATGATGAAGAACCTCAAGATTTACTCCGGCCCCGAGCACCCGCACGCCGCGCAGAAACCGCAAGGCATGCCGGCGACGGGCTACTAGCCGACACGAAGGAACGAGAATGGCCAAACGAGCAGAAGCAGCCAAGACGGCGCTGACGGGATCCGTCGGGCGCCGCAAAGAAGCGGTCGCGCGCGTGTTCTTGATGCCCGGTTCGGGCAAGATCACCATCAACGGCAAGGAGCTCGAGACCTACGTCGGTCGCGAGACGCTGGTGCTGTTGGTGCGGGAGCCCTTGGAGGCGACCGAGACCACGGGCAAGTTCGACATCGAGGCGACCGCCGACGGCGGCGGCGTCACCGGACAAGCCGGCGCCATTCGCCTGGGCATCGCGCGCGCGCTGGTCAAGATCGACGACCGTTATCACCCGATGCTCAAGTCGCGTGGTCTCCTGACGCGCGACCCGCGCATGAAGGAACGCAAGAAGTACGGCCTCGCTGGACGCCGCAAGCGGTTCCAGTTCTCGAAGCGCTAATCAACCACTGGGCTCGATGGACGTCGACCGCGCGCGCTTAGGAGAGCGCGCGGGGAGACAAACGTCGCACACCGCGACCCAAGCGAGTCGTCTCGGTGCCCCGGTCGTGGCCGGGGTCGACGATTCGACGCGGTGGAGGATCAACCGAATCACGAAAGGGGTCACGACCATGGGTGAGCTCACCCTGCAAGAACTGCTCGAAGCGGGCGTTCATTTCGGCCACCAAACCAAGCGGTGGAACCCGAAGATGAAGCCCTATCTTTTTGCCGAGAAGAACGGCATCCACATCATCGACCTGGAGCAGACGCTGTCGCTCTTGAACGCGGCGCGCGACGCCATTCGCGACGTCGCCTCCAACGGCAAATCGGTCCTGTTCGTCGGCACCAAGCCGCAAGCCAAGCACGCCATCAAGGAAGAGGCGGAGCGCTGCGGCATGCCGTACGTCACCGAGCGCTGGCTCGGCGGCACCCTGACCAACTTCAACACCGTGCGCCGCAGCTTGAATCGTCTCCAGTATCTCGAAAAGATGGAAGTCGACGGCAGCATCGCGCAGTTCTCGAAGAAGGAGATTTCCGGTTTCGCGAAGGAACGCGAGCGCATTTTGAAGACGCTCGGCGGTGTGCGCAACATGACCGACCTGCCGGGCCTGGTGTTCATCGTCGACACCAAGAAGGAGCAGAACGGCGTCAACGAAGCGCGCCGCCTGCGCATCCCCATCGTGGGCGTGGTCGACAGCAACGCCGACCCCGACGAAGTCGACTACCCGGTGCCGGGCAACGACGACGCCATGCGCGCGATCGGGTTGTTCGCGCGCATCGTGGCCGACGCCTGCATCGACGGCCGCGCGCGCTTCACGGAAGGCCGCGACGTTTCGAGCGGCGACGAAGAGAGCGCCAAGTCGGTCGCGTAGCGACTCGCTGGCATCAACATGGAGAACGTAATGGAGATCAAATCGAACTTGGTGAAGGACCTGCGCGAACGAACCGGCGCGGGCATGATGGACTGCAAGAAGGCGCTCGAGGAGAGCGCGGGCGACGTCGAAAAGGCGATCGAGTTCCTGCGCATCCGCGGGTTGTCGAAGGCGGCCAAGAAGGCGGGCCGCGAGACCTCGGAGGGCCTCGTGGTGTCGTACATCCACCCCGGCAACCGCATCGGCGTGCTGCTCGAAGTGAATTGCGAGACCGACTTCGTCGCGCGCACCGACGACTTCCAGAGCCTGGTGCGCAACTTGGCGATGCACATCGCCGCGGCGGCGCCGCTCGGCGTGACGCGCGAGGATATTTCGGCGGACCTGGTGGCCAAAGAGCGCGAAGTGTTCAAGGCGCAGGCGCTCGAAGAGGGCAAGCCGGCCGCGGTGGTCGACAAGATCGTGCAGGGGCGCATCGACAAGTTCTTCGCCGAGTCGGCGCTCATGGACCAGATCTACGTCAAGGACAACGACAAGAAGGTCTCCGACCTCGTGAGCGAAGCCATCGCGAAGCTGGGCGAGAACATCAAGGTCGCGCGCTTCGCCCGTTTCCAGCTGGGCCAGTAATCGTCGGGAGGTGCCGTTCTGGACCGCTTGAGGTTCAAGAGGATCCTGCTCAAGTTCAGCGGCGAGATTCTCGCGCGCGACGAGAGCGGCGGCATCGACTTCGATAAGCTCGCGCTGTACTCGAAGCAGATCGCCGAGGTGAAAGCACTCGGCACCGAGATCGGCATCGTCATCGGCGGGGGCAACATCTGGCGCGGCGGCGACACCAGCGCCCACGGCATCGACCGCGTCACCGCCGACTACATGGGCATGCTGGCGACCGTGATCAACGCGCTCGCCTTCCAGAGCTCGCTCGAGCGCATCGGCGTCGACACGCGCGTGTTGACGGCGATCAAGATGGAGCAGCTGGCCGAGCCCTACATCAAGCGCCGCGCCATCCGCCACCTCGAGAAGGGGCGCGTCGTCATCTTCGCCGGCGGCACCGGCAACCCCTACTTCACCACCGACACCGCGGCGGCGCTGCGCGCGATCGAGATCGAAGCCGACGTGGTCATGAAGGGCACCAAGGTCGACGGCGTCTACGACGGCGACCCCATGAAGGACAACGCCGCCAAGCGCTTTGAGTCCCTCGCCTACATCGACGTGCTCAATCGCCGCTTGAAGGTGATGGACGCGACCGCCATTTCCCTGTGCATGGAGAACAAACTGCCGATCGTCGTGTTCAAGCTCACGGGCGAGAATAGCCTCTTGCGCGTGGTGCGCGGCGAGCCGGTCGGCACCATCGTGTCCTAGTTCGCTAGGAGGCGTCGATATGTTGGACGAACAATTCAAGAAAACCGAAGAGCACATGAAGAAGACGCTCGAGCTGTTGGTGCACGAGCTGGCCGGGATTCGCACCGGCAAGGCCAGCCCCGCCATCCTCGACACCATCCGCGTCAACTACTACGGGCAGCAAGTGCCCGTGAAGCAGGTGGCGAACATCGCCGTGCCCGACGCGCGCATGATCACCATCCAGCCCTGGGACCGCTCGCTCATCCACGAGATCGAGAAGGCGATCCAGGCCTCCGAGCTGGGATTGAACCCGCAGAACGACGGCGGCACCATCAGACTCCCCATACCTCAGTTGACCGAAGAGCGCCGCAAAGACCTGGTAAAGGTGGTCAAGCGCATCGGCGAAGACTCCAAGGTGGCGGTGCGCAACGTGCGCCGCGACACCAACGAGCGCATCAAGAAGCTCGAGAAGGAGCACGACATCTCGGAAGACGAGATGCGCTCCAAGACCGACGCGATCCAGAAGCTGACCGATTCCTACATCAAGAGAGTCGACGACGCCGTCGCGGCCAAGGAAAAGGAAATCCTGGAGTTGTGAGCACCGACCTCGACGCTCAAATCGAGTCGCTCAAGGGCGCGCAAGACCTTCCGAAACACATCGCCGTCATCATGGACGGCAACGGCCGCTGGGCCAAGAAGCGGCGGCTGCCGCGCCTGGCCGGCCACCGCGCCGGCACCGAACCCGTGCGCAAGTGCGTGCGCACAGCCGCGCGCATCGGCATCGACTACCTCACCCTGTACACGTTTTCGCTCGAGAACTGGAGCCGGCCCAAGGCCGAAGTGACCGGGCTCATGCTGTTCCTCGAGGAAGTGCTGCGCAAGGAGACGCTCGAGCTGGACGAAAACGGCGTGCGCCTGAACGCGATCGGGCGCCTCGACATGCTGCCCAAGGCGACGCGCGCGGCGCTCGAGGGATCGATGGAGAAGCTGTCGAAGAACCGCGGTCTCGTGCTCACGCTCGCCCTCTCCTACGGCGGACGCGCGGAGGTGGTCGACGCGACGCGCCGCGTGTGCGCCGACGTGGCGGCGGGGAAGCTCTCCGCCGACCAGATCGACGAGGCGGCCTTCCACGCGCGCCTCTACGACCCCGCGCTCCCCGACCCCGACCTGCTCGTGCGCACGAGCGGGGAATTGCGCGTGTCGAACTTCCTCTTGTGGCAGATCGCCTACACGGAGATCTGGGTCACCGACGTGCTGTGGCCCGACTTCACCGAGTTCCACCTCATCGAAGGCATTCGCGCTTATCAGCAGCGCGAGCGCCGCTACGGACTCCACGCGTAGACGGAGCGCGCCCTTGCCCGCCAACCGCCATCGCGCCGACGCCGGCACCGCCCCCGCCGCCACGCTCCCGTGGTACCGCCGCACCGCGTTCCAGCGCGTCGCCGCGGGCGCGGTGTTCATCCCGCTGTTCGTGATCATCACGCGCGCGGGCGGCTTCGCGTTCCTCGCCTTCGTCGACCTCGTCATCGTGCTCGGCATGCTGGAGTTCTACGGCATGATGCGCGCGAAGGGAATGCACCCGTACCGCACCATCGGCGTCATCTCGGGCATCACGCTCTCGACCTACATTTTTTTTGAAAGCGGGCAGTACGCGAACTTCGTGTTCACGTTCATCCTGATCGCACTGATGGGGCTCGAGCTCGCGCGCAAGGACAACCGGCGCGCGGTGTACCACGTGTCGACGACCATCTTCGGGATCGTGTACATCGCGTATCTGTCGGCGCATTTCGTGCTGTTGCGCGAGCTGCCCAACGCGGTCGGGGTTCCGTACGAGCAGGGGGCTTCGTTCGTGTTCCTGGTGGTGGCGGTGACGTGGGCCTCCGACACCGGCGCCTACACGATCGGGTCTTTGTTCGGAGAGCACACGCTGCTACCGCGCGTGTCGCGCAACAAGACGTGGGAGGGGGCGTTCGGCGGGGTGCTGTTCGCGGCGGTGGCGGGGTGGCTGGCGTCGGTGACCTTCGCGGGCTACTTGAAAGCGTGGGAGGGCGTCGTGATGGGGGTGCTGGCGTCGTTGGTGGGGCTGCTCGGCGACCTCTTCGAGTCGATGCTCAAGCGCGACGCCCAGATCAAGGACACCTCCCAATTGATCCCCGGGCACGGGGGTGTGCTCGACCGATTTGACAGTTTACTCTTCACCGCCCCTCTCATATACTACTTCCTCAAGTTCGTGATTTTTCAATAGGTTACGTCTCTCGGGCGGCCTTTTGACCGAGTGCGCGCCCACGCACACATGAAGCGAATCGTCATCCTGGGGTCGACCGGTTCCATCGGTCGCAACGTGCTCGACGTGGTCCGTCAGCACCCGGACCAATTCCGGGTGGTGGGCCTGGCCGCGCATCGCAACGTCGACCTGTTGCGCGCGCAGTGCGCCGACCACGCGGACGCGCGCTTCGTCGTGACCGACGCGAAGGCGGCAGAGGAGATCGCGGGCGACCCCGCGCGCCGCGCGCGCTTCGCGGGCTCGAGCGACGCCTCGCTCATCGACCTCGTGCGCGGAAGCGACGCCGACTTGGTGGTCAACGCGCTGGTCGGCTTCGTCGGGCTCGCGCCCACGCTGGCCGCGCTGGAAGCGGGCATCGCGGTCGCCACCGCGAACAAGGAGTCCATCGTCGCCGGGGGCGAATTGCTGCTGCGCGCCGCGCGTGCATCCGGCGTCGAATTGGTGCCGATCGACAGCGAGCACGTCGCACTCGCGCAGTGCCTGGCGGGCGCCGCGCGCGCCGACGTCGAGCGCGTGATTCTCACCGCGTCGGGCGGGGCGCTGCGCGACCGGAACCCGGATGCGCTCGCCGACGTAACGGTACGCGACGTCCTCGCGCACCCGACCTGGCGCATGGGTGCGAAGATCACCGTCGACAGCGCCACCCTGGTCAACAAAGGACTCGAGATCATCGAAGCACACTGGCTGTTCGGATTGCCGTTCGACAAGATCGACGTCGTGATTCATCCGCAGTCGATCGTGCATTCGGTGGTGCGTTTCATCGACGGCTCGATGGTGGCGCAGATGTCGAACCCCGACATGCGCATTCCCATCCTGTACGCGCTCGCGTACCCGAACCGCCTGAAGTCCGACCTCGGCGCCGACCTGCTGGAATTTCCGGCGCTCTCGTTCGAGCCCGTGGACGAGCGCCGCTACCCGTGCTTCCGGCTCGCGGTGGCGGCGGCGCGCGCGGGCGGCACCGCGCCCACGGTGCTCTCCGCGGCCAACGAAGTCGCGGTCGACGCCTTCCTGGCCGGCCGGCTCCCGTACACCGCCTTCCCCGACGTGATCGCGTCCGCGCTCGACGCGCTGCCCGCGCGCCCGGTCACCTCGCTCGACGACGTGGTCGACGCGGATCGCGCGACGCGCCGCTGGCTGCACGAACACCACACCGCCGCGACCCGCGGAGACGGTCGCTAGAACGACGAGGCACCGATGTCTGTCACCATTCTCGCCGGTCTGTTCGTCCTCGGAGTCGTCATCATCGTGCACGAGTTCGGCCACTACATCGTGGCCAAGCTCGCCCGCGTGTACGTCAAGGTGTTCTCGATCGGCTTCGGGCGGAAGCTCTTACGTTGGCGCCGCGGCGAAACGGTGTACGCGATCTCGATGCTGCCCTTCGGCGGTTACGTGAAGTTCGCGGGCGAGTCCGAGCTCGGCGACGCGACCACGCCGCCCCTGCTCGAGGGCGAACCCGCGCGCGGCCCGCTCGACGAAACCCCCGACTCCGAGATTCCGCGCGAGCGCTATTTCACGTCGCAGCGCAGCTGGACGCGCGCCGCCATCCTGCTCGCGGGTCCGTTCATGAACTATCTCACCGCGGTGCTCCTGTTCATCGGCGTGTACGTGGTGCAGGGCGTCAACGTGGTGCCGACCACGCGCGTGGGCGAAGTCACCGCCGACGGGCCCGCCGCCCTGGCCGGGATCGCGCCCGGCGACACCATCGTGTCGATCGACGGTGCGCGCGTGGAGGATTGGTACGACGTCGAGAAGCTGCTCGTCGACCATCCCAAGGAGCGCAAGACCATGGTGCTGCGCAGCGAGGGCCGCGAGCGCGAGGTCCACTTCGAGCCCAAGGTCGAGCACCGCCAGGTCTCGCTGGGGATGTTCGCGTTCCAGTCCGCGCGCGTGGGTCGCGTGCAAAAGGACAAGCCCGCGCACCGCGCCGGCCTCGCCGAAGGCTCCGTGATCGAAGCCATCAACGACACCACGGTGTCGACCTACGGCGACCTCGTGCGCATCATCAACGCCAACGCCGGGAACCCGCTTTACATTCGCTGGTCGACCGACGGGCTCGCGCACGCCGACACCATCGTGCCCGAGCCCAAGCAAATCTTGAAGCCGGGGTCGACGTCGGAATTCACCACCGTCGGCATCATCGGCATCCACCCGTACTCGGAGCGGCGCCGCGAAGGCTTCTTCACCGCGGTCGGCAACGGTTTCATGACCGCGAACGCGATGACGGCGCAGATCGTCGAGTACCTGGGACTCCTGTTCACGGGCAAGATGGGCGTGAAGACGCTCGGCGGTCCCATCACCGTGACCAAGATGGCGGGCGACTTCGCGAACTGGGGCTTCGACTACCTGCTGGGATTCCTAGCCTTCTTCAACATCAACCTGTGCGTGTTCAACTTGATCCCGCTGCCCCCCTTCGACGGCGGTCACCTCGCCATCCTGGCCATCGAGGGCGTGATCCGGCGTCCCATCAGCCGGCGCTGGCGCGAGTGGCTCGCCCAGGGCGGCTTCGTGCTCATCATCTTGCTGATGGTATTCGTGCTGGTGCTGGATCTGTCGCGCTGCGCGGGGTCAGGTGCGGGTGGATTCTGACGGAGTGGTTCCCGCACTTCCCATGCGCTCTTCGATGGTTTGAAAGATGAGGGTCCAGCGCTCGGGGTTTGCGTTCAAGGCGGCGGTGGTGCGGGCGACGCGTACGGTGTCGACTTCACCCGCGAGCCGGTCGAGGAGGCTGTCGGCGAGGACACGCTGGTAGGGATACATCGCGCCCGCGCGACGCACGCGGACGTAGGAGTCGACGAGGTAGTTCTCGTCCGCCGTGAGCGGCGCGTCGCTGGGCTTCTCCCGGGAGGCGCACGCGAGCGCGAGCAGCATCGCGGCGACTATGAAGGGCCGGAGCTTGACACGGGGTACGATGGGTCGAACGTCGCGCGCAGTCATAAGGACCGGGGTCCGGTCGCTGCTTAGATACACTGCACGGCGAAGCAGTGTCAAGTCGGCGTCGACGGGCGTCGCCCTGCTGGCGCTCGCGGCGTGCGTCGCGGCGACCGGCGTCGCGCGCGCGCAAGCGGACTCCGCGCCCCCCGAAGGCCTCGTGGTCTTCGTCAACAAGATCATCATCGTCGGCAACGAGAACGTCGACGCCAAGCAGCTGCGCGCGCGCATGCGCACCAAAGAGCCGTCGATCTTCTCCATCCTGCGCAAGCCCAAGCTCGAGATGGACCGCCTCGAGCGCGACGTCGCCCAGCTCGAAGCCTACTACCACGCCATCGGCTACCCCGACGCCACCGTGCGCGTGGGCCACATCGAGTACCTCGAGAACGAGCGCTTCGCCGATATCACCATTCAAGTGGTCGAAGGCGAGCCGATTCGCGTGCGCTCGGTGACCTTCGAGGGCAACCTCGTCATCGACGAAGCCGAGCTGCGTAAAGGGCTCCTGCTCAAGACGGGCTCTCCCTACAACGCGTCGCTCCTGCGTACCGACATCTATCACATTCGCGGGAAGTACTTCGACCGCGGCTACCTGGGCGTGTCGATCATCGACTCGGTGCTCGCGATCGAGCGCCAGGTCGACATTCGCTTTCGCGTCGACCCCGGCGTCCCGCTCAACGTGGGCAAGATCACGATCGAGGGCAACCACCTCGTGCGCCGCGGCGTGATCGAAGCGGAAGTCGAGGTGAAAACCGGCGACGTGTGCCGCTTCGAAAAGGTGGTCAAGACCCAGCGCAATTTGTTCGAAACCGGTCTGTTCAACGTGGTCGACGTGCTGCCCGAGAACGTCGACCCCGTCGCGCGCACGGTCGACATTCGCATCCGCGTGCGCGAGCGCAAGGAGTCGTGGGTCGAGGTCGGCTTCGGCGTGGGCAACATCCTCGGCAGCCGCGTATTCGGCGAGTGGGGGACGCGCAACCTGGCCGGCACCGGGCGCACGCTGCGCTTCAAGGCGCAGTACGCCTTCGACATCTTCGAGGGCGACGAGATCGACTTCGACAAGATCAACTTCACGAATACGTACTACCGCTACGACGCCGTCTACCAGCAGCGGCGCCTCTTCGGGATCAAGCTCGGTGCCGGCGTCAACGCGTTCATCGAAAACGACGCCACCGTGCCCGACCTCGAGGTGAAAACACTCGGCACCACCTTCGGCGTCTCCCACGACTTCGGCAAGCCGCGCCCCGACTTCGGCTACGACACCGAGCTCACGGTGACGTTCTCGATCGAGAACATCACGCGCCGCCAGCTGGGCGAGCCCGAAGACGAATCGCGCTCGAACATTCTCGGCAGCACCTTGAGCCGCGACACCCGCGACTTCGTCTTGAACCCGCGCAAGGGCGAATACCGATTGCTGGCGGCGAGCGTCGCGGGCGGCTTCCTGGGCGGGCGCAACGACTACTACATGCTCACCGGCACCGAGCAGATGTACCACCCGCGCGGCAACACCGTGTTCGCGTGGCGCACGCGCGTCGGCTACGGCGCTGCCTACGGCCGCTCCGACGCCGTCCCGGTCGAAGACCGCTACTACTTGGGCGGCGCCAACTCGGTGCGCGGCTACGACGAAGCGAGCCTGGGTCCGCGCACCACCGAGGACGGCGTCTCCACCGTCGACGGCGGCGAATTCATGGTGCTCGCCAACGTCGAGTTCCGCTATCCGCTCCCGTACCTGGGCAAGTGGAACTTCGGCGGGACCTTCTTCGTCGACGGCGGCAACGTGTGGGGTACGGTTTCCGACGTCACCGCGAGCGACTTCACCCTCACCAGCGACCAATCGGAGACCGAGGTCGACGACTTTCGGTACGGAATTGGCTTAGGCCTTCGCTACAATACGCCCATCGGGCCCATCCGACTCGACTACGGATATCCCCTGAAGCCCGACGTTTACACCGACCCCGGCGGAACTTTCTATTTCAGCCTGGGTCAAATCTTCTAACGGTCATGGCCAGGAACGGAAACGGGGAAGGAAGAGTCGTGGGGCGCGGGAACCAGGGGGGCCATTAAGCCCCCCACCCGGGGGGGGTGTGGGGGGGGTTGGGGGTGGGGGTT
>CAZLLI010000077.1:7324-12719 GCA_964560355.1 uncultured bacterium | reverse complement strand
TCGCGATCCATGATCAAGCTGACAGACTGCACCGTGCCGTGCTTGTCGAACAAGCTGCGGACTTGGTCTTCGGTGGCGCTGAAGGGCAAGTTGCCCACGTAAATCTTCTTCATTCGTCTTTTCTCCAAATGCCGGATGACCGGCGTATCGAAGCCGAAAACGGATCTCCGGCGAATTCCGGACGCCCGTTCGAAGCTCCATGAGTGGCCCGGCAACGTACCGGGCCGCAAACGCATCAATCGACGAGGGGACCGAGAAGTTGAGCGAACCTATAAAAAGGGAAGCTGAACGATCTTGTCGCAGTCGGTGAGGATGAGTTCTGCGGAGATCATGGGGCACAACGCCGCGCGTGTAAAGGGCTGTTTTTCGACGGCTCGCGGCGAGACCCGTGCTCGCGTTCGTGGGAAGTCGATCGCCGCGCGCGAACGCGAGGAAGACGCGATCAATGGACGACTGGGCGGTCCTTGCACGGCATCCGGCCTTCGAGAACATCGATTGCCCACCAGGCATCGCGCCTGGCTTCTTCGTCGGGGTCGTAGCGCGCGATAATCCGAAGGGCGGGAAGCGCGGCGGTGATTCGGCAGTTGGAGACGGTCCCGATCGCCCCCAAGCGCGTGGCCAAGTCTTCGTCATCCAAGAGCGCGAGCAGCGCGTTGACGATCTCATCGCGTCGATAGGGGTTCCCCCCATCGAGCATCTGGCTGGCGCCGAAGACGGCGCCAGCACCGACGACCCGATCGTCGATGCGAGCCAGATAGAAATCAACCAGCTCCTCGATTGGGGTGTCGAGCCGGCCGATCAGGCGCATGATCTCCAAACGCATTGACGTTCGGAGCGAATCGGATAGGCTCATCAACTCATCCGCGAAGCGAGCAGTTTCCTTGCGCGCCAAGCTGAGCATCATGAGCGCGCTGCCCGACTCGGGGTCGCCGTCGCGCAGCGTTTGGATGTAGTACGGAATCTCCCCGGGTGTACCGCGCACGCGGTCCAAGCCGGTTTCCCACGACGTTTGAACGCGGACGCCGTGGCCCGTAACATGACCGTCCACGTGCACGTTGAACCGATACAGGCCGGGCGGCATTTCTGTGAGCAAGCCCGAGAGTGGCAGGTCGACGCGTCTCGTTTCGCCCGGAGCGAGGTTCGTGTGCGCGAGGTGGGCGTCTCGGGTCAATACATCGGGCCGAAATACCACCGGCGTCTCGATACCCATCGAATAGCCGGTTTTCAGAACCAGGTTGAATCCCTGACCATAGACAACGCGGCCATTCGCCACGCGAATCGTCGGCACCGAGAGCGTGGACGTTGTCGCGTTGCGAAACTCGATCGTGATGACGACACGCTCGCCAATGGCGTACTCCGGAGTCCGGACATAGTACGGGTACGCGGCCAACGTGTCGAGGAAGGTCTCCAATTCATCGACCGGCCACACACGTTGCTCAGTATCGGCTCGAAGCACGCCCTCCACGTCACCCTTAAGAAACCAGAGCCGGGACTTGCCGATGTTGGGGTAGTGCGAGACCCCCCGGCCGGCGACGCCCGGATAGTTCTGCCAGCGAACTAGCAACGAATCGCCCGGCGCCACGCTGCCGCAAACCACGCGATCGACGTCGAGAATGCCTTCGTCGATGAAGCACCCGTTCTTCATGTACCCGCTCGTCCCTCGCAGTGTTGCAATGACGATCACTTCGGAATCGGTGACTAGGCCTCGATGGGAGTACGCCATCTCGATGGCGTGGGCGGGCGCTGGGCCCAGGGCAGCCGTGAACAACGCCGCTTGAACCAGCGTTCGCTTGAGACTCGGTTTCAGTGCACCCAATGCTCGATACCCACCCATGTCATCCCGATTTCTCACTGCTTCGGCAACGCGACATTTGCAAGGAAGAAGTCCAAATACCCCCGCGGTCGGAGGGTTTGGCCTGCCAGATATGACAGGCCCTCGAAGGCGCCCCCGATGAGGGCTCGCCCGCCGGGGAGGAGCGTGAACGACGACGCGTACTCGGCGCCCAGACCACCGTCGCGATACGCCCATAGTCGGTTGCCCTCGTGGTCGTAGCACTCGATGAAGAGGTCGACTCCGCCCGCTGGTGACGGGAGCTGCGAGAGAGCAGCGTTGTCGTCGCGGTACGAGCCGGCACAATAGAGTTTCCCGTCGGCGTCGACTTCGACGTCGTTTCCGGCACCGGTCGCGCTCCAAAGTCGTTTGCCGTCGGCACTCCACGCGCACAGCGCGGTGTAGGACTGACCGGCACACAGCTTCGCGTTGACGATGTCGTACGGATCCAAGCGCGCCAACTTGCTGGGTGTCAGCGTCATGGTGGCGAGGATCATTCCATCGGGCGCGACGGCGACGTCCTGGGGGTAGTCGTCCCAATCGCCGCCGAGGGTGTCGACCCACACGAGGTGTCCGTCGCGTGAAATGGACCCGACGATGACGTTGGACCTTCGTTGCGAGTGTCCGTTAATGGCTCGGTCGACAGATTGGTACCCGGCGAAAACGATTTCACCTTTCGGTCCGAGGCGGGCGAATGGCAAGCTCTCATCGGCGCCGCGCGGGATGGACTGCAGTCGTCGAACGGTCCCGTCGGTGGGGTCGAGCTCTCCGATGAACCAATCGGATTCACTGTCGCTCACGATCCGCTTTCCTGCGCACGCAAGCTCGCCCTTGTACGAACCGACGAGTCGGTAGCCGCCGCGGGCATCGAGTAGCACGGAGAGACTGGTGACGTCCCCGGTAATCGCGCGCGACCACACGAGGCGTCCATCGGGCGAAATGTTGACCACGAGCTTTGCACGGGAACCGGTCCACAGCAACGATGTTCCCAAGATCGAACATTCCTGATGGAAATCACCGGCGAGCACCACCGAGCCACCATGGCCGGCGACGGGGGTGGGGTCGAAGTCTTGCCCGCATCCAAGCGCGCGCGTCCATCTTGTCTTGCCCGATGGATCCAAGCGCGCGACGAAATGATCCCACTCCGGTGACGACAGCACGGACTGCCCACCATCGAAAAGCTCGCTGCGGAAAACCCCGGACAAGGTGATGTCGCCGTCTTCGTGCGAGACCGCGCGCACGTGGATCCGCATATCGCAGCCCCACGTGGTCACCCATGTGCTCGCATCGGGCGTCCATCCTGGCGTCCAATTGCGATACCCGGTTTGCAGAACTTCCAAGCAGCGTTTGACCTCGTCCCTCGCGCCTTCGGGCAACATGGTTTCTCTTCGATACGTCCCTCGGATTTCGCCGGAGTTGAGCAGCCAGATGCCTTCCTCGTTGGAGTCGATGTGATCGTCGGTGGAGATCATCGACATTCGACCGTCGGACCCCTGGATGAAGCCGTCGTGCAGCACACGAATCGATTGCACGCGGTTACCCGCGGCATTGATCGCGATGCGCGGATAGCGAATCGAACCCTTGAGTATTTCCGTGACTACTACGGTTGCTTCGTGCAGCCACCGTTGTTGATAGGTTCGCTGCTCGTTGTCGTAGGGACCGCCGGCATCGTAGGTGCGGACCGCATATTTGTTCTCCTGATTGTCCTCGACGTAACCAACGACGATGACGTCGGTTTTTTCTATTTCATTGATGAGCGGAGTCCAGATCTTGCAGGCGTGAGAAAGGGGAGAAAGAACAGTGGCGAGAACAATAAACCCCACCAGAACGAATGACCGCATGTCAGCCTCCGGGCGGGGTCTCGATAACTGAACGCAATATTGTCAACGTTGGGTCGGCTGTCCAGTCTCCTTTGGGATTTTCTTTCCAGGCATCGTGGTCACGGCCTCGGTGGCCTCACCACGCGTTCGTCCCGTACCACTCGTGCGCGACGCGCACTTGGTCGCTCCAGAACATCAGGCGGCGTGTCGGGCTGGTGGACGTGAACAGCCCCAGTTCGTCGACGAAGGTCCAGAATCCTTCGCCGGGTTCCTGGGTGCCTTTGGCGGTCACGAGCGCGCTCGCGAGAAACTTGCCGCGCTGGTAGGTGTCGAGCGATAGGCGGCCAAGCAGGTCGCCGAGAATCTTGCGGTCTTCGTCGCTCCACTCGGGAACGCCGAGCTCGAAGGGCGCGCCGCCGCCGACGTTCGCCATCCGCATTTCGAGGCCGTTGACGAGCTTCGAGTAGTGAATCAGTTCGCGCTTCTTGCCCACCGCCGCGACACGACGCCCCAGCTCGGCCAGCGCCTCGGGGCACGCCTCGGAGTACGGCCAACGCTTGGCGAGCATCTTGTCGATGGGATTGCTCACGCTGCGAGTCGCGGCGCGGACTTACCGCGCTCCTTTGGTCGACGCTTCCAATTGCTTGAGAACCTCGCCCAAGCGCGCTAGCTCTTCGCCGTAGCGCGTCCAATCGCCGGCGCGTTGTGCGGCTACGGCTCGCTCGTAGATCTCCGACGCGCGGCGCGCGAGATCGGCGGCGCTGTCGGTCCCAGCCGGCGGAGTCGGTTCGGGCGCTGCCGCCGCGTGCGCGACGACACCGCCGAAGAGTCTCGCCAGCCCCGCCTCGAGTGTTGCTTCCATCACGACTTGATTCTGATAGGCAATGATGACGCGCTTCAATTCAGGAATGCGCCCGCCCTGCGCGCGGAGATAGAGCGGCTGCACGTAGATGAGCGACTCTTCGATCGGAATCACGAGAAGATTGCCGCGAATCACTTCGGAGCCGCGCTGATCCCACAGCGTAATCTGCTGCGAAATCTCGGTGTCTTGGTTGATCCGGTTCACGATCTGCGTCGGCCCGAACACGAGACTCTGCTTCGGCAGTCGATACACGACCAGCTTGCCGTAGTGTTCGCCGTCGTTACGCGCAACCATCCACGACGCGAGGTTGTCCTTGCCGCGCGGCGTGAACGGGACCATAAAAATGAATTCTTCGGCCTTCTCGCCCGGCAGCCGCATGATGATGTGGCGCAAGAACGGATCGCGCGCGCCCTCCGCGGTTACCTCCGGCTTCTGCCACTGATCCTCGCGGTGGTAGAATGTCGCAGGCTCGTCCATGTGATAGGTGGCGTACATGTCGCTCTGCGCGCGGAAGAGCGCTTCGGGATAGCGCAAGTGCGCGCGCAGGTCGGCGGGCATTTCGTCGAGCGGATGGAAGATGCCGGGGAATGCCTTGCCGAGTGTTTGCACGAGCGGGTCGGTCGGGTCGGCGAGATACGCGGTGACGGCACCGTCGTACGCGTCGATCACGACCTTGACGCTGTTGCGCAAGTAGTTGACGCCGTTGTTGAGGGGCTGCGCGTAGGGGTAGCGGCTGGTGCGCGTGTAAGCGTCCATGATCCAGCGCAAGCGGCCGGCGTCGTCGATGACGAGATAGGGATCGTTGTCGAAGGTCAAGAAGGGGAGCGCCTTCTTGGCGCGCACGCGGATGTTGCGAAAATACATCGCGCGGCTGTCGTTGGT
>CAZLLI010000077.1:0-7224 GCA_964560355.1 uncultured bacterium | reverse complement strand
CCTTCTTGGCGCGCACGCGGATGTTGCGAAAATACATCGCGCGGCTGTCGTTGGTGATGTCGCTCGAGAGCAATACCTTGAGCGAGCGGAAATAGGTCGCGAACAAGAGTCGTCGCGGCCACGAACCGACGCGCACGCCACCGGTCCCTTCGTACGCGGTGTAGACGTTCTCGTCGCCGGAGGGAAAGTCGAACTCCTGCTGCCCCGTGTGCACGAACGCCCACGAATCCGCTGTCTCTCCAAAATAGATCTCCGGGCGCGTCACCTTGAGCGACACGCTCGACGCCGGCGGGAGGTCCTTGATGAACAAGACCGGCAAGCCCTCCGACGTAACCTGATTCACGGGACCAAGCGTCAGCCCCATGCCGTGCGTGAACGTGAGTCTTTCATTGATAAACGTGCGGGTGGGGAGCGACGCGACATTCAATTCGCGCGGCGAGAGGAGCACCTGGCGGTAGCGTCCGTCGATGTGGTAGCGGTCGTCGTCGATCGAAAGAAAATCGTAATACGTGCGGATCTCCTGCAGCTGCCCGAACGTTTGCAGAAGCGGATCGCGATCCCACAGGCGGATGTTGTCGACGGTGGCGCGGTTGGCGAGGATGTCTTTCTCGCTCAAGCGTGCTTCGCCGGTGAGATCGCGCGTCACGACACTGTCGAGTCCCCACGCGCGACGCGTGGCCGCGATGTGGCGCGCGAGCTGCGGCGTTTCCTTGGCCAATTCGTTGGGCGACACGACGAGCCGATTGACAAGTGCGGGATACATAGTGACTGCGACCGCCGACACGCCGAGGTAGATCGCCGTCGCAATCCACACGCCGCGCGCGAGGCGCGGGCCGCGGGCGCTCCACAACACGAGCCCCGCGCCAATCACCGCGGCAATCGCGAGGAGTCGCAGTCCCACGAGCGTGCCGTGCAGATTGGCGTAGCTGGCGCCGGTGAGAGGCCCGGTGGTGGAATAGAGGATTCCCGGAAGCCGGACGAATTCCACCCGCAATGCGGCTAGCACGAACAACGCGGCGACGAGACCCGCGACGTGCCAGCGCGCCGGCCGCTCGACGGTAACGCGTCGCCCGAGTGCCGTGATGTCGCGGCGCAGCACACGCAACACGACCGTCACCACGAGGGACATAGTAGTGAGAATCGTCAGCAGTCGGATCGTGCCGGTGATGACCGGCATGGTGAACACGTAGTAGGACACGTCGCGCCCAAAGACGGGATCGATCGTGTCGAACGGCGTTCGGTGCGTGAAGCGCAGTACTTCGAGCCATGAGCCCGCGGCTCCCAGGCCCATCAGCACGGCCACCACGATGGTCGCCATCACGGCGAGGCGCTGGACAACCCGCATCAGTTCGACGGGGCCGCCGGGTGTGGGAATGACCACGCTCGCGTCCAACATGATGCCGCGCAGAGCAAGACGCAGATTCGTGTAGAGGAAAACGAACGCGACGGCGCCCACACCGAGACCCAGCAGCGCGCGTGCAAAGATCTGCGTCGTGAACACCCGCTCGTAGCCCAGCGTTTGGAACCACATCCAATTGGCCGCAAATCGGACGAGCCCCGGCACGCCGATAAGAAGGAAAAGGAGAAAGAAAATCAGGAGGAAGCGACGCGGTCGGCGCGGCCGGAACCGCAGAACACGTGGAGTTGCCATGGACGAGATACTACGTGATCGAACGCGCCGATACTAGCCGAGACGGAAGGGCAGTGCAGGGCGAAAAAACACGAGCGACGAAGCGACGGGACCCTTCAATCCCGTCGCCCGCCGCCCGTTGCTTCGGCAACAGCCCGAGGTGACTCGCCAGAGACTACTTGTGACTAATGGTCGAGGCCGCCATCTCCATGGTCTCGACCTTCGGAGTGCCCTCGACCACGTTCGACAGCAGCTTGACGACTTCCTTGTAGCTCGTGCGATCATAGGCTTCCGCATCTTCCAGCTTGTTCCAGATGCTGATCGCTTCGACGCGCTTCTTGTCCGGCGTCACCATGGTGATGACGTCTTCGAAGCCCTTCTGCTGGCGCAGGATCGGTAGCACTTCCTTCTCCTGACGACGATTGAAATCGTTGAAGCTCTCGGGCTTCAGTAGGAACGAAACTCTACGTCCGTACATGATGTACCTCCTCATTGAAATCGCTTTACGCGGCTATCTGGTTCATAGCCGCATCACGAGCGGCGTGCAATGATGCACATGCATCATTTTTGGGGGAGACAGGAATGGTGCCGTGCGCCTGAGCAACTACTTGAGAAGAACCATCTTGTGAGCGGTTCGAGGGACTCCACTCATTTGATAGAAGTACACGCCGCTGCCCATTGCATGACCGGCCGCGTCGCGACCGTCCCATTCAGCGCGATACGTCCCCGGCTCGCGCATCCCCTGGTTGAGGCGAGTGACCAGCGCACCCGATACGTCGAAGATCTCGATCGTCACCGGCATGGTTTCGCCGACCGCGTATTCGATCGTCGTCGTGGGGTTGAACGGGTTGGGATGGTTGGGACCGAGCGACGTGGTAATCGCGGGCAGCGTCACCGCCGACGTCGGGGAGCGAAAGAGGTCGCCGTCGGTGGTTCGCACGACGAGCTCGTACTGGTAGGTTCGCCCGGCTTGCACGTCCACGTCGGTGAACGAACCGGTCGACATGGCGTCCCCGGTGGCGATGACGTCGGCGTGGTCGGACCCTTCGGCGTTGCGATAGAGCGTGAACGAATCCATCGACTCGTCGTGCGCCAGCTCCCATTCCACGTGCACGGAGGCGCCGCGCGCGATGGCGGCGAAACGCGTGAACAACACAGGAAGGAAGGTGTCGTCGGTGAACTTCGCGAGGAACATCTCCTGGCCCGGCCCATCCGGGAAGACGCCGCCGCCGAAGTCGACCGACCCGTCGAACCAACCCGCGACGATGAGGTCGCCGGCGTCATCGACCGCGACCGCTTGCGCCCACGTGTTCGACGTTATTCCGTAGCTCCGGCTCCACACGTGGTCGAGGTCGGGGGAGAAGCGGGCCACGAATGCATTCCAATTCCCGTCGCTCACGAGGTCGCCGCCCCCGAGGTCGACTTTCGCCGCGAAGTAGCCCGCGATTACGGCGTCTCCCGCCGCGTCGAACGCGATCGACCTGCCGATCTGAAAGTCGTAAAAGTAGTCGTCGCCGGCATTGAACTGCCGGCTCGCGTGATGCTGGCCGTTCGCGTCCAACACCGCGAGGAACATGTCGTCGTTGTTGCGATTGAAGAACGTGCCGCCGCCGAAGCCGACCGAACCCAAGAATGAACCGGTGAGCCAAATGCGGTCGGATGCGTCGACGGCGAGGCAAAGCAACGCTTGCTGGTCGCTGTCGCCGAAGCCCCGGCTCCACAGGAACGTCCCGTCCGGCGTGTATTTCACCACGGCGATGTTGATCCTGGCACCGGCCGGAATGACGGGGCCGCCGCCGAAATCGGGCGCGTAGAGATAGTGCACACCCACCACGACGTTGCCGCTCGCATCGAAATCGATCGCCACTCCGCACTGATAGTCGTCCTCGAACACTCGGCGCATCCACAGCTCGTTTCCGGCCGCGTCCAGCTTCGCGACGAAGTATTCGCCCCAGTAGGGGTTCGCATATTCATGTTGCCCCGTGACGCCGATGTTGCCGTTCGCGTCGCACGCGATCGCTCGGCACGATTGGTCACCCAACGTGCCGTATCGCTTGCGCCAGCCGTATTGCCCGTCCGTTCCCAGCTTCGCGACGAAATAATCCAGATCGCCCGCGCTTGTGAGGACGGTGCCGCCCAAGTCCAACGAGCCCGCGAAGTCTCCCGCGATCACGAGACCGCCGTTGGGATCGAGATCCATCGACCACACGACGGCATCCGGATAGACGATATCCCAGCGGTACGCGCCGTTGGCGTCGAAGCTCACCACGAAGTTGTCGGAGTTACCCGTCGACGTGCGCGGCCCGCCGCCGAAGTCGATGGTCCCCGTGAAACCGCCGAGCGCGTAGATGTTATTAGAGGCATCGGTGACGACGCGCATCACCCCTGCCCACGTCGTGGCGGTGAAGTGGCGGCTCCAAATATGGATGGGACCCATCGCGAAGGCGTCGGAAGACAGGAAGACGAGAAGAGCGATCGTGAGGCTCAAACGTCGCATCGCGGATAGCCTCCAACGGGGCGCGTACGGCGGGGCGCAATAATAGTACGACGCCGCTGCGCAACAACGCAAGTGCAGGTGCCATCAAGGCGAAGCGCCACTATCGTCTAACAGAAAACGCCGCGCGATGCAGGTCGCGCGGCGTTTCGATTCAAGAACCAGTTCGCGAGAGAGCTACCGCGCGATCACCATCTTGTTCGTGACCATCTTGCCGCTCGCCGTAATGCGGTAGAAGTACACGCCGCTCGCGAGCGGCCGGCCCGCTTGGTCGCGACCGTCGAAGGGGACCGTTCGCCATCCCGCGGCCTGCTGCGCGAGCGCTTGGGTTCGCACGCGCCGGCCCGCCACATCGAAGACCTCGATCGACACGTCGGAGTTGGAGGGAAGACCGATCCGCAGGTCGGTGGTGCCGCCGAACGGATTGGGTTGGTTCTGCAGCACGGTGAGCGTCGCAATGGGAGGCGTGTTGCCGACGCCGGTGGTCGCTTGCACGCTGGCTTCGTTCGACGGGGGACCCTGGTTCGCGTGCACGTCGTACGCGGTGACGATGTAATAGAGCGCGCTTGCCGGCGCACCCGTATCGACCGCCACGGTGTCCTCCGAGCTTGCGAGGAAGTTGATCGGCACCGGCGTCACACCGGACGACGTCTTGCGATACACGGAGTAGTCCTTGAGATCGCGCACGTGCACGCCGTTCCATTTCAAGTTCACGTTCGATCCCACGCGTTGTGCGGTGAGCATCAGCGGTGCCGCCGGCGCGAGATTGTCGACGGAATGGCCGGTCGCCTCATTGGACGGGAACGCGATGAAGTCGTTGTACTGATCGTGGGCGGCGACCATGAAGAACTCGTTGCCGGTCGCCCCGGCGACGGAGTCCGCGCGCGTCTCGGCGGAGAACGAGTAGCCGGGCCACGCGTGCGCCGCTTGCGTACCGACTTGTTCGTAGTAGTGTCCCGGCGTCGACAGATACACGGGTTGATTGAATGAGGGGCTGAGACCGCGAAGGTCGTCCAAGCCGATGCTCGCGCTGCCCATCGGTATCGCGCTCACCGCGCGCCAGATCGAATAGAAGGAGATGGTCTGCGGTGTCGGAAGATCCCGGCTGCTCGCGGTCCAGTTGATCGCGACCTTGCCGCCCTGGTCGTGGGGGATGTCCGCGACCGCGGTGACCGTGGGCTCGGGGTGGCCCCAATAGCCGTACGTCGCTTCGACGCGTTGCGCGTAGATGTTCTCGTCTCCACGAGCGTCGTCCCACGCAAAGAGGATCGCACCCGTCCCGTCGACGGCGATCCTCATGTTGCTCTGGTAACCGGGCCCGACCGAGACACCGACCCCGTCCCAGGTCCACTGCGGCGCGCCGTACGCGTCCAGGCGCTGTGCATACGCGTCGATCGAATTGGTACTGGCAAATCGCCGGTCATCCCAGGTCACCACCGCGCCGCCGCTTCCATCGGAGGCGATGTTGTACGGAAATTGATCGTCGGCCGCACCGCAAACGAGGACACCGTTCGATGCCCAAAGCGAGCCGCCCGTCGCGTTGATGCGTTGGGCATAGACGTCGGACGAGAAACCGCCGCTCCGATAGTCGACCCATGCGAGGATGGCGCCACCCGCGCCGTCGCTCGTGATCACCGGAAAGTACTGTTCATTGGCCGCGTCGCAGATCAGTGTGCCGTCGGGAATCGACCATAGCGGCGCGCCGGACCCGTTCAGACGCTGCGCATAGATGTCCGACGAGCCAGAGCGTTGGTCGTACCAGCCCAGAACAACGCCCCCGCTCCCGTCGGAAACCAAACGGGGGAGGACCTGACCGGAAGAAGCGGTGCAAACGGGAGCGCCGTTCACGGCCCATTGCACGGTTCCGGCGCCGTTCACGCGCTGCGCATAAATGTCGGCGTTCATCGGCGACACGCGGTAGTCGGTCCAGGCCATGATGGCGCCGCCCGCTTGATCGCTGACGATATCGGGATTGTTCTGGTCACCGGCGGCAGCACCGATGGCGACGCCGTTCGCGGCCCACTGCGCGACACCGGCCGAATTCACGCGCCGGGCATAGACATCGTAGTTGGGATAGTTGCGCCCGTCGGTCCACACGACGATCGCGCCGCCGGTCCCGTCGGACACGATCTGCAGTTCGGTGACGCCAAGCCCGTGCGTCGCGAGCCCGACACCGTCCGCCGTCCATTGCACGGCTCCCGCAGCGGTGATCCGCCGCACATAGACGCCCCCGGTTCCGGGCCGATAGTCGACCCATGCGACGATCGCTCCACCGGCACCGTCGGACGTGATCACAGGGAAGACCTGGTAGTCCGTCGCTGTGCACAGGGCGACACCGTTCGCCGTCCACAACGCGTTGCCGTTCGCATTCACCCGTTGCGCATAGATGTCGAAGCTCGCGCCGCGACCGTCCGACCACGCGACGATCGCGCCGCCGGCTCCGTCGGGGATCATCACTTGGGAATACTGAACCCCGAACACGTTGGTCAGGTTGGTACCATTGGCGATCCAAGCGGCAAGCAATGGGCTGGGTGCGATCAACGCCGAAAACACGAAAGCGATTACAACGAGGCGTTTCACATGGGACCTCCGGGGAACGGTTCAACTCGACAATGGCTACAGGTAGAAATGCCGCTTTCCCCGAAAACGAACGGATTTGGCGCGAACCAACGCCCCAAGAAACCCCTTGCCTCCGTGGCCCGGAAGGCCTACCATGCTCGGGACAGATCCTTTTAAGGCTGGTCCGGGAGGCCAGCAAGGGGTCGAGCCAACACCATCGGCGCGTTCGCCGTTGTTTCGCACTCGCCCTCTGAATTCCCCCGGAGGGTTTTTTTGTGCCCTCCATCATAGGTAGCCTCCCACCGGTCGGGCGAACGGGCGCCTCATTACTAATGAGCGAAATCGTCTACAAGTCGACCCTCCTCGACGCCGACCAGATCCGGCGGGCGGTCAAGCGCATCGCGCACGAGATCGTCGAGCGCAACGGCGGCGTCGACGGCCTGGTGGTGGTGGGCATCCGCCGCCGCGGCGTACCGCTCGCGGAACGCATCGCGCAGTACATCGAGCAGATCGAAGGCCGCGCGGTCCCGGTGGGCGCGCT